>NZ_JANZKM010000023.1:0-64191 GCF_025642935.1 Curtobacterium sp. RIT-PI-V
GGTCGGCGGCGGCGTCGCGGGCTGCGAACCGGCTGCTGCGGCACGCTCCCGCTCGCGCGCCTGGCGCCGCGACAGGGGCGGCTGCGCGTCGGACGAACTCATGCAACGCTCCGATACAGGTGGTGCTTGGAGATGTACTGGACGACCCCGTCGGGGACCAGGTACCAGACGGGGGAACCACGTCTCACCCGGTCGCGGCAGTCGGTCGACGAGATGGCCAGTGCGGGGACTTCGAGCAAGCTTACGTCTCGCTCGGGGAGTCCGCTGATGCTCAGGTCGTGTCCCGGACGCGTCACGGCGACGAAGTGCGCGAGGTCCCAGAGACCATCATGGTCTTTCCAGTCGACAATCTGCTGAACGGCGTCTGCGCCCGAGATGAAGACGAGCTGCGCGTCCGGCCGCTGTTCGTGCAGGTCGCGGAGCGTGTCGACCGTGTACGTCGGGCCGGGGCGGTCGATGTCGACGCGGCTCACCGTGAACATCGGGTTGGACGCGGTCGCGATGACCGTCATCAGGTAGCGGTGCTCGGCATCCGTCACGCCCGACTTCATGTAGGGCTGACCGGTGGGGACGAACACGACCTCGTCCAGGTCGAACGCCCGAGCGACCTCGGACGCCGCGACGAGGTGACCGTGGTGGATGGGGTCGAACGTGCCGCCCATCACCCCGATGCGCGGTCGTCCGGTGCTCTCGAGCATCGCGTGCAGATCAGATCTTGGTGTGGCCGAACTCGTCGACACCGGTCTCGTGGTGGCGGGTCGCCTCGAACTTCTGCGAGTGGCGGTACGCCACGTCGCGGAAGCTCCAGGTGACGAAGCCCAGGAAGACGAAGAACAGCGCACCGACGAGCGGGAACACGAACGCCGGGGCCCCGGAGGCGTGCTCAGCAGCTTCTGCGAGGAAGGTCATCGTTCGGTGCTCCGTTCGGTCGGGGAAAGACGCCGTTCAGTCTAGCCGCGGATCTGGCCGTTCCCGCGCACGATCCACTTGGTGCTCGTGAGCTCCGGCAGCCCCATCGGGCCACGCGCGTGCAGCTTCTGCGTCGAGATGCCCACCTCGGCGCCGAACCCGAACTCCCCGCCGTCGGTGAAACGCGTCGAGGCGTTCACCATCACGACCGCGGAGTCGACCGTCGCCAGGAACCGCTCGGCCGTGTCGACGTCGTTCGTGACGATCGACTCGGTGTGGTGGGTGGACCAGCGCGCGATGTGCGCCATCGCGGCGTCGACGTCCGGCACGACGCGGATCGACAGGTCGAGGTCCATCGACTCGGTCGCCCAGTCCTCGTCGGTGGCGCGCAGCACGCCCGGCACGATCGCCCGCGTGGCGTCGTCGCCGCGCAGCGTGACGCCGGAGGCGCGGAGCCGGTCCGCGAGCACGGGCAGCAGCCGCTCGGCCGCCTGTTCGTGCACCAGCAGCGTCTCGAGGGCGTTGCAGACGCTCGGCCGCTGCACCTTGCTGTTCAGGACGATGTCGACGGCTCGCTGCTCGGGGGCCGACGCGTCGAGGAACACGTGCACCACACCGGCGCCGGTCTCGATCACGGGGACCTGCGACTCGGTGACGACGGTCTGGATGAGCGAGGCGCTGCCGCGCGGGATGAGCACGTCGACCAGGCCGCGTGCGCGCATGAGCTCGGTGGCGCCGGCACGGCCGAACTCGTCGATGGTCTGCACGAGCTCGCGCGGCAGGCCGACGGACTCGACGGCGTCCTGGATGCGGGCCACGAGCACGGCGTTCGTCCGCTGGGCCGCCGAACCCCCGCGGAGCACGACCGCGTTGCCGGACTTCAGCGCGAGCGAGGCGATGTCGACCGTGACGTTCGGTCGTGCCTCGTAGATGGCGCCGACGACCCCGAACGGCACCCGCACCTGGGTGAGCTGCAGGCCGTTCTGCAGCAGCGAGCCCCGCAGGTGCTCCCCCACCGGGTCCTGCAGGCCGACGACGTCCTCGACCGCGGTGGCCAGCGCCTCGATGCGTGCGGGGTCGAGCCGGAGGCGGTCGACGAGGCCGGAGGACAGGCCGCTCTCCTCGCCCGCGACCAGGTCGCCGTGGTTCGCGGCGACGATCTCGTCGGTGGCGGCACGGACCCCGGCGGCGATCGCCACCAGGGCTGCGTCCTTGACCGCTGTCGTCGCGGTCGCCAGGGCCGACGAGGCGGTCCGGGCCGCCACGAGCGTGTCGGTCAGGGTCGGGGCGGGCGCGATCGACGACATGGTCCGATTCTAGGTCCGCTCGTCGGCCCGTGACGGGCGTGACGGCGTCTCGCCGGCCGACCGGTCACGACACGTCGTACGACCAACGCCGAGCGGTCGCGCCGCGTCGCTCCGTGCCGACCCCGTCGACTGGTCCAGACCGTTCGACGCAGTCCGTCGGTGAGTCGTGACCGCCTGGAGGCCCGGCACCGGTCCCCGGGACCCGCGCCGGGCCTCCAGGCGGTCGCGTTCACCACGCCGACCGGTCACGACACGTCGTCCTGCGCCACGCGGGCGGTCGCAGACCGTCGCTCCGCGACGCCCGCGCCGACGGTCTCTGACCGGTCGGCGCCGTCCCGACCACGAGTCGTGACCGCTCCGGGCACGGACCCACCCGTGTCAGGGACGCGGCGCGGCGTGGAACCAGGTGCCGACGTGCTCGCCCGACAGGGCGCGGTCGACGAGGGCCGTTGCGGTCACCAGCACCGAGGTGCCCGCGTCGGCCGCGAGCCGTGCGGCCGCGACCTTGGTGCCCGCGCCCCCGGTCCCCACACCGGACTTGCCGACGGAGCCGAAGGTGACGCCGGCGAGCTCGTCGCCGAACCGTACCTCGTCGATGCGCTCGGCGCCGGGCTGCTCGGGCGGCTTCGTGTACAGGGCCTCGACGTCGGAGAGCAGCACCAGGGCGTCGGCACCGAGCAGCCGCGCAACCAGGGCGGCGAGCCGGTCGTTGTCGCCGAAACGGATCTCGTGCGTGGCGACCGTGTCGTTCTCGTTCACGATCGGCAGCACGCGCAGGGCGAGCAGCCGGTCGATGGCGCGCTGCGCGTTGACCCGGTGCGTGGGGTTCTGCAGGTCGCCGGCGGTCAGCAGGATCTGTGCCGCGACGACCCGGTGCCGGTCGAGTTCCTTCTGGTAGCGGAACATCAGGACGTTCTGACCGGTGGCCGCGGCGGCCTGCTGCGTGGCGAGGTCGTCGGGACGGCCCTCGAGCCCGAGGAACGGGAACCCGGTCGCGATCGCACCGGACGACACGAGCACGACCTCGGTGCCCCGCCCGTAGGCGTCGGCAAGGGCGTCCACCAGCGGACCGATCTGGCCGGCGGCATCACCGCTGACCGAGGACGAGCCGACCTTGACCACGATCCGCCGCGCACGCGGGATGTCCTCGCGCCGGGTGACGGGTCCGAGGTCGGTGCGGGCGGTCGTGTCGGTCATGCCGCGGTCAGTCCTTCTGGTCGCTGGTCTCGACGTCGCCGGTCTCGAGGTCGTCGCTGGTGACGACGTCGTCGTTCACCCAGAGGCCGGACACTCGCTCCTGCTCGAGCTCGGCACGGGCGGCCGCCTTGGCGTCCATGCGCTCGAAGTACTCCTCGCGACGTTCGTTGCGGGTCGGACGCGAGGTCGCACCGATGCGGGCGTCGGTGCCGCGCGCGCTCGTGATGAGCTCCGCGGTGGACGTGAGCGTCGGCTCCCAGTCGAAGACCATGCCGCCGTCGCCACCGATCACGACGGTCGAACCGGCGACCGCGCCGGCCTTGAACAGGCCGTCCTCGACACCGAGCTTCGCGAGCCGGTCGGCCAGGAAGCCGATCGCCTCTTCGTTGGTGAAGTCGGTCTGCTGGATCCAGCGCTCCGGCTTCGCGCCGCGGACG
The DNA here is from genome assembly GCF_025642935.1 of Curtobacterium sp. RIT-PI-V. Lineage (NCBI taxonomy): Bacteria > Bacillati > Actinomycetota > Actinomycetes > Micrococcales > Microbacteriaceae > Curtobacterium > Curtobacterium sp. RIT-PI-V. Next base: position 3,851 of record NZ_JANZKM010000023.1, read on the forward strand.
CGGAAGAAGCGGTGCTCCTCGCCGCCCTCGGCACGGACCGTGAAGCCCTGGTCGTTGACCGCACGGGGGCGGATGACGATGCGCTCGACGACGGGCTCGGCCGCGCGCTTGGCGCGACCCTGCTCGACGACCTCGGCCAGCGCGAACGTCAGCTCACGCAGCCCCTTGTGCGACGCCGTGGAGATCGGGAACACGCGGTAGCCGCGGCCCTCGAGCTCGGCGGTGACGAACTCGGCGAGCTCCGCGGCGTCCGGCACGTCGATCTTGTTGAGCGCGATCAGCTGCGGACGCTCGAGCAGCGGCACCTGGCCCTCGGGGACCGGGTAGCGTTCGAGCTCGCCGAGGATGACGTCGAGGTCGCTGATCGGGTCGCGGCCCGGGTCCATGGTCGCGCAGTCGATGACGTGCAGCAGGGCTTCGCAGCGCTCGACGTGCCGCAGGAACTCGAGGCCGAGGCCCTTGCCCTCCGACGCACCCTCGATCAGCCCGGGGACGTCGGCGACGGTGAAGCGGCTCTCGCCCGACTCGACGACGCCGAGGTTCGGGGTGAGCGTGGTGAAGGGGTAGTCGGCGATCTTCGGCTTCGCGGCCGAGATCGCTGCGATGAGCGAGGACTTGCCGGCGCTCGGGAAGCCGACGAGGGCGACGTCGGCGATGGTCTTCAGCTCGAGGCTGATGTCGCCCGCCCAGCCCTCGGTGCCGAGGAGCGCGAAGCCGGGGGCCTTGCGCTTGGTGGTCGAGAGCGCCGCGTTGCCGAGGCCGCCCTGGCCACCGGGGGCCACGACGACGCGCATGCCGGGTTCGGTCAGGTCGGCGATGACCTCGCCGGCCTCGTCGTACACGACGGTGCCGATCGGGAGCGGGAGCTCCTGGACCTCGCCGCTGACGCCGCTGCGGTGGTCGCCCATGCCCGGCTGCCCGTTCTTGGACGAACGGTGCGGCGAGCGGTGGTAGCCGAGCAGCGTGGTGACCTGCGGGTCGGCCACGAGCACGATGTCGCCGCCGTCACCGCCGTTGCCACCGTCGGGCCCAGCGAGGGGCTTGAACTTCTCACGGCGGACCGAGACGCAACCGTTGCCGCCCTTCCCCGCGCTGAGGTGCAGGGTCACGCGGTCGACGAAGGTCGCCATGGTTCCACTCCTGGAAGGTCGTTGCGCCGGCGTGATCCGTCAGCGCGTTGTGCCGACGGCATCCGTCAGCGCGTTGTGCCGACGTGATCCGTCGGCGGGAAAAGCGAAGGAGGGGCGGGCACTCGGCCCGCCCCTCCCGCTGAAGCTGATCGTCGCGACTACGCGTTGACGATGTTGATGACCTTGCGGCCACCCTTGGTGCCGAACTCGACCGAACCGGCCGAGAGGGCGAACAGCGTGTCGTCGCCACCGCGGCCGACGTTGGCGCCCGGGTGGAAGTGGGTGCCACGCTGGCGGATGATGATCTCGCCGGCGTTGACGACCTCGCCACCGAAGCGCTTCACGCCGAGGCGCTGAGCGTTCGAGTCACGACCGTTGCGAGTGGAACTCGCACCCTTCTTGTGTGCCATGAGCTGACTCCCTTACGCGATCTTGGTGATCTTGACGCGGGTCAGTTCAGCGCGGAAACCCTGGCGCTTCTTGTACCCGGTCTTGTTCTTGAACTTCTGGATGATGACCTTCGGACCGCGCAGGTCGTCGAGCACCTCGGCGGTGACGGTCACGTTGACGAGCTCGGAAGCCGCCGACGTGATCTTGTCACCGTCCACGAGGAGCACGGGGGCGAGGTCGATGTTGCCCTTGTCGTCCGCCTTGACACGGTCGACGGTCAGGATGGTGCCGACCTCGACCTTTTCCTGACGGCCGCCGGCGCGCACTACTGCGTAAACCACGTGGAAATCCTTACGTAACTCTGCTTGAGGGAAGTCTCGGGTGCCCACTTCTGCACGAGCGGCTCCCGGAAGGCCGGGCCCGATCGGCGACGCAGGCAGAACGGCCCGCTGACACCAGGGATCGAGAATACTCGATCCCCATGGGTCCGGTCAAACGGCGACACACGTACGATTGCACGGTGACCGTGTTGATCGACCCACCGACGTGGCCCGCTCACGACACTCTGTGGTCGCACCTCGTCAGTGATGAATCCTACGCGGAACTCCACGCGTTCGCTGCACGCGCCGGTGTGCCGCGTCGTGCGTTCGACCACGACCACTACGACGTGCCGCTCGCGAAGTACGACGAACTGGTCGCCGCGGGGGCTTCTGCGGTGTCCGGCCGGGAGCTCGTGCTGCGGCTGATCCGCAGCGGCCTGCGCGTGGCGCAGCGCGACAAGCGCGCGCACTGACGCGTCGGTCGCGCACGTCCGGCACGTTCGGTGCGGGGTTCCGGACTCGGTGCGGGGCACGCCGGCTCGCACGGCGTCCGGAACCTCGCACGGTGCGGACAGGAGGCCCGGCGCACCCCCGCCACGTCCGTCCCCTCGCACGGTGCGCGGCCGCGTCTCGGGCACGTGCGCACGGTGCGAGGTTGCTCACAGCGTGCGAGGTCGGCAGCACGGTGCGTCGCCAGAGGCTCGCACCGTGCCGCGGCCGCTGCACCGCCCGGAGAACCTCGCACGGTGCGGCGACAGGCGTGCGCCGCACCGCGCATGACCTCGCATGACCGCGGTCGAGTCACGGGCATGCGCGCACGGTGCGAGGTTGGCCACACAGTGCGAGGTACGAAGGCCGCACGATGTGGTCAACCTCGCACCGTGCAGCGACCGCCCACACGGCTGAGGGCGCCCCCACGACAGCACGCGCGACGACCCGAGGTCAGCGGGGCGCTGGACCGCCCCAGGGAGCGGCCGGCGGCTGCTGCTGGTCCGGACGGGGCTGTGCGCCGTACTGGCCGCCGTACTGCCCGTGGGGGTCCGGCTGGACCAGACCCTGTCCGTACGGGCCCTGTTGCGGCTGCTGCGGCCCCGGCTGCACGGTCGCGGGCGGGACGGCGTCGGCGGGCCGCACCGTGCCCGGTAGGCCGGTCGTCGGCGCGGTGCCACGGTTCCGTCGCGGGCGCCCGAGCCACAGCCACGCCGCGGTCGCGCTCGCCAGGAGCATCACCGTGAACGGCACCCCGTTCCGGAGCGGGTTCGTGACGACGTCGATGACCAGGCGGGACCCGCCCGAGGTGATCGCACCGAACGCGCCCGTGAAGACGCCGACGAGCGCGAGGGCGATCGTCCCGGCGGCTCCGGCGAGCACGGCGCGGAGCAGCACGGTCGGCAGCGGGCTGCGGCGGGCGATCGGCGTCAGGAACGCCAACGCCAGGAACGCCCCCGCGTAGAACGGGAACGGCGCCAGGAACACCGAGGCGATGAAGCTGCCGACCAAGCTGGCACCCGCGCCGTAGTGCGCGAACGGGCTGACGACGAGCGACGTCCCGATGAGGCCGACGATGCCGGACACGAACTCGACCAGCACGAGGGACACGACGGCGATGAGCGCCCCCGCGGTGTTGTTCACCGAGGCGCCGGGCGCGAAGGCCCGACGTGGGTCGGCCGGTGCACGCGGCGGTCGCGGCGCGGCGTAGGGCACCCCGGCTGCGGGCTGGACGCCGTACGGCGGCTGCCCACCAGGTTGCCCGCCACCCACCGGCTGCCCACCGGACAGCGGCGCGGAACCACCGGCTCCCCCGGGTCCGGGCGGTGCGGGCTGCTGCCAGCCCGCACCGTAGTACCCACGATCCTGCTGCGGGTCACCGGGGTTCGTCACGCTCAGTTCCCCAGGATGACGGCGCCGTCGGTGTCCTCGCCGGAGGCACCCTCGGTCGTGGCCGGGGCGCTGATGCTCGGCGACGACACCCGGCGGGACCGCGAACGGCCCTGACCAGGCTGCTTCGGCTCGGGCAGCGCCTGGAGCACGGAGTCCAACAGCGACTCGGCGTCCGGGGCGACCTGGCGCGGCTCGCGCTTCGGGGCGGCGCCGAGCGGGATGTCCAGGATCGCGACCGTGTTGTCGGTCGGGGTCACCGTCGCGCTGGAGCTGACCCGACGGCGGGCCGGGGCCTTGGCCTTCGGCTCGGCAGCAGGAACTGCAGCAGCCTCGGCGACCGTCTGCTTCGGCTCGGCCTGCTTCGGTTCGACGGCGACCTCGGGCTCGACTGCGACGGGAGCGGACTCAGTGGTCTCGGTCGCGGGAGCGTTCGACTGCTCACCGCTGCGTCCACCACGGCCGCCACGGCGCCGACGCTTCGACCCGGTGGGCTGCTCGCCAGCACCGGAGTCGTCGGACGCGGACGTCGCTGCGGGGACGTCCGCCGAGGTCGGTGCCTCCGCCGAGGTCGGCGATGCCGGCGAGTCGTCGTGCGGGATCGTCGAGGCAGCGATCCGCGACAGCGCGTTCTTCACGTCGTCGGTGATCTGGTGCGCCTGGCTGGACTGCCCGTTCGACGAACCGGAACCGGAGCCACCGCCGGAGTTGCCCCCGCCGTTGCCGTGCCCGTTGCCGCCGTTGCCGCCGTTCCCGTTGCCACCGGCGCCGTTGCTGCCGGCACCGCTGCGCCCCTTGCGACGTCCCTTGCTCGGGCCCGGGTCGGCGTTGTTGTCGTTGACCTTGGCGTTGACCTCGTCGAGCGACTCGCGCAGGCCGACGCCGATCTTCTTGCGGGTCATCTGCACGAGGCCGAGCGAGGTGACCTCGGCGACCTGGTGCTTCGTGCGGTCGCGGCTCAGGCACTCGATCAGGCGACGGAGCACGAGGTCGCGGTTCTCCTCGAGCACCATGTCGATGAAGTCGACGACGATGATGCCGCCGATGTCGCGCAGGCGGAGCTGGCGGACGAGTTCCTCGGCGGCCTCGAGGTTGTTCTTCGTGACGGTCTCCTCGAGGTTGCCCCCGGAGCCGACGAACTTGCCGGTGTTGACGTCGACGACCGTCATGGCCTCGGTGCGGTCGATGACGAGCGAACCGCCGGAGGGCAGCCAGACCTTGCGGTCGAGCGCCTTGTCGATCTGCTCGTTCAGGCGGTACTCCTCGAAGGAGTCCGGGCCCTCGTAGCGGACGACGCGGTCCTTCAGGTCGGGCGCGACGGCCGACAGGTACTCGTCGATGGTGCCGCCCGCGGCCTCGCCGTCGATGATGAGCTTCGTGAAGTCCTCGTTGAAGACGTCACGCACGATCTTGACGAGCAGGTCCGGCTCCGAGTGCAGCATCACCGGGGCCTGGCCACCGGCGACCTTCTTCTGGATGGCCTCCCACTGGCTGGTCAGACGCTGCACGTCGCGGGTGAGCTGCTCCTCGGTCGCGCCCTCGGCTGCGGTGCGCACGATGACGCCCGCGTGCTCCGGCAGGACCTCCTTCAGGATCTTCTTCAGACGCGCACGCTCGGTGTCGGGCAGCTTGCGGGAGATCCCGTTCATCGAGCCGTTCGGCACGTAGACCAGGTACCGACCGGGCAGCGAGACCTGGCTGGTCAGACGGGCGCCCTTGTGGCCGACGGGGTCCTTCGTGACCTGCACCAGGACCTTGTCGCCCGGCTTGAGCGCGGCCTCGATGCGACGGCCGTGGCTGGTGTCGACCGAGTTCCAGTCGACCTCGCCGGCGTACAGCACGGCGTTGCGGCCGCGGCCGATGTCGACGAAGGCGGCTTCCATCGAGGGCAGGACGTTCTGCACCTTGCCGAGGTACACGTTGCCGATCAGCGACACGTTCTCGGACTTGGTGATGTAGTGCTCGGCGAGGATGCCGTCCTCGAGCACGCCGATCTCGATGGTCGACGAACTGGAGCGGACGATCATCTGCCGGTCGACGCTCTCACGGCGGGCGAGGAACTCGTCCTCGCTCACGACCTGACGCCGGCGTCCGGCGTCACGGCCGTCGCGGCGGCGCTGCTTCTTCGCCTCGAGTCGGGTCGAGCCCTTGATGCGCTGCGGCTCGGTGATGAGCTCGGGCTCGCGGCGGCGGGGCTCCTGGTGGTCGCGCGGCTCGCGCGGCGCACGTGCCTCGCGGTCGGCGCTGCTCCCCCGACGACGCGAGCGCCGGCGGGATCCGCCCTGCTCCTCACGCTCGTCGGTGTCGTACCGGTCATCGCGGTCGAACCGGTCCTCGCGCTCGGAGCGCTCGGAGCGCTCGGAGCGGTCGTAGCGGTCGTCACGGTCGTCCTCGTCGCGCTCGTACCGCGCAGCACGGCGCGGGAGCTCCGGCAGGACGGGGGCGTGGAAGATCAGGCTGAGCGTGCTCGTCGCCTTCGGGACGAACGGCTCGGCGGGGGCGGCGGGTTCGCTCGCCTCGGCCGTCGGCTCGGTCTCGGTCGGACGGGAGGCACCACTCGGCTCCGCCACGTCGGCTGCGGGCTCGGTCGGCTCGGCCGTGACCACCGGCAGGTCGCCGGTCAGCGTGCTCACGTCGTCCGGCTCGGCGCTCTGCGCGGAGACGGCCTCGACCGCGACGGACACGGCTTCTGCCGGTGCCCCGTCCGTCAGCGCGAGGGGCTCGTCGACGGCGGGCGACTGCACGGCGCCCCCCTGGCCCTGCTGGCCGGACGACCGGGCGCGGCGTCCGCCGAACAGGCGGGTCCGACGCTTCGGGGCGTTCTCGTCGTTGGTCGTGTTGTCGTTGTTCTGCTCCACCATGGACTGGCGCACTCCTCGGCCCCACTCGCACCCTTGTCAGGCGGCGGGAATTCTTTGGTTGTGGCGGTGGCGTCGACGCCCCGCGCTCGCTGTCTTCGTGATCGGTCTGCGTCAACTTCTCGTTGCGTCCGCTGCCGTTCCGGTCCGGGCACCCGGCCCGGGTCGGCTCGGCGTCGGAGTGACGCTGTCCCGACCACGGTGCGCTCTCACCGCACCTGATCGTCCGGACACTGCCCCGTGGGGCACTGCCCGGAAAGCTCTCTTCGGTCTGCGGTTGCCCGCACGACCTCCGGCCAGTATCGCACGCCGCTCCCGGAAAGGACCGGAAGCCGCGTGCGATGATGACGGCGTGAGCACGTCAGCGCCTGCCCCCCGTCGTCCGATCGCGATGGCCGTCTTCCTCTTGATCACCGGGTTCGTCGGCCTGTACGGGTCCTTCTCCCTGGTGCTCGACGAGTTCAAGAAGTACGCCGACCCCGACACGGTGCTCTCGTGCGACGTGAACCCGTTCATCAGCTGCTCTGACGTGATGGCGAGCTGGCAGGGCCACCTGTTCGGGTTCCCGAACCCGCTGCTGGGCGTGATGGGCTTCGTCGCGCCGATCGCCGTCGCGGTGATGATGCTCGCGGGCTTCCGCAACGGTTCGCGGTGGTTCTGGATCGCGTTCAACACCGGCGTGTTCCTGGCGTGGGTCTTCGTGACGTGGCTCTTCACCCAGACCGTCTGGTTCATCGGCGCGCTCTGCCCGTGGTGCATGCTCGTGTGGTCGATGACGATCCCGATGTTCTGGGTGTTCACGATCTGGAACGCCGCGCAGGGCCGCTTCGGTTCGAAGACCCAGCGGTTCGGCCAGGTGCTGCTCCCCTTCTGCTGGGCGTTCCCGCTGGCGAACTACCTGTTCATCATCGTGACGATCATCATCAAGTTCCCGACCATCCTGACGGTCTTCTGATCCGCTGCTGGGCGTTCCCGATGCGGCACCGATGACACATCGATGACACGTCACCGAATTCCTGGGGGCTTCCCAGGCAGGACGCCCGATCGCCGTCCGGGCAGCACCTACGCTCGATTCCGATGAGCGAGAACGAGAGCAAGAAGGTCCGTCGCGACGCCGCCCGAGAGCGCGCTCGCGAAGCCCGGGCGAAGGAACAGGCGCGACGTCGCCGCAACAGGACGCTCGGCATCAGCGGCATCATCGTCGGCAGCCTGGCGGTCGTCGCCGTGGTCGTCCTGGTGATCGCGAACTCGGTGCAACCCGCGGGGCCCGGGCCGCGCAACATGGCGAGTGACGGCATCTTGTTCACCGGCCAGAGCGGCGAGATCGTACCCGTCGAGACGAAGGCCACGCCCGACGGTGGGACCCCGACGGCGACGAAGCAGGACGACTCGGTGGCGAACATCACCGTGTACTCGGACTACATGTGCCCGTACTGCAACCAGTTCGAGACGGCGCAGATGGACCAGATCGAGCAGTGGGTGAAGGCCGGCTCCGCAACGCTCGAACTGCACCCGTTCAACCTGCTCGACCGGGTATCCCTCGGATCGAAGTACTCCACCCGCTCCGCCGCCGCGGCCGCCTGTGTGGCGAACTACGACCCGGATGCGTTCCTGGCGTACAACACGTCGCTCTACGAGAACCAGCCGTCCGAGAGCACCAAGGGGCTGACGAACGACGAGTTGGCGTCCCTGGCGAAGGACGCCGGCGCGACGAACAGCAAGGTCGCCTCGTGCATCACCGGGCAGCACTTCGCCGGGTGGGTCGCCGACGCCACGAACCGGGTGATGAACGACCCGATCCCGAACTCGTCACTCGACAAGGTGACGAGCACCCCGACGATCATCGTGAACGGCAAGCAGTTCACCGGCTCCCTGACCGACACCGACGCCTTCGCGTCCTTCGTCGAGCAGAACGGTGGCGCCGCCTAGGCACGAGGCAACGCGACGACGAAGGCCCCCGCTTCCGGATGGAAGCGGGGGCCTTCGCTCGTGCGTGGTGCTACTTCGCCGCGGCGTCGATCGCGGTGATGACCGTGCTGAGGTCGTCGAGGCGCTTGCCGTTCACGACCACGGTCGGCGTGCCGAAGCCCTGCGTGCCCTGCAGTGCCTCGTCCGCGGTGACGAGCTTGGTGGACTTGGTCACCCAGCCCTTGAACTGCTCGGTCGACAGGCACTCGGAGACGTTCGACCCGGTCGCACCGCCCGCTTTCACGAGCTTCGCGATCTCGGCGTTCGTCAAGCCCGAGGTGCCCTCGGTGGGCTGATTGTCGAAGAACTGCGTCTGGACGTCCAGGAACTTGTCCGGCGCGTAGTTCGCGACGCACATCGCGGCGTTCGCGGCCCGGCTGGCGTAGCGCGAGCTCTGGTAGCTGCGGTCGAGGATCGACACCGGCTGGATGGCCAGCGTCGCGTCGCCCGACTTCACCTTGTCCAGGATCTGGTCGGCGTAGGCGGCCTCGAACTGCTTGCAGACCGGGCAGGCCCAGTCGACGTACTCGGTGACCGCGACCGCACCGTCGGTGTTCGACGTCGGGACCGCCGACGGGGTGCCCTTCGCGGTGACGGCCTTCGTGGTCACCGGGGTGACCTCGCCGCCCTCGCCGGTGAACTGGATCGCGCCGGTGGCCATGTTCTTCGGCCCGGCAGCGGACACGGCGGGTGCGTTGTTCACGTTCACCACGACGAGCGTGATGATCGCGGCGATCGCGATGATGCCCAGGCCGATGCCGCCCTGCAGGAACCACTTGTTGCGGCGCTTGCGACGCTTCTCGGCGTCGGCGCGCTGGCGCGAGACCTCACGCGCGTGCTGGCGACGCTCGTTCTTGGTGGGTCGGTCGTTGTTCGTCACGAGTCGTGCCCCCGGCGTCTCAGGCGAACCAGAGCGCGAGCTCGCGCGCCGACGACTCGGTGCTGTCCGACCCGTGCACCAGGTTCTGCTGCACCTTGAGGCCCCAGTCGCGACCGAGGTCGCCACGGATGGTGCCGGGTGCGGCGCTGGTCGGGTCGGTGGTGCCGGCGAGCGACCGGAAGCCGGCGATCACGCCGTTGCCGGCGACGCGCACGGCGACGACCGGACCGGACTGCATGAACTCGACGAGCGGCTCGAAGAACGGCTTGCCCTGGTGCTCCTCGTAGTGCGCGTCCAACAGGTCGCGCGGCGCGGTGAGCATCTTCAGGTCGACGATCTCGTAGCCCTTCGACTCGATGCGGCGGAGGATCTCACCGGTGAGCTGGCGGGCGACGCCGTCGGGCTTGACGAGGACGAGGGTCTCTTCGAGGTCGGACACGCAGTACTCCTAGTGTGTTCGCGGGATCGGAGGGGTGGTCAGTCCTCGCCCATGGCGGCCCGGCGCGCGGCGTTCTGACGGTCGAGTTGACCGCCCTTGACGAAGCAGAAGACCCACAGCGCCAGGAACACCACGGCGACCGCGAACATGAACGGTTCGATGAACCCGGTGGCGAGGATGGCCGCCTGCAGCAGCCACCCGAACCCTACACCGGCGGGGTTGCCGGTCAGACGTGAGGCCAGCGCCAGCACGATCATCGCGCCGATGCCGCCGCCGAACGCCAGGGCCGGCGGCAGGGTCCCCTTGCCGAACACGACGAGCATCGGGAAGAAGAACATGATCGCCTCGAGCACGAGCGCGATCGACAGCAGGCTCTCCTGCGCCCCGCGGTCGCGTCGCGGCTTGCGGGTGCGCGGTGCACGCCCCGGCCGGGAGGTGGGCCCACGCGAGCCGGTTCCAGACGACCGCGGAGCTTGCGGAGAGGTCGGCTGGCCGTGCTCGTGGGGACGTGGTGCGTTCGTCACTTCGTCTCGCCTTCCCGGTGGACCAGGTCCATGACCGCACCCACCATCACGATGGAGCCCGCGACGAGCACGAGGGCGTCCTCGGCGTCCGCCTCGTCCGCCAGGTCGCGTGCCTGCTGGAGGGCGGCGGCGAGTGACGGCTCGACGACGACGCGGTCCGCGCCGACCTCGTCCACGACGACCTTCGCGAAGGCGTCCGCGTCGAGGGCACGCTCCCCCGGTGGCTGCGTGACGACGAAGGTCTCGACGGTGCCCTTCAGCGCGCGCACGAACCCACGGGCGTCCTTGTCGCCGAGTATCCCGACGACGCCGACGACGTGCTCGGACGGGAACGCCACGGGCAGGGCCTCGGCCAGGGCCGCGGCGCCGTGCGGGTTGTGCGCCGCGTCGACCACGACGGTCGGGTCGGTGGCGATCGGCTGGAGGCGGCCGGGGCTGGTGGCACCGGCGAGGCCCTCGGACAGGACGTCCTCGTCGAGCGCCTGGGTGCCCCGACCGAGGAACGACTCGACCGCGGCGATCGCGACGGCCGCGTTGTGCGCCTGGTGCCGGCCGAACAGCGGCAGGAACAGGTCGTCGTAGCGGCCGGCGATGCCCTGCACGGTGATGAGCTGACCGCCCACCGCCGGCGTGACGTCGACGAGCGAAAACCCGGTGCCCTCGACCGCGAGGGTCGACTCAGTGAGCTCGGCGGCGCGCTCGAGCTCGACGAGTGCCTCCGGGACCTGCTCGCTCGACACCACGGCGGACGACGGCTTGATGATCCCGGATTTGGTCCGCGCGATCTCCGCCACGGTGCTGCCGAGCTGCTTCGCGTGGTCGATGGCGATCGGCGTGAACACCGCGACCTGGCTCTGCACGACGTTGGTGGAGTCCCACTCGCCGCCCATGCCGACCTCGATCACGGCGACGTCGACCGGTGCCTCGGCGAAGCACGCCAGGGCCAGGACGGTCAGTGCCTCGAAGAAGGTGAGCGGGAGCTCGCCCTTGTCCGTGAGCTCCTTGTCGGTGAGCTCGAGGACGGGGGCGATGTCGTCCCAGTTCTCGACGAACCGGCTCGGCTCGATCGGCTGCCCGTCGATGACGATGCGTTCCCTGATCGACACCAGGTGCGGGCTCGTCATCTGGCCGGTGCGCAGCCCGTGGGCACGGACGATGCTCTCGGTCGTGCGCGCGGTGGACGTCTTGCCGTTCGTGCCGGTGATGTGGATCACCGGGTACGCCAGGTGCGGGTCCCCGAGCAGCTCGACGGCGCGACGGGTCGCGGTCAGGCGGTGCTCGGGCGACTGCTCGCCGATCCGGGCGTACAGGGCGGCCTCGACGCGCTTGACATCGTCGTCGTCACCGCCGTACGGCACGGCCTCGACCGGAGCGTCACCGGACGGCCCCACCGGGATCCGGATGCCGTCCTCGTCGTGCTGGTCGTGCTCGTCGTACTGGTCGTCGTCGCTCATGCGCGTGACACCTCCACGGTCACCTTCGCGCCGTCACCGACATCGGTGGTGGCGCCTGCCCCGAGGGGCACGATCTCGACGCTCGTCGCCAGGGTCTCCGCCGCGATGAGCTGCTGGTGGGTGCGCACCGACGCGTCGGCGGCCTCGTCGACCCCGAGGGTCAGGACGATGCGGTCGCTGACGTCCAGGTCGGCGTCGCGTCGGGCCTGCTGGACGGCACGTACGACGTCGCGGGCGAGTCCCTCGGCCTCGAGCTCGGGCGTGGTCACGGTGTCGAGCACCACGAAGCCGCCCTCGTCGAGGAACGCCACGGCGACCGACGGATCGGCGACGGTGAGGTCGAGCGTGTACTCGCCCTCGACCAGGTCGACACCGCCGACGGTCACGCCGGACTCGGTCGCGGTCCAGTCGCCCTTCTTGGCGGCCGGGATCACCTGCTGCACGGCCTTGCCGATGCGCGGACCGGCGACGCGGGCGTTGACGGTGAGCTTCCGCTCGATGCCGTACTGCGCCAGTGATTCCTCGGCCTGCGCCTCGAGCACGACCCGCTTGACGTTCAGCTCGTCGCGCAGGATGTCGGCGAACGGTTCGACCGCCGCCGGGTCCGGCACCACGAGGGTGAGCGTGGCGAGCGGCAGCCGGACGCGCTTGCCGGTCGCCTTGCGGAGCGCGAGGCCCTTCGAGGCGACGTCGCGCACGCGGTCCATGGCCGCGACGAGGGCGTCGTCGGCGGGGAACTCGGCCGCGTCGGGGAAGTCCGTCAGGTGCACACTCCGGCCACCGGTCAGGCCCTTCCATATCTCCTCGGTGACGAGCGGGGCGAGCGGGGCCGCCACGCGGGTCAGGGTCTCGAGCACCGTGTACAGCGTGTCGAACGCCGCACGGGCGTCGTCCCCTGCCGCGCCGTCGGCCCCGGTCCAGAACTTGTCGCGCGACCGGCGGACGTACCAGTTCGTCAGCACGTCGGCGAAGTCGCGGACGGCCTGGGCCGCGAGCGGGGTGTCGAGCGCGTCGAGGTGCTGCTGCACGTCGGACACGAGCACCCGGGTCTTCGCGAGCAGGTACCGGTCGAGGACGTCGGTGCTGTCCGTCCGGCGGGACGCCTGGTAGCCGTCCGGCCCGGAGGCGTTCGCGTACAGGGTGAAGAAGTAGTACGTCGACCACAGCGGGAGCATGAACTCGCGGACGCCCTGGCGGATGCCCTCTTCGGTGACGACGAGGTTGCCACCGCGGATCACCGACGAGGACATCAGGAACCAGCGCATGGCGTCAGCGCCGTCGCGGTCGAACACCTCGGAGACGTCCGGGTAGTTCCGCAGCGACTTCGACATCTTCTGACCGTCCGAGCCGAGCACGATGCCGTGGCTGATGACGTTCTCGAAGGCCGGTCGGTCGAACAGCGCGGTGGACAGCACGTGCATGACGTAGAACCAGCCGCGGGTCTGCCCGATGTACTCGACGATGAAGTCGGCCGGGTTGTGCGACTCGAACCACTCCCGGTTCTCGAACGGGTAGTGCACCTGGGCGTACGGCATCGACCCGGAGTCGAACCAGACGTCGAACACGTCGGTGATGCGGCGCATCGTCGAGTTCCCGGTGGGGTCGTCGGGGTTCGGGCGGGTGAGGTCGTCGATGAACGGACGGTGCAGGTCGACCTCGCCGTCGGCGTTCCGGGGCAGCCGCCCGAAGTCGCGCTCGATCTCCTCGAGCGAGCCGTAGACGTCCTGACGCGGGTACGACGGGTCGTCGGACTGCCACACCGGGATCGGCGTGCCGAAGTACCGGTTCCGGGACACCGACCAGTCGATGGCGTTCCCGACCCACTTGCCGAACTGGCCGTCCTTGACGTTGTCGGGCACCCAGTTGATGTCCTGGTTGAGCTCGCCCATGCGGTCGCGGAACTCGGTCACGCGGACGAACCAGCTCGAGACGGCCTTGTAGATGAGGGGCTTCCGGCAGCGCCAGCAGTGCGGGTAGCTGTGCTCGTAGGACGCCTGGCGGAGCAGTCGGCCGGCGTCGCGGACGGCCTTGGTCAGCGGCTTGTTCGCGTCGGACCAGAGCATGCCGGCGACCTCGCCGAACTGCGAGGTGAAGACCCCGCCCTCGTCGAGCGAGAGCACCACGGGGATGCCGGCAGCGGCGCAGACCACCTGGTCGTCGGCGCCGTAGGCCGGGGCCTGGTGCACGATGCCGGTGCCCTCGCCGGTCTCGACGTAGTCGGCGACCAGGATGCGCCAGGCGTGCTCCATGCCCTCGGTGTCGGCGAGGTGGTCGAACAGGCGCTCGTACTCGACGCCGTCGAGCTCCGCGCCCGCCAGGGTGCGGACGACCGCAGCAGCGGCGTCCTCCGCGCTCTCGTAGCCGAGGTCCTTCGCGTAGGCGGCCACGGTGTCCGAAGCCAGCAGGTAGGAGACGGAACCGGCGTCGGCACCGTCAGCCGCGCCTCCCGGCCCCGCAGGGAGCACCACGTACGAGACCGCAGGCCCGACCGCCAGGGCGGCGTTCGTGGGCAGGGTCCAGGGGGTCGTCGTCCAGGCGAGCGCACGCACGCCGGCCAGCCCGAGCGACTCGGCGCGCGCACCCTGCAGCGTGAAGGACACCGTGACGGACTGGTCCTGACGCATCTTGTAGACGTCGTCGTCCATGCGCAGCTCGTGGTTCGACAGCGGCGTCTGGTCGTTCCAGCAGTACGGCAGGACCCGGAAGCCCTCGTACGCCAAGCCCTTGTCCCAGAGCTGCTTCCACGCCCACAGCACGCTCTCCATGAACGTGGTGTCGAGCGTCTTGTAGTCGTCCTCGAAGTCGACCCAGCGCGCCTGGCGGGTGACGTACTGCTGCCACTCGTCGGTGTACTGCAGCACGGACTTCTTGGCGGCGGCGTTGAACACGTCGACGCCCATCTCGTCGATCTCGTGCTTCTCGGTGATGCCGAGCTGGCGCATCGCCTCGAGCTCGGCGGGCAGCCCGTGGGTGTCCCAGCCGAAGCGGCGGTGCACCTGCTTGCCGCGCATGGTCTGGTAGCGCGGGAAGACGTCCTTCGCGTACCCGGTCAGCAGGTGACCGTAGTGCGGCAGGCCGTTCGCGAACGGCGGGCCGTCGTAGAAGGTCCACTCGTCGCAGCCCTGGCGCTGGTCGATGGACGCCTGGAACGTGTCGTCGCCCTTCCAGAAGGCGAGGATCCCCCGCTCGACGGCGGGGAAGGACGGCGAGGGGACGACGCCATCGGCATCGGCGTTCAACGGGTACGGCACCGGGACTCCTTGTGGGTTCGCTCGATCTCCACGAGGACGGAGCAGGCTCCGCGGTACCACCTCGCTTGCCACGCCGTGCTGTCCGCACGTCACGACCGCTCGTGTTCGGGTTCGGTGCGGCCCGGTCCGCCCGGTTCTACTGACGAGCCGCTCGCGCGGACCGCGTTCTTCCGGGAGCTCCCCGGTGATGGCCGGATCGACGCTCGTGTGACAGGAGTTTAGCGGACGGGAGCATGCTGGAGGGATGCCCGACGACTCTGCCTCCGGCGAACGCCCGGAGTCCTCCCTCACCGTCATCATCGCCTTCGGCGCGAACCTGCTCGTCGCGATCGCGAAGACCATCGCGTCGCTCATCTCCGGGTCCGCCTCGATGGTGGCCGAGGCGGCGCACTCGTGGGCGGACACCGGCAACGAGGTCTTCCTGCTCGTCGCCGAACGACGGGGCGCGCGGAAGCGCGACACCGCACACCCGCTCGGGTACGGCCGCGAGACCTACATCTGGTCGATGTTCGCCGCGTTCGGGCTGTTCACCGCCGGCGCGATCGTGTCGATCTACCACGGCATCTCCGAGCTCGGCGAGACGGGTCCGGCCGAGGACGTCCTGCTCAACTACATCGTGCTCGCGCTGTCGTTCTGCCTCGAGGGCACGAGCTTCCTGCAGGCCTACCGCCAGGCCCACGGAGCGGCGACGAAGCGCAAGGTGCCGGTGCTGCGCCACGTGCTGCAGTCCTCGAACCCGACGCTGCGGGCCGTCTTCGCCGAGGACGCCGCTGCGCTCATCGGCCTCGTCGTCGCGTTCCTCGGGGTGTTCCTGCACCAGGTCACCGGCCTGGCGATCTTCGACGCGATCGGTTCCATCGCGATCGGCGTGCTGCTCGGGGTCGTGGCGATCATCCTCATCGACCGGAACCGCCGTTTCCTGCTCGGCGAGAGCACGTCGCCCGAGCTCGAGAACGCCGTGCTCGTCGAGCTGCTCGGCCGCTCGCAGATCGAACGTGTCACCTACCTGCACCTGGAGTTCGTCGGACCGTCGCGGGTGTACCTCGTCGCGGCCGTCGACCTGACGGGCAACGAGAACGAGGAGCACGTCGCGGTGCGGTTGCGCGACGTCGAGAAGTCGCTCGAGGACAGCCAGTACATCGAGGAAGCCGTGCTCACGCTGAGCTACCCGGGCGACGCCTCGCTGCGGCCGACGAGCGACGAGGTGCCCGAGGTGGTGCGCGACGGGACGGCCTCGGACGTGGCCGCCGGCGGCGCGGGGACGCTGCGGACGGACTGACGCGCGGCAGACGGGCAGCGGGTGACGGTCAGCAGGTGACGGTCGGCAGATGACGGTCAGCAGGTGACGGTCAGCGCCCGAGCGTCAACGACTCGCCGTCGACCACGATCTCGGAGCCGTCGGTGGGCACCCACACCCGCAGCTCGTCGACGCGGAAGGAGGTCAGCCGTGACCGCTCCGCCTCGAGGAAGCCGGACACCTGTGGCGGTACCGGGAACCGTCCGTCGACCCCCTGCACGACCGCCCCGTACCGCCCGTTGACCGGCGCGTCGACACCCCGGTCGGCGAAGTACGGCCGCCAGCCGGGCGCCCCGTAGGCGGTGAAGAGGATCCGGCCGCCGTCCATCCCGTGTGCCCGGAGTGCCTGGTCGAGGAGCCCGACACCGGACGGGCGGACCCTGGCGACGGCGACGGTCTGCTGCACCGCGGGAACGACGGCTGCCCCGACGCAGAGCACGACCACGGCGGTGATCACTGCGCTCGCGACCGGTGGGGTCGTCCGCCGAGCACGACGACCGACCCGCACGCTCTGTGCGAGACGGGTGTACCCGACGGCGGCCAGCGCGATCACGATCGGCATCCAGGCGTCGTAGTAGTGCGCGAGCGCCACCTTCGACGTCCCGAGGAACACCATCAGGGGAACGGCCGCGGTGACCATGTAGAGGACGAGCCGTCCGGGGCGGACCACCAGGGCTGCGAGGATCCCGACCGCGAGCACCACCGCGAGGAGCGGCGTCACCCCACGTGCCATGTACCAGAACTCGGCCCACCAGGGAGCGAAGCGGTAGGTGTGCCCGGCGATCTCGGCCAGGTGCCCCTTCGCGTCGTGCTCGGACTGGAACTCGAGCATGTACCGGATCGCGTGCACCATCCCGATCGGGTGGTAGCAGGCCACGAAGGTCACGGCGAAGGCCGCCGCCGCGATCACGCCGCCGATCAGGAGTTCCCACCAGCGCCGGAACAAGACCGGCAGCACGACGATCGCGATCACGTACGGCGCTGCGGTGACCTTCGAGGTGACCGCGAGTCCGAGTGCCACCCCGGCGAGCGCTGCCCACGCCCAGCGCCACCGGCTGCTCGAGGTGATCCACACCCATGCGGCGGCGAGCGCCACCACGACGAAGAACACCATGACCGGCTCGAGGAGCGCGATGCGGTCGATGCGCACCGGGGTGCCCGATCCGGGGTCGAACGGGTCGAGTCCGGCGCCGCGGGGCGTCAGCCACCAGAGGCCCGCGGCGAGCAGCGCACCCCAGTGGCCGAGCGGACCGCGCAGCCAGGCGAAGAGGACGGCGCCGGTCCCGAAGACCGCCGCGCCGGCGACCAGCCGGGGACCGAGGATGCCCTCGCCGACGACCAACTGGGCGAGGCCGTAGAGGTACTTCGCGGTCGGCGGGTGCTCGAGGTTCAGCGTGACGATGCCGTGGACGTACTGCCAACCGGCCTGCGCGTAGAGGATCTCGTCGACGTTGATCGTCTGCTGACCGATGTGCCAGAAGCAGACGAAGACCCCGGCCAGGGCGATGACGACGAACACGGGCCAGCGCCCCACACGTACCCACGACTGCACGGCGACGATCCTCCCACAGTGCGGCGGACCGTCCGGGTGGTGCGGCGGCTCAGTGCGCGTCGAGGCCCGACGTGACCGGCGTGAGCGCGGCACCGACGTACTCGACGAGCGCCCGACGACCGACCCCGTCCGCCACCCAGACCCCGAACGCCGCCCCCGCGGCACCGAGCATCGCCCCGGACACGGTCTGCGGCCAGAGCGACCCCGGCTGCTCCCCCGTGCGCCCGGCCACGAAGGCGGCGACGGCCCCGTGCTGCGCCATCACCCGGACGGCGACGCCGGCGACGAGCTCGGAGCCGATGCCCATCACCTCGGCCTGCGCGACCGCCCACGGCACCCGCTCGGGGTCGTGGGCCCGGGCCGCGGCGAGCAGGGCCTGCTCCACCGCACGCACCGCACTGGGCTCGGTCGAGGCCGCCAGGTACCCGGGCAACCCCGCGACCGCGGCGTCGAGCTCGAGCCACATCACGTCCGACTTCGCCGTGAAGTAGTTGAAGAACGTCGCACGACTGACCCCCGCACGCACGGCGATCTGGTCGACCGTGGTGCGTCCGTACCCCTGCTCGAGGAACAGCTCGGCAGCGGCGTCCGCGAGGACCTCGGCGCTCGAGCGTCGAGGGCGGCCACCGCGGCGGATCGGTTCGTCCATGGGCCCCAGTAAACCGCTAGACTCGTCCAGCCATGATCTTGGACTCAGTACAGAAAACCGTCGCCGCCGTCGCGACCGCCACCGCCGTCGTCCTCGTCCTCGTCCTCGCGGGGTGCAGCGGCCCCGGGACGAGCACCACGAGCAGCAAGCCGGTGAGCGGTGGGACCCTGACGTACGCCTCCGGCGACGCCGAGCCCACCTGCCTCGACCCGCACGTCGGCGGCAACTACCCGCAGGCGCTCCTGGCGACGCAGTACATCGAGGAGCTCGTCGGGCTCGAGGACGGCGAGCCGACGCCCGAGCTCGCGACGAAGTGGACCACGAGCGACGACGGCAAGACCCTCACCTTCACGCTGCGTGACGACGTCACCTTCACCGACGGCACCCCGTTCGACGCCGCCGCCGTCGTGGCGAACATCGAGCACGTGCAGGACCCGGCCACCGCGTCGAGCACCGGCTACCTCGCGCTGCAGTCCATCACGAAGGCGACGGCCACCGACGACCACACCGTGACGCTCTCGCTGAGCCGTCCGGACAGCGCGCTGCTCGAGTCCTTCTCGCAGCCGTGGGTCGGCATGGAGTCTCCCAAGGCACTCGAGCGCGAGCAGGCGACCAACTGCGAGGCTCCCGTCGGCACCGGCCCGTTCGAGGTCACCGGATGGAAGCACGGCGACCGCGTCACCCTGACGAAGAACAGCGACTACTGGGGCACGACGAAGCCGCGCCTGTCCGGCATCACGTGGCGCTTCCTGCCCGACTCGACGTCGCGCTACGCGGCGCTGCAGTCCGGGCAGGTCGACGTCATCGACAACGCCCAGCCCGACCAGCTCAAGGCGGCGTCGTCGAAGGGCTCGATCCGCGACCTCGACGCCCCGCGCCCCGGTGCCTCGAACCGCCTCGAACTGAACTCCGGCCACGGCGTGTTCCGTGACGACGCAGTGCGCCAGGCGTTCATCGCGGGCGCCGAGATCGACCCCGGCCTGCAGTCGCTGTTCCTCGGCACCGCGAAGCGCTCGTACTCCGTGCTCTCGAGTGCCGAACCGCTGGCGTACTCCGAGAAGAGCCGGTTCGAGTACTCGCCGTCGAAGGCGAAGCAACTGCTCGACGACGCCGGCTGGAAGGTCGGATCGGACGGCATCCGCGTCAAGGACGGCAAGCAGCTCACCGTGACGTTCCCGGTGTCGACGAACCAGTCGGTGCCGGCCGAGCGCAGCCTGTTCCAGCAGATCCAGGCGTCGGAGAAGGCCGTCGGGTTCAAGGTCGTGCTCGACGAGCTCGACCTGTCCAGCTGGTACGCAGCGCTCGCGGCGAACGAGTACGACGTGGTCAGCGCCCCGTACACGAAGGTCGGCCCCGACGTCCTGCGCATCCTGTACGACAGCGCGAGCATCGAGCCGGCGCCGTCCGGGTACTTCGCGAACCTCGCGCAGCTCGACGACCCCGCGCTCGACACCCTGCTCGAGCAGGCGGCCCGCACCTCGGACGCCGACGAGCGCGCCGACCTGTACGAGCAGGCGCAGGAGACGATCCTGGCGAGCGACACCGTGCTGCCCCTCTACGACCAGCAGAACCACTTCCTGGTGCGCTCGGCCGTGCACGGCGTCCAGACGACCTCGGTGGCCACGCCCTGGTTCGGCACGGCCTGGATCGACCGCTGACGCGGATGCCCTGGGTGTGGTGGGCCGTCCGACGGCTCGCGGGCGGTACCGGTGTGCTCTGGGCCGTCGCGACGATCGTGTTCGTCGCGATCCGGCTCATCCCCGGCGACCCCGCACTCGCGATCCTCGGGGGCCCGGGCTCGCAGGCCTCCGCCGAGGCCGTCGCCCAGGTCCGGCACGAGTACGGCCTCGACCAGCCGGTGCTCGTGCAGTACGCCGTGTTCCTCGGCCGCCTCGCCACCCTGCAGCTCGGTGACTCGTACGCCTTCCGCACCCCGGTCGCGACGCTGCTCGGCCAGCAGCTGCCCGTCACGCTCACCCTGGCGGTGGCCGGCCTCGTCGTCGCCTGGGTCCTGGCGATCGTCGCGGCGTGGTGGTCGACGCAGCGCGGTCGGTTCGCAGCCGGACTGACGAGCGCGCTGAGCGTCACGGCGAGCGTGATGCCGCACTTCTGGCTCGGCAGCGTGCTCATCGTGGTGTTCGCGAGCGCCCTCGGTTGGGTGCCCGCGGTCAGCGACGGCACGGTGCGCGGCTGGGTGCTGCCGGTGCTGACGGTGGCCGTCCCGGTCGCCGGGTACCTGGCCGAGACCGTGCGCGACGGGGTCGTCGACGCGCAACGGTCCGCCTTCGCACTCGCCGCCCGGGGCCGTGGTGAGACCCGCCTCGGGCTCTTCGCCCGGCACCTGCTCCGCCACGCGGCGCTGCCCGGGATCGCCCTGTCCGCCTGGGCCTTCGGGTCCCTGGTGTCCGGCGCCGTCGTCGTCGAGTCCGTGTTCGCGCTGCCCGGCATCGGTCGCGCCCTGGTGACCGCGGTGACGCAGCGGGACATGCCGCTCGTCGCCGGCATCGCGCTGGTGTCCGCCGCCGCCTACGTCGTGGTGCTCGCGGTCGCGGACCTCGTCGAACGTGTCGTCGACCCGCGCACCGGAGGCCCGCGCACCGGAGGCCGGCGCACCGGCGCGCCGCGCACCGGCACGCCGCGCACCGGCACCCCGCGCACCGGCACCCCGCGAGCCACGCGACGCCGTGGCCCCGGCCCCGAGGCGGCGGCGCGGTGAGCGGCATCGCCGAGCCGAGCCTCCTGGCTGGCGAACCGGTCGACGGACGACCGGCAGCAGCCCGTCGCCGGCGACGGGGCCTCGGCGTCCCCGGAGCCGTCGCGGGTGCCGTGGTCCTGCTCGCCGTCGTGGCGGCCGCGTGGCCGGCGCTGCTCGGCGGCGCGGACCCGCTCGCGGTGCACCCGTCCGAGGCGCTGACCGCCCCGAGCGGCGCGCACCCGTTCGGCACCGATGAATCCGGACGCGACGTCCTGTCCCGGGTCGTCGCCGGCACGCGGGCCTCGCTCGTGGTCGGTGTCGCCGCGACCCTGATCAGCGGCGGGACCGGTGTCGTCCTCGGCGTCGTCGCCGGCCTGGGCGCCGGCGCCGGACGCGTCGGCCGACTGCTCGACGCCGTGATCGGCCGCATCACCGAGGTCGCGTTCGCCCTGCCACTGCTGCTCGTCGCCCTCGTGGTCATCGCCGTCACCGGCCCCGGTCCGGTCCCCGCCGTGCTCGCCGTCGGCTTCGCCACCGCCCCCGGCTACGCCCGCATCGTCCGGGGTCTGGTCCGAGCCGCCAGGTCGTCGCAGGTCGTCGAGACCGCCGTGCTGCTCGGCCGCTCCCCCGTCCGCATCGTGGTCCGGCACGTCCTGCCGACCGCGCTCTGGCCCGTGGTCGCGGTCGCCACGCTCGGCGTCGGCCAGGCGATCGTCTGGGCCTCGGCGCTGAGCTACCTCGGCGTCGGCACGCCGCCCCCGGCGCCGGAGTGGGGCGCGATGCTCGCCGACGGCCGGACCTACCTGCAGACCGCACCGTGGATGAGCACCTTCCCCGGGCTCGCCATCGTGGTGCTCGCGACCGCCGTCACCGTGCTCGGTCGCGCGATCCGCCGAACAGGAGTCGTCCGATGACCACCGTCCTCGAGGTCCAGGGGCTGCACGTCGCCATCGCGGGCACGCCGATCGTGCACGACGTCGCCCTGCGGGTCGACGCCCGCGAGTGCGTCGCCCTGGTCGGCGCGTCCGGCTCCGGCAAGACCGTCACCGCCCGCGCCGCGCTCGGCCTGTCCGCGCCCGGCTCCGCCGTCCGCGCCGACGCCTTCACCGTCGCCGGCCTCGACGTCCGGGCGTTCTCCGATCGCCGGTGGCGCCAGGTGCGCGGGTCGCGGGTCGGCTACGTCGGCCAGGAGGCCCTCGGCGCGTTGGACCCGCTGCGCCCGGTCGGTCGCGAGGTCGCCGACAGCCTTCGCCTGCACACCGAGATGGGTGCGGCCGAACGCGTGGACGCCGTGCGCGATGCCCTGCTGGCGGTGGGCCTCGACCCGGACATCGCGACCGACGGCCGACTCGCCGGCACGCTGTCGGGCGGGATGCGGCAGCGGGCCCTCATCGCGGCGGCCACCATCGGGGCACCAGCGCTCGTGGTCGCCGACGAGCCCACGACCGCACTGGACGCCGGGGTCGCGGTCACCGTGATGGAGCAGCTGCGGGCGGCGCAGCAGCGCGGGGCCGGGTTGCTCGTCATCACGCACGACCTCGGGCTCGTCGCGGGGTGGGCGGACCGGGTGGCCGTCATGCACGAGGGCCGGATCGTCGAGCACGGTCCGGTCGCTTCGGTGTTGCAGGATCCGCAGCACGCCGCGACGCAGGCCCTGGTGCGCGCGGCGCACGGTGCCGATCTGGTCGACCGGTACGAGGTTGATGGCTCCGTGCCGGCCTCTGACGACGCACCGAGCGGGCAACCTCGCACCGAGCGCACGTCCACGCACCGTGCGCCGATCGGCGACCGCGGTACCCAGCGCGCAACCTCGCACGGTGCGAGGGGGGTGCTCGTCGCCGACGGGCTCGCGCGCGACTACGAGGGCGTCCGCGCCGTCGACGACGTGTCGTTCGGGCTCGACCGCGGGCGGGTACTCGGGGTGATCGGCGCCTCGGGGTCGGGCAAGACCACCCTGGCGCGGATGCTGCTCGGGCTCGAGACGCCCGACGCCGGCACGGTCGCACTCGACGGAGCGCCGTGGGTACCGCTCCCCGAACACGACCGACGACCCCGACGCCACCGGGTCGCGGCCGTCGTGCAGGACCCCGGCGCCACGTTCGACGAGCGGTGGTCGGTCGAGCGGGTCCTCGCCGACGCGTTCTCGCGGGGCGACGACCGCCGCGCCCGTGGCTCCCTCGCCGCCCGGGTGGACGCAGCCCTGCGACAGGTCGACCTCGACCCGGCGCTCCGGCCGCGGTCGCCGCTGACCCTGTCCGGTGGGCAACGGCAGCGACTCGCGATCGCCCGGGCGTTGGCCACCGACCCCGAGGTGATCGTCCTCGACGAGCCGGTCACCGCCCTCGATGCCACCGTGCAGGACGCCGTGCTGACCCTGCTCGAGCGACTCCGCGACGCCACCGGCGCGGCGATGGTGTTCGTGTCGCACGACCTCCGGGCCGTGCGCCGGATGGCCGACGACGTGCTGGTCGTGCACCGGGGCTCGGTCGTCGAGCACGGCTCCGCCGCAACGGTGTTCGCACGCCCGGCGCACCCGGTGACCGCGCACCTGCTGCAGGCGGCCGAGCGGCTCGCCGCCGGCCCGAGTCTCGCGCAGGGCGACCCGACTCGGGCCGCAGGCCCCGAGTCGGGTCGCTGACTCCGAGTCTCGGGGCCGCACCACGGCCCTGGACGTGACCGGAGGCCCGGTGCGCGTCCGTGGCGGACGTGCACCGGGCCTCCAGGGCGGCTCTGACCGGGGTCAGGAGTCGGCGGACTCCTTCTTCGCCGCGTCGGCCGAGACGATCGGGATCTCGCTCGTCGCGAAGTCCTTCGCCCAGTCCGACTGCGCGAACTCCGACGTCGGGTCGTTGTAGTCCTCGATGACGCCGGCGACCTCGTCCTCGGAACCGACCGTCGGGCCGGAGCCCATGAGCGGGGTGGCGGCGGTCTCCTTGGTGAAGTACACCGCGACGAGCCCGATGACGGCGGCCAGCATCAGGTAGAACGCCGGGATGTCCTCGGCCCAGCCGTAGCCGGCGTCCTTCGCGGCGTTGATGAGCGCCGAGGTCGCGAGCGGGGTGGTGCCACCGAACAGCGACACCGAGACGTTGAACGCGATCGCCAGGGCGCCGTAGCGGATGATCGTCGGGAACAGCGCGGGCAACGTCGACGGCATGGTCGAGGTGAACGTGACGAGCACGACACCGAGGATGAGCAGGCCGGAGAACACCCCGACGCCCGTGCCGGTCTGGACGAGCTTGAGGGCCGGCCAGGACAGCAGGATGAAGCCGATGCAGCCGGCGGCGAGGACCGGGCGGCGACCGAACTTGTCGGACAGCCGGCCACCGAACGTGATGACGACCATCATGAGCAGCATCACGACGACGATCAGGATGAGGCCGAACGTGGCGTTCTGGCCGAGGTTCTGCTCGAGGTAGGTCGGCATGTACGACAGCAGCATGTAGTCGGTCACGTTGAAGACCAGGACCAGGCCGATGCAGATGATGAGTGCGCGCCAGTTCTCGGCGAAGAGCTTGAGGAACGGGGTCTTCTGCCCCTCGCGCTCGGCGGCCTGCTCCTGCTGCTTCTGGAAGGCCGGGGTCTCCTCGAGCTTGAGGCGCAGGTACAGGCCGATCAGGCCGAGCGGGCCCGCGATGATGAACGGGATGCGCCAGCCCCAGCTGAGCAGGGCGTCCTCGGACAGGCCGAACTGCAGGCCGGTGACGATCGACGCGCCGAGCACGTAGCCGGCCAGGGTGCCGAACTCGAGCCACGAGCCCATGAACCCGCGGCGCTTGTCCGGCGAGTACTCGGCGATGAAGGTCGCGGCGCCGCCGTACTCACCGCCGGTCGAGAAGCCCTGCACGAAGCGGGCAACGAGCAGCAGGACCGGAGCCCAGAAGCCTATCGAGTCGTACGACGGGATCAGGCCGATCATCAGCGTGCCGGCGGCCATCAGGATCATCGTCAGCGCGAGGACCTTCTGCCGGCCGATCTTGTCGCCGATCGGGCCGAAGACGGCGCCACCGATCGGACGGACGATGAAGGCGGCGGCGAAGAACCCGAAGGTCGCGACGATGTTCGCGGCCGGGTCGCCCTGTGGCAGGAAGACCTGCGAGATCGTGACGGTCAGGTACGCGAAGATGCCGAAGTCGAACCACTCCATCGCGTTGCCGAGGGCGGCGGCCGCCACGGCGCGCTTGAGCAGCGACTCCTCGACGACGGTGACGTCGTCCTTCGTCAGCTTGCGCCGAGCGCGCTTCGCAGCGCCCTTCGAGCGCAGCGGTCGGTCGCCGTGCGGCTGCGGCCGATCGCCGTGCGGGTGGGGTGCGTCGTTCGGTGCCAAGAGAGTTCCTCCGGTGTGCGGTGCGTCCTTCGGGCGTCCGGCGGACAGCAACGGTGCAGTTCCTGCGAACCCGCGCTCGCCGGACAAACTCCGACAGACTACCAGGTCCCCGGCGTGTCCGACAGGTCGGTGTGGTAATCGCCGCTCCGAGCGCTCGTGAGCCGCGTCGGTCCTGCCCGCTACGATTGGGACACCCCGCATCGAGCGGGGACACTCAGGCACCTCATCACGGACTCGGTGCCGCACACACGCACGGAAGGCGCAGCCATGACCAAGCCCATGCCCGAGAAGCCCAGCGTCGACGGACTCGAGCAGGTCTGGGGGCCGGTCTGGGAGCAGGACGGCACCTACCGCTTCGACCGTGACGCCGCCGGACACCGCGACGCCGTCTACTCGATCGACACCCCGCCGCCGACCGCCTCCGGATCGCTGCACATCGGGCACGTCTTCTCGTACACGCACACCGACCTCAAGGCGCGGTTCGAGCGCATGCGGGGCAAGCACGTCTTCTACCCGATGGGCTGGGACGACAACGGCCTGCCGACCGAGCGCCGCGTGCAGAACTACTACGGCGTCCGCTGCGACCCGACGCTCCCCTACGACCCCGACTTCACGCCGCCGTTCGAGGGCGGCGACGGCAAGTCGTCGAAGGCCGCCGACCAGCTGCCGATCTCGCGCCGCAACTTCATCGAGCTGTGCGACCAGCTGACCGTGCAGGACGAGCAGCAGTTCGAGGAGCTTTTCCGCACCCTCGGGCTGTCGGTGGACTGGACGCAGTCGTACCGCACCATCGACGAGACCTCGCGGGCGAGCGCGCAGCGTGCCTTCCTCCGCAACCTCGAGCGCGGCGAGGCCTACCAGGCCGACGCCCCGACCCTGTGGGACGTCACGTTCCGCACCGCGGTCGCACAGGCCGAGCTCGAGGACAAGGAGATGCCCGGCGCGTACCACGGCATCGCGTTCCACCGTGCGGACGGCGGCGACGACGTCGTGATCCAGACGACCCGTCCCGAGCTGCTGCCGGCGTGCGTCGCCCTCGTCGCACACCCGGACGACGAGCGGTTCCAGGACCTGTTCGGCACCACGGTCCGCTCCCCCCTGTTCGACGTCGAGGTCCCGGTGCTCGCGCACCACCTGGCCCAGAAGGACAAGGGCGCCGGCATCGCGATGGTCTGCACCTTCGGCGACACCACCGACGTGGTCTGGTGGCGCGAGCTGCAGCTGCCGAACCGCGCGATCCTCGGCTTCGACGGCCGTGTCCGTTCCGACGAGCCCGAGTGGATCGAGTCGGCGACCGGCAAGGCGCTCTACGCCGAGATGGCCGGCAAGACCGTGTTCTCGGCGAAGAAGGTCGTCGTGGACGCCCTGACCGAGTCCGGCGAGCTCGTCGGCGACGTCAAGACGATCAACCACCCGGTGAAGTTCTTCGAGAAGGGCGACAAGCCCCTCGAGATCGTCTCGACCCGCCAGTGGTACATCGTCAACGGTGCCCGCGACGAAGCGCTCAAGACGACGCTCCGCGCCCGCGGCGAGGAGATCGCGTTCCACCCCGACTTCATGCGCGTCCGGTACGACAACTGGGTCGGTGGCCTGTCCGGCGACTGGCTCATCTCGCGCCAGCGGTTCTTCGGTGTGCCGATCCCGGTCTGGTACCCGCTCGACGCCGACGGCAACCCGGTGTTCGACCAGCCGATCGTCCCGACCGAGGCGCAGCTGCCCGTCGACCCGTCGTCCGACCCGGCTCCGGGCTACTCCGAGGACCAGCGCGGCGTCGCCGGCGGGTTCCAGGGCGAGCTCGACGTCATGGACACCTGGGCCACGTCGTCGCTCACCCCGCAGCTCGCGGGCAAGTGGGAGACCGACCCGGCGCTCTACGACCTGGTGTACCCGTACGACGTCCGCCCGCAGGCGCAGGACATCATCCGCACGTGGCTCTTCACGACGGTGCTCCGCAGCCAGCTCGAAGCGGACACCGTGCCGTGGAAGCACGCCAGCATCTCCGGCTTCATCGTCGACCCCGACCGCAAGAAGATGTCGAAGTCCAAGGGCAACGTCGTCACGCCGCTGTCGATCCTCGAGCAGCACGGCGCCGACGCGGTCCGCTACTGGGCGGCCTCGTCGAAGCTCGGCACCGATGCGGCCTTCGACCCGCAGAACCCGAAGCAGATCAAGGTCGGTCGTCGTCTGGCGATCAAGGTCCTGAACGCCGCCAAGTTCGTCTACGGCTTCCCCCTGCCCGAGGGCGCCACGAGCGTGACCGAGGCACTCGACGTCGACATGCTCGCCGAGCTCGGTGCGGTCGTCGAGCAGGCCACCGCCGCGTTCGACGGGTTCGACCACGCCCGCGCGCTCGAGATCACGGAGCGGTTCTTCTGGACCTTCTGCGACGACTACCTCGAGCTCGTGAAGGAACGTGCCTACGGCACGGCGACCGACGCGACGCACGAGACACAGGCGAGCGCGGTCCTGGCGCTGCGCGGCGCGATCGACGTGCTGCTCCGACTGCTGGCACCGTTCCTCCCGTACGCGACGGAAGAGGTGTGGGCCTGGACCCACGAGACCAGCGTGCACCGGGCCTCCTGGCCGACCGCTGCCGACCTGCCCACCGACGCGGCCCCCACCGGGCTGCTCGCGGCCGTCGGACAGGCGCTCATCGGGATCCGCGGCGCGAAGACGTCGGCGAAGGCGTCCCAGAAGACGCCCGTCACGCGTGCCGTCGTCGCGGCACCGGCCGAGACGCGGGCGCTCATCGAGCGCGCGGCGGTCGACCTGGCGGCCGTCGGCCGCATCGACAACCTGTCGTTCGTCGACGGCGACGAGCTCGCCGTCACCGAGATCGAGCTGGCGGAACAGCAGGCGTAACGTCGGTCGTCCGGGCCGGGTCGCGTCGGCGACCCGGCCGGTCCACCACTTGACAGGAGGCACGGATGCAGTTGGGCACACGATGGAGCGTGGGTGGGGAGCCGCCTGCGCGACTGCCCGAGGCGATGGTCGTCGCCGTGCGCGGGGTCGAGGACGAGCTGGTGGCCGAGTCGGTCGACACGGGGACGTTGGGCTGGACCCTGACGTTCCTGGAGGGCAAGCCGATCGTCGAGCTTGACGACGGCACCTCGATCCATCTCGACGATGCCGGGCACGCGCAGGTCACGAACCCCGACGACGCGGCGGAAGAGGACTGACGCGCCGGTGCAGTTGCTCGGTGAGCAGAAATGGTCGGGTCCCCGGTGGGAACCCGACCATTTGTGCTCACGATGCGGGCGCCGCGAGACGCGCGCCGCTCGCGACTACTCGGCGAGCCAGGTGAGCAGCACCTCGTTCACCTCGGCGGTGTGCGTGGTGAGGAGGCCGTGCGGGGCGCCCTCGATCTCGACGTACTTCGCTGCCGGCAGGGCCTTGGTGAAGCGTCGGCCGGTGGCGTCGATCGGCAGGATGTTGTCCGCCGTGCCGTGCACGATCAGCGCCGGGACGGTGACCTTCGGGATGTCCTGGCGGAAGTCGGTCGGCCAGGTCAGCGGTGCCGCGGCGGACGCGATCGCTCCCGAGCCGGCGGCGACGTTCCAGGCGTTGCGGACGGCCTCTTCCGAGATGCGCGAGCCGAGGTTCTCCGACAGGTTGAAGAAGTCCTGGTAGAAGTTCGTGAAGTACGCGTACCGGTCCTTCTTGACGTCGGCTGCGATGCCCTCGAAGAACGACATCGGGCCGGCGCCGTCGGGGTTGTCGTCGGTGATGGCCAGGAACGGCTCGAGCGAGGCGAGGAACGCGACCTTGGCGATCCGGTCCTCGCCGTGGCGGCCGATGTAGCGGGCGATCTCGCCGGTGCCCATCGAGAAGCCGACGAGGATCACGTCGCGCAGGTCGAGGGTCGTCAGGACGGTGTGCAGGTCGTCGGCGAAGGTGTCGTAGTCGTACCCGGTGGACGGCTGCGAGGACTGCCCGAAGCCGCGGCGGTCGTAGGTGATGACGCGGTAGCCGGCGTCGAGCAGGGCCGGGGTCTGGCCCTCCCACGAGTTGCCGTCGAGGGGGAAGCCGTGGATCAGCACGATCGGCTGACCGGTCCCCTTGTCCTCGTAGTGGAGTTCGATGTCGACGCTGTTCTCGGTTCCGACGGTGATGGCACCCATGATCGTTTCCTTCCCTGAGCCTCGCGGAGAACGTCCGTTCTCCGTCGATGTGGCTTACACTAGAGAACGATCGTTCCCGGCGCAACTCGGGAACGGTGAACACGCAGCGAACGGGGTACGTCATGGCAACCAGCACCATCAGCACGGTCGACGCCGGCGTCCGCGCTCACATCGTGGACGTCGCCGACCAGCTGTTCTACGCGCGCGGCATCCAGTCCGTCGGCATGGACGAGATCCGCACCGGCGCAGGCGTCTCGCTGAAGAAGCTCTACGCGGCGTTCCCCGGCAAGGAGCAGCTCATCGCGGCCGTCCTGTCCGGGCGGCACGACCTGTGGGAACGCGGCGTGCACGGCGCGGTCGAGGCGGCCACCACCCCGCGCGACAAGCTGCTCGCCGTGTACGACTTCCTCGAGTCGTGGTTCGGCGACGACACGTTCCGCGGTTGCGGGTTCATCAACGCCTTCGGGGAGCTCGGCGCGACCTCGCCCGCGGTCGCCGAGATCGCCCGCGACCACAAGGACTCGTTCCAGCGGTTCGTGCAGGAGCTCACCGCCGAGGTCGTCGCCGATCCGGGCCGTGCCGAGGAACTCGCCGCACAGCTCGCCCTGCTCGCCGAGGGTGCGCAGACCACTGCGGCCATCGCCGGCACCACGGCGCCAGCGGCGCACGCCCGCCGTGCCGCGTCGACGCTGATCGACGCCGCGACGGGGCCGTCCCGCTGACCTGGTCAGTCCGGGCGTACCTGGTCAGTTCGGGAGTACCTGGTCGGTTCTTCTGACCAGGTACGCCCGTTTCCGCTTTCCAAGCCGGTTGCGATGGGAAGGAACGCACCCACAAGGCGGACGGGAGGCGCGGAGCCAGGCCGCCACGGGCCTCCCGTCCGCCCCGTCACGGCGCGACGTCCGTAGGGTGGTTGCCATGGCAACCCCGTTCGACGTCCCGAGCACCCTCCCCTACGCCCTGCCGCCCTTCGGCGACGTGCGACTCGAGCACTACCGACCGGCCTTCGAGGCCGGCATGGCCGAGCAGCGCGCCGAGGTCGAGGCCATCGCCACCGATCCACACGCATCGACGGTCGAGAACACCCTCATCGCTCTCGAGCGCTCCGGGCAGCTGCTGACCCGTGTCAGCCACGTGTTCTTCACGCTGTCGTCGGCGGACTCGACGCCGGAGCTGCACGACCTCGAGGCCGAGGTCTCGCCGTTGCTCGCGGCCCACCGCGACGCGATCACGCTGGACTCCCGGCTCTACGCCCGCGTGCAGTCCGTGCTCGACGGCGCCGCAGCCGCCGGGCTCGAGGGCGAGGCGCTCCGCCTGGTCGAGCGCACGCACGCCGAGATGACCCTGGCGGGCGCCGGGCTCGACGACGCCGGCAAGGAGCGTCTCACCGCGATCAACCAGGAGCTGTCCACGCTCACCACCACCTTCGAGCGCAACCTGCTCGAGGACACCAACGACTCCGCTGTGCACGTGACCGAGGAAGCCGAGCTCGAGGGGCTCGACGACGGCGCGAAGTCCGCCGCTGCCGGCTCCGCAGCGGACCGCGGCCTCGAGGGCTGGCTCATCACCCTGCCGCTCTACACCGGCCACCCGTGGCTGCCGTCGCTCGCAAACCGCGACCTGCGCGAGCGGATCATGCGCGCCTCGCTCGCCCGCGGCCGCCGCGGCAACCGGTACGACAACCGCGAGGTCCTGCTGCGCATCGTCCGGCTCCGTGCCGAGCGCGCCGAACTGCTCGGGTTCCCGAACCACGCCGCGGTCGTCACTGCCGACGAGACGGCGAAGACCCCCGAGGCCGTCGAAGGGCTGCTGTCGTCGCTCGTCGGCGCTGCCGCACGGAACGCCGACGACGAGCGGGCCGTCCGGTCCCGCACGGTCGGGTTCGACATCGAGTCGTGGGACTGGGCGTACGCCACCGAGATCCTGCGCGGGGAGCAGTTCGCCGCGGACAGCTCGGCGCTCCGACCGTACTTCGAGGCCGACCGGGTCCTGCACGACGGCGTCTTCCACGCCGCGGGTGCCCTCTACGGCCTGACCTTCACCGAGCGACCGGACCTGCACGGCTACAACGACGAGGTCCGTGTCTTCGAGGTCACCGGCGACGACGACGAACCCGTCGGGCTGTACCTGCTCGACCTGTACACGCGCGACGGCAAGCGCGGCGGCGCGTGGATGAACCCCGTCGTCGAGCAGTCCGAGCTGCTCGGCACGCTGCCCGTCGTGGTGAACAACCTCAACGTCGCGAAGCCGGCGCCCGGGTCACCGACGCTGCTCATCCAGGACGAGGTCGAGACGCTCTTCCACGAATTCGGCCACGCGCTGCACGGCCTCATCGCCCGCACGACCTACCCCCGGTTCTCCGGCACGAACGTCGAGCGCGACTTCGTCGAGTTCCCGAGCCAGGTGAACGAGATGTGGGTGTCGTGGCCGTCGGTCCTGGCGAACTACGCGAAGCACCACGAGACCGGTGCTCCGCTGCCGCCCGAGCTCGTCCTGGGCCTGAGCGAGTCCGAGGGCTTCAACGAGGGCTTCGGCACGACCGAGTACCTGGCCGCGGCGCTGCTCGACCAGGCCTGGCACCGGCTCTCCGCGGCAGAGGCCGCCGCGGTGACGTCCGTCGAGGACTTCGAGCGCTCGGCGTTGGAAGCCGCCGGCATCGCGGTCGAGGCCGTGCCGCCGCGGTACTCGTCGACGTACTTCGCGCACACGTTCTCGGGCGGGTACGACGCCGGGTACTACGGCTACATCTGGTCCGAGGTGCTCGACGCCGACACGGTCGAGTGGTTCCGTGACAACGGTGGGCTGGACCGTGCAGCCGGTCGACGCTTCGCAGAACGGCTGCTGGGCGTCGGTGGCTCGAAGGACCCGCTCGAGGCCTACCGCGACTTCCGCGGCCGTGACGCCGAGGTCGGCCCGCTGCTGCGTCGCCGCGGGCTCGAGTAGGCGCGCGGCGCGGACCGGGCGCTTTCGGGCGTACCGCGTCGATTCGGGCGTACCTGGTCGGAACTTTCGACCAGGTACGCCCGATCTCACCTTCCATCGCAGCCGTCATGGGAAGAACCAGACGCCGCCTCGCAGGCCGTGCGACCGCCCCACCACGACGAAGCCCCGCACCGATCCGGTGCGGGGCTTCGTCGTGAGCGGAACGCTACGCCGACTTCTCGACGCGCTTCGCCCGCGGCCGGGGCACGATGGTCGGCGCCGCGTTCTCGAGCACGGACTCGCGGGTGATCACCACGCGGGCGACGTCGTCGTCGGACGGGACGTCGAACATCACCGGGCCGAGGACCTCTTCGAGGATGGCGCGCAGGCCACGGGCACCGGTCTGGCGCAGCACGGCCAGGTCGGCGATCGCCTCGAGCGCACCCTGGTCGAACTCGAGCTCGACGCCGTCGATCTGGAACATCCGCTGGTACTGCTTGATCAGCGCGTTCTTCGGCTCGGTCAGGATCTGCATGAGGGCGGCCTGGTCGAGCTGCGACACCGTGGTGACGACCGGCAGACGGCCGATGAACTCGGGGATCAGGCCGAACTTGTGCAGGTCCTCCGGCAGGACCTCGGAGTAGAGGTCCTGGTGGTCGGTCGCACTGTGCAGCGGCGCGCCGAAGCCGATCCCCCGCTTGCCGACGCGCGAGGACACGATGTCCTCGAGCCCGGCGAACGCACCGGCCACGATGAACAGGACGTTCGTCGTGTCGATCTGGATGAACTCCTGGTGCGGGTGCTTGCGACCGCCCTGCGGCGGGACGGAGGCGACCGTGCCCTCGAGGATCTTGAGCAGTGCCTGCTGCACGCCTTCGCCGGAGACGTCCCGCGTGATCGAGGGGTTCTCGGCTTTGCGGGCGATCTTGTCGACCTCGTCGATGTAGATGATGCCGGTCTCGGCGCGCTTGACGTCGTAGTCGGCGGCCTGGATCAGCTTGAGCAGGATGTTCTCGACGTCTTCACCGACGTAGCCGGCCTCGGTCAGGGCGGTGGCGTCGGCGACGGCGAACGGCACGTTGAGGCGCTTCGCCAGGGTCTGCGCCAGGTAGGTCTTGCCGCAGCCGGTCGGGCCGATGAGCAGGATGTTCGACTTCGCGATCTCGATGTCGTCGCGGTCTTCGGCAGCGGTGATCTGCCCCTGCGCGCGGATGCGCTTGTAGTGGTTGTAGACGGCCACGGCGAGAGCGCGCTTCGCCGGGTCCTGCCCGATGACGTACTCCTGCAGGAAGTCGAAGATCTCGCGGGGCTTCGGCAGTTCGAAGTCACCGCTCGAGGTGTCCTCGCCCGCTTCGGCCAGACGCTCCTCGATGATCTCGTTGCACAGCTCGACGCACTCGTCGCAGATGTAGACACCCGGACCGGCGATCAACTGCTGGACCTGCTTCTGGCTCTTGCCGCAGAAGGAGCACTTGAGGAGGTCCCCGCTCTCTCCGATGCGTGCCATTGCCGTGCCTCCCTGGTTGGACATGCCGGCCCGCGCACTCGCACCGGCCGCTGGTGCACCGCTGCTGGTGGGCACCTCGTCGTGGACACGAGCCTAACCGCAACCGGTGACACCGACCGTGCGGCGCCGCGGGATTTCGCGCGCGCGTTCGCCCAGGGCGTTCGGGGCTGCTACCGTGATCCAGTCTTCTCTACAAGTTGTAGAAACACCGTCCCGACCATCGAAGGATCCCCATGCAGAAGCGTCTCGCCGCCGGCGGCGCCGTCACCCTCGGCGCCGTGGCCGTCATCGTCCTCGGCACCGCCGGCGCAGCCAGCGCGCACGTGTCCGCCACGGCCACCTCGACCGCCGCGAACTCGTACACCACGGCGACCTTCTCGGTCCCGCACGGCTGCGACGGCTCCCCCACCACGAAGATCGAGTTCCAGGTGCCCGAGTCCGTCATCGAGGTCACGCCGACGGTCAACCCGAACTGGAAGATCTCGAAGACGACCGAGCCGTACACGAGCCCCTCCGCCGCGGCCGACGGTGAGCACGCCGAGGACGCAGCCGAGCGCGTCACGAGCATCACCTACACCGCGAAGACCCCGCTCCCCGCCGACGAGCGCGACACCTTCGCCCTCTCCTTCTCGCTGCCGGACGGCAAGGCCGGCGACCTCGTCGAGTTCCCCGCGATCCAGACCTGCGAGAAGGGCTCGGTCGAGTGGAACCAGGAGCAGCAGGCCGGCGAGGCCGAGCCCGAGCACCCGGCCCCCTCGATCACGCTGACCGCGGCCGAGGCCACGGACGACGACGGTGACCCGGTCGCCACCACCCCGACCGCCGAGGCCGCAGCCGGCTCGACGACCCCTGCGGACCCCGACCTGGTCGGCCGCTTCCTCGGCCTGGGCGGTCTGGTGCTCGGCGCCGTCGCCCTGGTCGTCGCCGTCGCCGGCACGCGTCGTCAGAGCTCCGCCAAGTGACGCAGCGCGGCTCGCGTCGGGCTCGGCTGCGGTCCTCTGCCTGGAGGCTCGTGGCCGGGTCCGCCGCGGCCGTCGCGATCGCAGGCGGTGCGGTCCTCGGGCTCGCGGGTCCCGCCAGCGCGCACAACTACCTGATCGCGTCCACCCCGGAGGTCGACGGCACGCTCACGAGCCTGCCGAAGGCGTTCGAGATCACCACGAACGACAAGCTGCTCGACATCGGCGACTCCGGTTCGGGCTTCGCCTTCCGGGTCGTGGGTCCGGACGGGAAGTACTACGAGGACGGCTGCGTGGACATCGACGGCCCCTCGATGACCACGCCCGCCGCACTCGGCGACTCGGGGAAGTACACCGTCGAGTGGCAGATCGTCTCCGCCGACGGCCACACCGTCTCCGACGAGTACGCCTTCACGTGGAAGGCCCCGTCCGGCTTCTCCGCAGCCTCCGGATCGGCCACGCCGCCCACCTGCGCCACCGCGGGAGACGACTCCACCGAGGCCGCCACCACCGGCACCGCCTCGGGCGACACCGACTCCGCCGCGACCGACGCGCTCTGGATCGGCGCCGGAGGCGTCGTCCTCGTCGCCGCGGTCGCCACCGTCCTGCTGCTCCTGCGACGCCGCCCCGCGCCCGAGACGGACGACACCGACGACTGACACCGCTGCACGACGAAGGCCCCACACCGATCGGTGCGGGGCCTTCGTCGTTCCTGCTGGTGCTACTTGACGAGCGCCGGCAGGTTCTTGCGGCTGGTGAGGACCTGGTCGATCAGGCCGTACTCCACGGCTTCCTGCGCGGACATGATCTTGTCGCGCTCGATGTCGTGGTTGATCTCCTCCGGCGTCTTGTTGGAGTGCTTCGACAGCGTCTCCTCGAGCCAGGTGCGCATGCGGAGGATCTCCGCCGCCTGGATCTCGATGTCCGACGCCTGGCCGCCACCCTGCTGGACAGCGGGCTGGTGGATGAGCACGCGGGCGTTCGGCAGGGCCAGACGTTTGCCCGGCGTGCCACCGGCGAGGAGCACCGACGCGGCCGAGGCGGCCTGACCGAGGCAGACCGTCTGGATCTGCGGACGGATGTACTGCATCGTGTCGTAGATCGCCGTCATCGCGGTGAACGAGCCACCGGGCGAGTTGATGTACATGACGATGTCGCGGTCGGGGTCCATCGACTCGAGCACGAGCAGCTGGGCCATGACGTCGTCAGCCGACGCGTCGTCGACCTGGACGCCGAGGAACACGATGCGGTCCTCGAAGAGCTTCGCGTACGGGTCCTGGCGCTTGTAGCCGTAGGCCGTGCGCTCCTCGAAGCTCGGCAGGATGTACCGATCGGAGGGAGCCGGGACGTTCTGCGCGCCACCGAGCATTGGGAGATGCATTCTCGTTTCCTTTTCTTCGGTGGGGGTCAGGACTGGGCGTCGGGGTCGGCAGCCGCGGTCGGCGTCGCGCCGTCACCGACGGTGCCACCACCGCCGACGACCTCGGCCGACGAGGCACGCAGGTGGTCGACGAAGCCGTACTCGAGGGCCTCCTGTGCGCTGAACCAGTTGTCGCGGTCGTTGTCCTTGAGGACCTGCTCGATCGACTTGCCGGTCTGCTCGGCCGTGAGCTCCGCCATGCGCTGCTTCATGTCGAGGATGACCTTGGCCTGCGTCTGGATGTCGGCAGCGGTGCCGCCGAACCCGCCGGACGGCTGGTGCAGCAGGACGCGGGCGTTCGGCGTGATGTAGCGCTTGCCCGGCGTGCCGGAGGACAGCAGGAACTGTCCCATCGACGCGGCCAGGCCGATGCCGACGGTGACGATGTCGTTCGGGACGAACTGCATCGTGTCGTAGATCGCCATGCCGGCGGTGATCGAGCCACCGGGCGAGTTGATGTAGAGGTAGATGTCCTTCTCAGGGTCCTCGGCGGCGAGCAGCAGCAGCTTGGCTGCGATCTCGTTCGAGTTGTCGTCGCGGACCTCGGAGCCGAGCCACACGATCCGGTCTCTCAGAAGGCGGTCAAAAACACTGGGGTTCAGTGTTGCTTCGGCCATGGAAAAGCTCCCGTTCAGTTGTCGCTTGTTGTCGAACTTATCGGTTGCAACGCACCACTTCGCGTGTGTTCGCCGACAGCAATGCGGTGGTGCGGAAAACACGAGACGGGAGGCACGGTGCCAGCTGGCACCGTGCCTCCCGTTGCGTCTTGCTGGTGGCGTCGAGTTCGTTACTCGGCGTCCTCAGCAGGGGCCTGCGCGACGCCCGCCGTGAAGGCGGACAGGTCGACTGCATCGCCGTTGGTGTCCTTTACGGTCACCTTCGACAGGACCGTCGCGACCGCCTTCGAGCGGGCGACCTCGCCGACCATGCCGGGGATCTGGCCGTTCTGGTCGATGACCTTGATGAACTCCGCCGGCTCCATGCCGTACTGCGCAGCAGCCTGGATGAGGTACTGGGTCAGTTCCTCCTGGGAGACCTGGATCTCCTCCTTCTCGGCGATGGAGTCGAGGAGGATCTGCGAGCGGAAGGCCTTCTCGCTGGACTCGGAGACCTCCTTGCGGTGCTCGTCGTCCTCGAGGCGGTTCTCCTGCTCGAGGTGACGGTGCACCTCGTCCTCGATGAGCTGCTCCGAGATCGGGATGTTGACGTCCTCGATGAGCTTCTCGACGAGCTTGTCGCGAGCCGCGGCGCCCTGACCGAAGGTCTTGGACTTCGCGATCTGCTCCTTCAGGTCCGCCTTGAGCTCGTCGATCGTGTCGAACTGGCTGGCGATCTGGGCGAACTCGTCGTCGGCCTCGGGAAGCTCGCGCTCCTTGACGGCGGTGACGGTGACGGCGATCTGGGCGGTCTCGCCCTCGCGGTCGCCACCGACGAGCTTCGACTCGAAGTTCGTCGACTCACCGGCGGTCAGGGACTCGAGCGCCTCGTCGATGCCCTCGAGCAGGTCGCCGGAGCCGATCTCGTAGGAGACG
This sequence comes from Curtobacterium sp. RIT-PI-V, assembly GCF_025642935.1. NCBI lineage: Bacteria > Bacillati > Actinomycetota > Actinomycetes > Micrococcales > Microbacteriaceae > Curtobacterium > Curtobacterium sp. RIT-PI-V. Next base: position 41,924 of record NZ_JANZKM010000023.1, read on the forward strand.
CCCGTGGCCGAGTCGACCTCGTCGTCGCCGATGCTGGCGGTCAGGTCGATCTGCGCGAAGTCGCCGGTCTTCGCCGGACGGTCGACGGTCACGAGCGTGCCGAAGCGGGTGCGCAGGTTCTGCAGCTCCTCTTCGATCTCGTCGTCCGACACCTCGACGGCGTCGACGGTGAGCTCGTACGCGGAGTAGTCCGGCAGGTCGAACTCGGGACGCACGTCCACCTCGAAGGTGAGGACGAGGTCGCCCGCGAAGTCGGCGAGGTTCGGCAGCTCGGCGACGTCGGCCTCGGCACGGCCGAGGATGCGCAGCTCCTGCTCTTCGACCGCCTGGCGGTAGAAGTTGTCGATGGCGTCACCGACGGCGTGGTTCAGGACCTCGCCACGGCCGACGCGCTGGTCGACGATCGCCGGCGGGACCTTGCCCTTGCGGAAACCGGGGATGTTGATCTGCTCGGCGATGTGCTTGTACGCGTGGTCGATGCTCGGCTTGAGATCTTCCGGCGTCACGTTCACGGTGAGCTTGACGCGGGTGTCGCTCACCTTGTCGACGGTGCTGGTGGCCACGGGATGTTCTCCTGTTGGTTGACGTTCGTGTGGTCGATGGTTCTCGAGGACCTGGTCGGGGCGACAGGAGTTGAACCTGCGACCTCCCGCTCCCAAAGCGGGCGCTCTACCAAGCTGAGCTACGCCCCGTTTGACTGGGCCAGGGTGTTCGCGCACGCCGAAGGGCGCACGCGACGCCGATGAGTCTAGCGGTCCCCCGGTGCGCGGTTCCCGGGAGGGACGTCATCGGGTTCAGCGGCGCGTCGCAGGCCCTTCCGCCACTGCACTCCGACCACCACCTGGACCCCGAGCGCCATCACCCCGAGCACGATCCCGACGACGATCCGCCACACGTGCAGCAGGGCGTGCGCGGGCTGCGACTGCGGATCGCCGAACAACTCCGGGCGCATCGAGAACACGATCGCGGCGAGGACCACCAGCGTGTACGAGACCACCCGCGACCGCTTGATCCGCCGGGCATCGGCGTCGGTCGGCGGGAGCATCACACGGGGTGGCATGTCGGTACTCGTTCGTCCGCTACGATGGTCGGGCTGCGACACGTGCGCAGCGCGGGGATGTAGCTCAATGGTAGAGCCCCAGTCTTCCAAACTGGCCACGCGGGTTCGATTCCCGTCATCCCCTCCCTTGTGGCTACTGGGAAGTAGGCCCGTCCGGGCAACGGACGCTCAGGCCAAACCCCTCCAGATCCCATAGTTCTGGCTACCTCTCTTCCGAGGTTCTTTCATCTAGGGTCGTTCTCATGCCCTCCACTGCGCCCTCCGGCGTGGACTTCCTGTCCGATCCCCCGCTAGACCTCACGCAGCGCAAGGCGAGGTACGGGGTCGTCTATCTCCGTGCTCTCGCCGGTCAGGCCGGATGCACTCTGAGCGAAGCCGAGCCGGGCGAGGACGTTCAGTCAATCGACGCCAAGCTCGGCTTCGTCTCGGGCGACGTCTTCGTGCAAGTCAAGACGACCAAGAACCACGCGATGGCTGGGTCTCCGGACATCACTTACTACCCGGATGCGAAGTGGCTCTCGAAGTGGGCGAAGCTTGGGATGCCCGCATACTTCGTGGTCGTGGTCGTTCCCAGTGACAGTGGCATCTGGTTGGATCACGATCCGAGCGGCACCAAGATGGTGGCGACAGCCGCCTACTGGACGCGCATCGACGTTGGCGCGATTCGCGCGGTGAACAAGATCCAGGTCCCGAGGGCACAACGGCTCTCGGCAGCAACCTTCCCCCAGTGGGAGGCCGACCTACTGACCGCATTCGGAGCATGATGTCGAACGAGAACGATATGCGCGCCAACGTCGCGAGCTACCTCGTGCGGCACGGGTGGCAGGCGGAGCAGGACGGGCCCGCCGGAGAGCTTTGGGGATTGCACGATCCACAGGCGCTCTCGGTTGCGAACAGGCAGGAACCGCTCACGCTTGCCGTGCCCTGGCACATCGAAGCTGATTCGTTTGAGTACGAGTCGGTCGCGACACGGATAGCCAGGCAGGAGCGCGTACCGATCAAAGAGCTGACGGCCGCTCTCGAGCGAGAGTTCTTGGATGGACAGGACTACCGCATCGCAGACCGGTACCTCGTCGAAGAGACAGCGATGCTCGACGGCGCGGCCACGGTGCTTGACTCGGCGCGACGCTTGGTGCGCGCCGCAGCGACGACGGCTCGCAAGCCGCGTGCTCGAATCGGGACTGGTTTCAGCAATCCCGGCGACGAACTCGCCCGCCGTGCTCGGCTCTCGCACACACGGCAGGGTTCGTTCATCCTCCCTGTGGTGATGCCAGTCCCGCCTGCGGAAGAAGAACCGGGCATGACTTCCATCAAGATCGAGCCCGGCGAGCGTGGAGTGACCCGCACTCTCGCCACGGCGCTTGCTGCTCTCGACACAGTGGCTGTTCGGCCCGAGCGCTCGCCGCGCCCCGATGACATACGAGACCTTGTTCAGAGCGGCGTGAGCAAGGAGCTAGTGGCCGCGGTGCGGAGTATCGCCGTTAGCGCCGGAGTGCAAGCCTTCGATGCAACCTTCACCTGGTCACCTGGCTTAGGTGAGCCAACGAATGCCCCGAAGCGCGTCGTGATTCAGGACGAGGCGGCTCCCGTACTGGGGCAGGTCGTTCGCCAGCTGGATCAGCTGCGCGCAGAGCCCGACGCCTCCGTCACTGGCCAGATCGTTCGTATCCACTACGTCCAGGGCGACCCGTACGGAGAGGTTGCGATCCGCACCGAGCGCAGGAATCGGGTTGTGGACATTTCCGTCACGGTGGACGAGAAGACCATTCACAAGGCCTACGAATGGGCGCGGGACCATCGCGCAGTGATCGCGCGGGGAAAGATTGAGCGCCAACCAGGGCGACCTCTTTTCATCCAGAAGCCGGAATCGATTGGTCTGATTGATCAGTTGTTCAACGACGCCTTAGCGTAGTGGATTGCCTCGCATTTGAAGGAACCTCAACCTTCTCCTCCGGTCTTGTCAGGGCTCCTCAGACGAAGAGAAGCTGTACTGGTACTCTTCTGCGCCTGTGCCGCGACTAACAAAATTTGCACCGTAAACTGTTGCTGCACGCCGGAGAACGGACATGAAACGCGCCACCGATGGCACTCTCAGGTCGATACGATCGCCAGCACTTGTTTTCCCCCATGCCGACGCAAGCGCCTGACCTTGCAACCCGAAAGGCACTGGTAGCGCCGACGTGCTTCGGTGGAGAAGCACGGCCCGCTTGCGCAAAGCCTGTTCTAGTGTCGAGAGCAACCAACCATCGAAAGCTTTCAACTGGTCGAGGTCAGACGCTAAAGGAAAGTAAGCCAATACCCCAGGGAAACGAATGCGACGAGCGGCGCCCCGTTCCAGCTCACGCAACTTTGCTTCGGAGAAATTGCCATACAGGTACCTTCGAATTTGCAGAAGCGTGACGACGTAATCTCGGTCGACGGGCGGTAGCACTCTTCCGGGGCTCCCGGTTCCGGACTGCAGAGGTTCTAGCAGGTTCGACCAAATCAAGTATTGAACGCGACCTTTCATGCGCTCAATGACTGACTGCTTTAGCCCGATAGCTCCTCGCTTGAACCTATACCCGACAAATTCCACTTCACTGGTGCTACTGATCTCAGTCTTCTCGCCCTGTTCGACGAAGAGCCGAATGCCTTGGGATTTCTTCTTGTTCAACTGCGCGCCGATCGAGGCGGCCTCAGCCTTCACGAGATTCACCCCCCTGGTAATTTGCTGGTAATCTTTCGACCAGATCAGTGTGTCGTCTGCGTACCGAGCGAAGCCGACTCCAATTCGCTCGAGCTCTCGGTCAGTACGCCATGCGGCAACGTTTGCAAGGAATAGGGATACAGAAGTCCCTTGCGGGATCCCTACCGTGCGCTTTCCCGAGATTGCTGGATCGTTGTAAGACCCCTCGGCCTTCGCGCCCAGCCCCATGAACGCTTTGAGAACGCGGAGCTCTGCGGCCGTGACTAAGAAACCGTTGTCCTCGAGCGTGGAAAGCACGTAGGACTGGTCAATGGAATCGAAGTAAGCACTGAAGTCGTACTCAGCGATGAAAATGCGCTCATCCGTCGCGAACTCGCTTGCGATGTATTGGATGGCATCGTGGGTGGACAAGTCATCTCGATACGCATACGACCGCGCGCTGAGCAACGCTCCGTTCTTCACCAATAGCGATCGGTAGACTGTACGCGAGACGACTGAGTCGGCAATTTGGAAGATTGAGAGCTCGCGCTCACCACCGCTCGGCTTTGCGATTGAGTGCGCCACGGGAGACTTCGGCGAATACGAACCAGCCTTGAGAGCGATATTGATCGCCCTTGCAATCGCGCGAGCGTTCCTCCGGACGTGGTAGGGGTCGAAGCCTCGATCGACGGACCAATAGGTCGGTCTCAATAAATTCGCCCTAGCGGGAACGGAGCCCCGCCGACGTCGACGTTCGTCATCGATACGCATCTGACGCATATACCGCTGATGCTTCCGAATGAGTTTGTCGCTCTCGGCAATCAGGTCGGCAGCACTGATCTTCATGCGCATCCTAGAGTCGGAGGGCGGCTGGGCCGAGGTGAAAGTACGTTCCCACAACCGATTCTTTGGCAGAATCAGTCTCAACCGCTTGATGCGTTAAAGCTCGACACCTAGCCTAACCAACCGTGTTGGCTGGTTCGAATCTAGCGCAATGCTAGGCGGTTACGCCACACAAACTTTTGACCGTACTCGACCAAGACACGTGGCCCTTCGAGACCGTCGTCGTCGCTGGTTTGGCTAGCCCTCGGCGACGAACGCCTCGAACCGCGCGATCTGGTCGTGGTAGTCGGTCGGGTAGAGGTGGCCGTAGATGGTGTCGGTCGTGGAGACGGACGCGTGCCCCATCCAGCGGCTGACCTCGTACGGCTTGAAGCCCGCGGCGAGCATGAGCGAAGCGTACGTGTGGCGCAGGTCGTGGAGGCGCATGTGCTGCACAACGCCTGCGCGCAGGGCAGCGGGAACGAGGTTGTACGCGCGCACTCCCCCGCAATCGATGTTCCGGGACCAGTCGAGCCGGCGAGAGCCGTTGCTGCGCGCAGGCTAGGACAGGGCGTCGGGGTCGCCGCTGTGCAGGTGCGCCAGCAGGTACTCGCGCAGGTCAGCGATGAGCGGGCGCGATAGCAGTGGCACGTTTCGGGTGGAGCGGGCGCTCTTCGGGGTAGCGACCTGCCACTCGCCGTTCACGCGCCGGATGGACTGCCGAACTTCCACGTGCCCGGCCGCGAGGTTGAGGTCGCGGATGCGTAGCCCTTGCAGCTCGGCGTCGCGCAGCCTTGTGCCCGCGGCGAAGCGGATCAGAATCCCGTGCGGCTCGTACTCGTCTAGCTCCGTGGCGACCTGCTCCACCTGTACAGCGGTCAGGAAAACGGCCAGGCCTCCACCTCTTCCAAAGTGATGGTCGACATGCGCCGTTTGCCGAAGGTCGGCAGCTTCGAGTACTGCTCGGCGGCCAGCTTCAGGTCGACAGGGGTGCAGTCCAACTGGTGGTCTACGTGTGCGCAGAAGGAAGCCGCGGATCGCGCCTTCGGCGTTCGAGCGGACGGGCAGACCAGCTCGAGGAGCACCCGCGACCGCATCCGTCGTCTGATCAAGCGGCCCACGCGCAGCGACAGCCTGTCAAGCAGCAACGCGAAGCCGGACAAGCACCCGAGCTAGAACAGACCACGCAGCCAGCGGCACGACGAAGGCTATCGAGAGCCGGCTCTGAGTCATACTCTGCTCCGTGTGAACAAGCACCTCTCCTTCATCGTTACGGCGCTCGCGGCAGTCAGCATCGTCGCGAGCACGGCAGCGCTGCCGTCGGGCACGGCATCCGCTGCCCCCACCCAGACCACCGCGGCCGGTGAGTCGACGCCCACGGCGACCGCGAAGAAGTCGAAGCGGATCAAGAAAGCAGAGAGGCTCGTTCTTGCCGAACTACCCGATGCACCGATCTGGGAAGGGCTGACGGTCAACGGCGTCAAGGTCAGCAAGCGCGTGATCTGCGTGGACCGTAATTGGGCTCCCGGCGGCGGGCCCGACGACAAGGGCGGCCGCGCCGGGTACGTCGTCGTGAAGTTTCCGAAGAAGAAGAGCGGCAGGATCGAGCTCGGCGACCCGCAGGACGGCGTGTGTGCCGACTACGCGCCTCCAGCTGCAACCTCGACCCCGAAGGTGCACGTACCGAAGAAACTGAAGAAGAAAAAGGGCCTCCTGGTCAGCACCAAGTTCGGGGACGAGTGGCCTCTGACAGTGCCTTACGTGGTCGTGCGCTGCAAGAACATCACCGTGGGTGGGATGGACCTCAACGTCGTAACACTCAAGGCCCCTGATGGCACCCGCTACGCGGTCAACGGCACCGCACAAGCGCACACCGCCTACCCAGAAATCGATCCCATCTGGGCACCTAACCCCGACGTCGACGGGTTGAAGATCGACATCGCCCCCGTGATTGACGCGGGCCTGAAGCTCTGCAAATAGGAGCGGTTCGCTGCCACTGCGAGAGCCCGGCGAGCTTCTGGCCACCCGGTTCAGTCTCTTGTTTGCGAGCGATACCCGGCGCTTCATGGACTAGTGCGGGGTTGCACGCTCGGTGCAAGGTTGTTCCGGCACACCGAGCAAGCAACCTCGCACGGAGCGAACACGCGCGCACCGTGCGCTCGGCGCCGCCCAGAACTGGGGATGGGGCGGCGGAGCTGCTTCCAGGACACTTGAGCGGTTCTCGCCATACCAAGGAGCTCCGTGCCGAACACCCGCAAGTCCGCAAGCCCGCGCACCCCACGTCCCCGTCGCCGGGTACCGATCACCACGTGGGTCGGCATCGTTGGAACCGCCGCCCTCGCACTTACCGGCCTTGCATCGACGGGGCTCTGGGGGATGCTGCTGATGATCGCGCTCATCCTCCTGCCCACGATGCTCTACGGCGTCGCGTTCCGTCGGTCGACCTGGCTCCGCATCCCCCGGAAGCGTGGCACTGCTGCGATCGGTGCCGGAATCGCGTTGGCGGTAGTGATCGGCTCGAGCTCCGCCTACGGAGCAACACACCCGTTGCCCGAGCGACCCGTCCCCGTCGCGGACGCCGCGGTGACGACATCGAGTGCGAGACCGACCCCGACGCCGACTCGCACCCCGCGGCCGACGCGCAACGCGACGCCGACGCCGACCCCGACCCCGGTGATCACCTCCGAGGAAGTCGTCGAGACCGCTCGGATCCCGTTCGGTGTGACGACGGTGCAGAGCCCCACCGCCGCGCAGGGCACCTCGTCCGTGACCACCTCGGGCACGGACGGCGTCACCACGAAGACGTACTCGGTCACCTACACGGACGGCGTCGAGACTCGACGAGTCCTGCAGAGCGAGCGTGTGACGACGCCACCGGTGACACAGGTCACCACCGTCGGAACGTACGTCGCGCCCGTTGCGCCCGCTGCTCCGTCGTGCACGAACGGCACCCACGTCAACACCGCGGGTGCCACCGTGTGCCGTCCAGAGGTTGCGTCGAGCGCGCCAGCTGGAGCCACGGCGAAGTGCGGTGACGGCACGTACAGCTTCAGCCAGTCCCGGCGAGGCACGTGCTCCTCACACGGTGGTGTCGCCGTCTGGCTCTGACCCTCGGCGGCGAGGAGCAGGCACCCCACCGCACCGTTGTCAGGACGCTCCGATCGGCTCTTCTTCGACTTCCTGTCGCAGCATCCGGTACTGCCGCTCCCAACCAGGGGTGCCGCGCCCCGCGGCGTGCAATGCAGTCCGGACTGCCCCGAGCGCGCGGTCGAGCGCACCGAACTCGTCGTCCGAGACGACCCCGATCGAGAACGTGAGGATGCCGGTCGCGAGGTCGGCGTTCAGGTCCTGATCGTGGAGGTCGTCGAGATCGAAGAGCGCGTCCGCGATGACGTCGAAGTCCGCCGTGAGGTCGGCGCGGAGGTCGTCCGCTGCCTCGAGCTGCGCTGCGCACTCGACGCGCACGAGGTAGTTCGTCATGGGGTCCTCCTGTCCCAGCAGCCCGTTCTCGCGAGCCGATACTTCAGATGCACAACGTACCAGGGGTCGGACGGCGTCAGGTGGACCGTGTGAAGGTGCTCCCCGCACGGGCAGTACGCCTTGTAGTACTTTCTCCCCTTCGTGAAACGCCATCCACGCGCTTCGGCCGCACGCATGACCTGTTCGATGTCCTTCTTGGGATGCCGTGGTCGTTCGACCATCGCCACCTCCCCTCCACACCGTCGACGGTAAGGAAGGCAGGAGCGACAGCGGGGCCGACAGCGAGCGGTGTGGAGACGCTCCGCGATCGACAGCGCTGTGGAGGAGTGTCAGGGGCCGCCGAGTTCGAGCGTGATCCGCGGGTCGTCGCCAACCTCGACCTGAGCACGGCGACGCTCGGCCGCCCGGAGCGGCACGAGGTACCCGCCGTCCTTCGGGAACAACGAGGTCGTCCAGGTCACGGCGTCGATCGTCACCCGGGCCGGGATCACACCCCACCCGTACGTGAGCATCGGCGCGAGGTCGGCGATGACCTCGGCGGCGTCCGGCGGCACAGCGGCGAAGAAGAACGGCGAGGGGCCGCGCCACTCGATGACCTCGCCGCGGAACTCGAGCTCCATGCGGCGATCGTACGGCCGCACCCCTCGCACGGTGCGAGGTCGGCCGAACACCGTGCGAGGTTCCACACTCGGTGCGACGGCCGGGGGCTCGCACCGAGTGCGGAACCTCGCACCAGGCCGAGCCCCCAGCCGCCGCCGTCAGGGCGGAAGCGTCAGCGGTACGTCGCAGCCTGCCCGTAGAGCTGCTGCGTCAGGGCGGACACGTAGGCGGACTTGTCGCCTCCCGGCAGGTTGTACGTCATGAAGACGCCGTACCCGTCCGCTTTCGTGCGCTGCGCGAGCGACACCGCCGTCGACTGCGCGGTGTTCTGGATGTCGACCGCGGCAGCGGACAGCCGGTCCTTGCCGAGCCCCGGGATCGACGGCGCCGAGTACGTGCCGTAGTAGGGGTTCCAGGCGTAGTCGAGCTTCGAACCGATGGTGCTGCTCGACGACGACAGCGAGGACGAGGCCGGGCCGATGTCGTAGAACGAGATGAGCTTGCCGGGCATCTGGGCACGCAGCGCGGTGATGAGCCAACCGATCGACTGCTGGTTCGGCTGCGGGGTGCCGTTCACGCCGTAGTCGGAGTACTCGTCGTCGAGGTCGACGCCGTCGAGTCCGTACTTCGACACGGTGGCAGCGATCTGGGACGCGAAGTCCGACGCGGCCGCCTGGGTCGGGAAGTTGGCGATGCCCGCACCCTGGTGGTTGCCGAGGACCGACAGCGACACCTTGATGCCCTTCGCCTGCAGCGGCTTGATCTGCGTGGCGGCGTTGTCGAGGGTCGCCTGCACCTTGTCGTTGTTGACCAGAACAGCCTTGGAGCCGTTCCAGTTGATGTTCGCCGCGAAGATGATCGCGACGTCGAAGGCGTTCGCACCGCCGGACAGCGTGTAGCGGCCGACGTTCGCGAGCTGGTCGTTGTTGACCTCGACGTAGGCGATGCTCGTCGGCCCGGACTTGGTGGCGGCGGCAGTGCCGGCGGCTGCAGCAGTGGTCGGGGCTGCGGTCGCGGCTGACGGCACCAGTGGCGCCGCCACCAACGCGGCGATGGCCGCCACGATCCCGAACTTCGTGGACTTCTTCATGTCATTCCTCCTTGAATGGGTTGGTCGTGAACAGGTTGGTCAGTTCCGTGGGTACCGGAAGGTCCGCACCTCGTACGCGTCGACGGCGAAAGCTGAGGCATCCGTGGCGGACAACGGCTCCTCGAGCAAGGTGACTTCGGCAGCAGGACCGAACGGCCCCTCGACCGAGATCCGACCGGTCCCCCGCCGACCCACCGGCTCGTACACCCGGACGACCAGGTCGCCGGAGCGGTCGTCGGCGAGCTTGACGCTCGACAGCACGACCCCGCCGGACACCCGCACGAGCGGCGCGAACCCGTGCGCCCCGGTGACGGTCCGCGCGCCGGCGTTCATCCGGACGCCCGCCGCGGTGGCCCCGAGCTGGTCCGTCCCGATGACGATGCCGTACCGGTGCGTCTGCACGCCCTGGTCGGTCTCGGGGTCGGGGAACCGCGGTGCCCGCAGCAGGGACAGCCGCACGGTGGTGGTGACGTGCCCGTCGACGGCGTCGCGGGTGGTGTCGAAGCCGTGGATCGAGTCGTTCACCAGCGCGACGCCGAACCCCGGCTCGGACACGAGCACGTAGCGGTGCATCGAGGTCTCGAACTTCGCGGCCTCCCACGAAGTGTTCGTGTGCGTCACCCGCTTCTGCGCCCCGAACTGCGTCTCGGCGACGGTGTGCTCAGCGCGGACGTCGAGCGGGAACGCGACCTTGAGGAACTTCTCGGTCTCGTGCCAGTCGGTCGTCTGGTCGAACTCCAGCATGCGGGAGTCCGGTGCGAGGACGATCTCCTGCCGCACGGTCGAGTCGCCGAAGGCCCGCGACACGACGACCCGGGCGACACCGGCGTCGTCGACCGAGGCCTCGAGCGACGAGACGTCCACCAGGTCCTCGACCCGGTTCCGGTAGTACCGGTCGACGTCCCACGCGTCCCACATGTTCGGGAAGTCCTGGTGCAGTTGCAGCAGGTTCGCGGCCTGCCCGGCGGCGATCGCCTCGCGCCCACTGGCCAGGTCGACGGCGCTCGTGACGAGTCCCTGGTCGGTGACGGTCACGCGTACCAGCTCGTTCGCCAGTACGTACCCGCCGTCCTGCTCCGTCAGCGTTACAGCGGTCGGTTCCGCCACGTCGGTCGCCAGGACGGCGCCCTGGGCGGGTGCGCCGGCCTGGAGGAACGGGGCCGGGTTCACGACGACGGCCGCGTCTCCGGCACCGGCGAGCGCCGAGAGCGCCTGCTCGATGATCGCGGTCAGCGCCGCGGCCGTCTCGGCGTACCTCGCCTCAGCCTCGCGGTGCACCCAGGCGATCGAGGTGCCCGGCAGGATGTCGTGGAACTGCTGGAGCAGCACCTGCTGCCACAGGGCGTCGAGCTCGTCGTACGGGTAGGCGAAGTCGCTGCGTGCGGCGGCGGTCGCGGCCCAGAGCTCGGCCTCGATGAGGAGCTGTTCGCACCGGCGGTTGCCCTGCTTCGTGCCGTGCTGGCTGGTCAGGGTGGCGCGGTGCAGCTCGAGGTACAGCTCCCCCACCCACACCGGCGGGTCGGGCAGCTCAGACTTTGCACGGTCGAAGAACGTGTCGGGGTGCTCCCAGCGCACCTTCGCGCTGCCCTCGAGGTCGGCGAGCCGCGCAGCCGTGCCGGTCATCTCGCGGGTGGTGCCACCGCCGCCGTCGCCCCAGCCGACCGGGGCGATCGACCCGGTGGCGAGCCGGTTCTCACGGAACTGGCGGGAGGCCTTCGCGACCTCGCTGCCGGACAGCCGCGAGTTGTAGGTGTCCATCGACGGGAAGTGCGAGAACACCCGTGAGCCGTCGATGCCTTCCCACAGGAACGTGTGGTGCGGGAACTTGTTGACCTGGTTCCACGAGATCTTCTGCGTGAAGAACCACTCGAAGCCAGCACGGCGCATGAGCTGCGGCAGCGCCGGCGAGTACCCGAAGCTGTCCGGCAGCCAGACGCCCCTGGGCCGGATGCCGAACTCGCGCTCGAAGAACCGCTGCCCCTGCGAGAACTGGCGGACGATGCTCTCGCCGGTGGGCATCACGGTGTCGGACTCGACCCACATGCCGCCGATCGGCAGGAACCGGCCGGCCTGCACGGCGGCCGTGACCCGGGCGTACACCTCGGGTCGGTGCTCCTTGATCCAGGCGTACTGCTGGGCGCTCGACATGCCGTACAGGAAGTCGTCGGTCTGGTCGATGAGCTCGGTCATCGTCGAGGTGGTGCGTGCGACCTTGCGGATCGTCTCGCGGACGGGCCAGAGCCACGCGGAGTCGATGTGGGCGTGGCCGATCGCCGAGATCGTGTGTGCGGACGATTCGGCAGGGGCGGCGAGCACGTCGGCGAGCGCCGCTCGGGCGTCACCCGCTGTCGCTGCGATGTGCTGCAGGTCGAGCCGGTCCAGCGCGTCGTCGAGGGCCTGCAGGATCCGCATCCGTCGCGGTCCCTCGGGCAGCTCGGCCTGCAGTTCGAGCAGGACGTCGATGTCGAGCGCGAGCTCGTGCACCTCGGACTCGAACACGGCGAGGTCCATCCGGCGCGAGGTGTACAGCCGCTTCGACGACGAGGTCTGGATGTCGCCCTCGTGCGTGACGAGGAAGGGGTGGTAGTCGAGCAGGACGGGGTTCGACGCCGCCTCGACGAAGAGATCGATGGTCTCGCCGCCCTCGGCCCGTTCCGTCAGCAGCACCCACTGGTTGCGCGGGTTGATCGACTTCACCGGCGTGCCGTCGGCCAGGTACACGAGGCCCTCGCACTGGAACCCCGGCATGTTCTTGTCGAACCCGAGGTCGACCACGGCCTCGACCCGACGTCCGGCCCATGCGCTCGGGACCGTCCCGGTCAGCCGGAACCACGTCGTCCCCCACGCGGCGCCCCAAGGTGTGCCGACCTCGTACGGCGTGAACTCGAGCGCGAGTCCCTGCGCCGGCGGGATCGGCTCCCCCGGCAGCTCGTGCCACGCGGTCTCCAGCGGCACGGCGGTGGCGTGCACCGCCGGCGTGATGCGCTCGTCGAGGACCCGGCGGGCCCGTCCGGTCGTGAGGGGGATGTCGTCGTGCATGGAGCCTTCCAGGGTCGGGGCGTGGTCGCCGGTCAGTGCGTGGTCGCGGGGTGTGCGACGCGGATGGAGGTGGAGCCGAGCTCGGCGGGCACGTCGACGCATCGGTCGATGCCACGGGCGGCGAGCATCTCGGTGTCGTCGAGCCGGGAACGCAGGACCACCTGTGGACCGCGACCGTCGGGTTCCGCCGACGCGACCGCGAGCCAGGCGGCGGCGAAGCGCCCGCCGGGGGCACAGTCGGCACGCATCCCGTGCCGGTCCGCGCCGTCGGGCAGCACGTCGTCGAGCACGAGCGCCGTGGCCGGCGGTGCAGCGGCGGTGCCGGTGGCACCGGACCGTGCGACGGCGGCGAAGGCCTCCCCCGCCGGCTTGACCCGGCCGTCGTTGGTGAAGAGCCCGAGGTCGTACTCGAGCTCCGGGAAGTCGGCGAGCGACCTGGCGACGTCGTGCGAGCACCACCAGGTGACGCCGAGCACCTGCTGCGCCCCGAGCACGTGCCGGATGGTCTGCTCGGTGAACGAGGCGGCGTCCTCCGGGGCGACGACGTTGGTGGGCGCTCCCACTTCTTGCAGCCAGTTCGGCCGTGCGGGGTCGCGGTTCCAGGCTGCGGCGAGCTGGAGCAGGTACTCCCCGTGCCGCACCGAGCCGGACCCGAGTGCGCCGTGCAGCGCCGCCGAGCCGTTGAACACCCACGAGTGCGTGACGGTGGCGTCACCGTGGTCCGCCGCGTGCTCCGGTCCGAACGGCTGCGCGTCGTCGTACCAGGCCGCGTCGTACTGCGCGACGGTGACCAGCGGCCGTGGACGCGCCCGGCCGCCGGACGGGGCCGACGCGGAGGAGTCGACCCGGGCCTCCCGGCCGGACGAACCGGACGAACCGGCCGAACCGGACGCGAGCCCGGAACGTGCCGCGGCGACCATCGCCGCCGCCCACGCGTGCCCCTGCTCCGCCGTGATGTCGTGCGGAGCGGGGTGCGGCGCGTGTGCGAACTGGTTCACCTCGTTGCCGATGGTGATGCCGAGCAGGTTGGGCTTGTCCGCGACCGCCGCGGCGAGCGCCCGGACGTACGCCGCGGTCGACGCGACGACGTCCGGGTCGGTGAACATGTTCCGACGGTGCCAGCTGTCCAGCCACGACGGCACGAAGTCGAAGCTCGACAGGTGCCCCTGCAGGGCGTCGACGTTGACGTCGAGCCCGAACGAGCCGGCGATGTCCACGACCGTCGCGACGTCCTGCAGTGCCGACGCCCGGATGAGGGTGCGGTTGGGCTGCACCACCGGCCAGAGCGGGAAGATCCGCACGTGGTCGGCGCCGAGCGAGGCGATCGCCTCGAGGTCCCTGGCGGTGTCGGACGGTGAGAAGTCGAGCCACGAGTGGAACCAGCCGACCGAGGGCGTGTAGTTGACCCCGAAGCGCATCAGCCCTTCACACCGCCCTCTTCGACGCCCTTGAAGAAGAAGCGTTGCAGGACGGCGAAGATCACGGCGATCGGGATGAACGCGATCATGGTGCCGGCGGCGATCATGCGCTGGTCGGTTGCGAACGTACCCTGCAGGTACTGCAACCCGACGGTCAGGGTGAGGTTCTCCGGCGACTGCAGCACGATGAGCGGCCACAGGAAGTCGTCCCACGCCCCGATGAACGAGAAGATCGCGATGACGGCGATCGTCCCCTGCACGGCGGGCAGCGAGATGTACCGCAGCCGCTGCATCGCGTTCGCACCGTCCATCACCGCGGCCTGGTCGATCTCCTCGGGGATCTGCCGGAACGCGTTGAACATGAGCAGGACGTTGAGTGCGGCGATCATGCCGGGCAGGGCGACGCCGACCAGGTTGTCGGCGAGGCCGAGGTCCTTGACGGTGACGAACTGCGAGATGATCGTCGCCTCGCCGGGCAGGACGAGGGTCGCGAGGAACAGCCCGAGCACGAGCTTGCGGTGCCGCCACTGCAGCCGAGCCAGGGCGAAGCCGGCGAGGGTCGCGAAGACGATGTTGCCGAACACGTCGATCGCGGCGACGAGCAGCGAGTTGCCGATGTAGCGCCACACCGGGATCGCGGCGGCCACCTTCAGGTAGTTCTCGATGGTCGGCTCGGTCGGGATGAACGACGGGTTCGCGGTGTAGATGTCCTCGCCGGCACCCTTGAGCGAGGTGGACAGCTGCCACAGGAACGGGCCGATCGTGATGAAGAGCACCACGATGAGCAGGACGTAGCGCACGACCTTCTCGCGGGTCGACATCACGCCCCAGACCGCGCGACGGCGCTTGCGGGGAGGCCGGGAGGCCCGTCCCCCGTCCGCCTGGCCGGTCACGTCCGGCGTCGGGCTGGCTGCACCGCGCGCCCCGCCCAGGGCAGGTTCGGTGGTCGTCGTGTTCGTCACTTGTCCGCCTTGCTGTTCATCCGCGCGAGGGCGAGCATCGGGATCAGCGTCACGACGAAGAGCAGGAGGCTCAGGGCGGACGCGTAGCCGAGGTTGCCGGTGAAGCCGCGGGCGTACTGCTGGATGAGCATGACGAGCGAGTTGTCCTGCCCGCCGGGCCCACCGGTGCCGTTGGTGAGGATGTAGAGCTCGCTGAACACCCGGAGCGCGGAGACGCACACCAGGATCCCGACGAGCGTCATGGTGCCGCGGACCCCCGGCATGGTGACCGACCAGAACCGTCGCACCGATCCGGCGCCGTCGAGGGCGGCCGCTTCGTGCAGGTCCTTGCCGACGTTCCCGAGCGCCGCGAGGAAGATGATCATGTAGTACCCGAGGCCCTTCCAGACCGTCAGGCTGATCGCGCTGAGGAGCAACAGCCACCGGTCGGTCAGGAACGGGACGCTGCCCTGCACGACGCCGAGCGCCTGCGCCATCTCGTTGATGACGCCGCGGTCGTCGAGGATCCAGGTCCAGATGAGCCCGACGACCACGGCCGACGCGATGACCGGCGTGTAGAACGCCGTACGGAAGAACGCGATCCCCGGCAGCTTCTGCTGGACGAGCACCGCGATGAGCAGCGGCAGCACGGTCAGCAGGGGCAGGCAGATCGCCATGTAGATGACGCTGTTGAGCAGCGCCTCCCACACCTGCGGATCGGCGAGCAGGGTCTCGAAGTTCGCAAGGCCCACCCACTGGCTCACGCCCCCCAGCGGGCTGGCGTTCGTGAACGACAGCCGGACGGTGTTGATCGACGGCCAGAGGCTGAACGCGACGAGCCAGACGAGGGCCGGCAGGACGAGCAGCCAGGGCGTGAACCAGCGGTTGGCGCGCATCAGCCGTTGGCCAGCAGGCTGTTCATCTTGGTCTGGGCGGTCTGCAGCGCCTTCTCCGGCGCGACCTGGCCCTTCATGGCGAGGGCGATCTGCTGGTCGAGGAAGTCCGTCATCGCGGAGTTCGCCTCGACCGGGTTGAGGACCTTCGCGGTCTTCAGGGCCTCGTTCGCCAGGACACGGGCCTCGCCGTTGACGGTGCCGTCGTCCTTCGAGAAGTACGGGTCGGACTGCGACGACGTGGTCGACGGGAAGATGTTGACCTTGTGCGCGAACGCTTCCTGGTTCTCCGCGTTCGTCATGAACTTCGCGAACGCCTCGGCCGTGGCGAGGTGCTTCGACTTGGCCGACACCGACAGACCCTGCACGTACAGCGGCGGGGTGTCGAGTGCGGGGCTGACGGTGACCTTGCCCTTGAGCGACGGGTTGTTCTTCTCGAAGTCGGCGAGCGACGTGGCGCCGCCGGTGGTCCAGGCGACCTTCTGCTGCGTGAACAGGGTGGAGTTGCCGAGGTAGTCGCTGTTCAGCACGTTCGAGGGCATGTAGCCGTCCTGGTACGCGTCCCTGTAGCGCTCGATCAGGTCGGCGGCCTTCGACGAGTCGGCGAACGTGAACTTCGTGCCGTCCGCGTTGAGGACCTTCACGCCGGCCAGGGTGAAGTCGCCGAGGCCGGGCTTCCGGCTCATCAGGTAGTCGGTCGGGCAGTTCTCGTGCATGGTCTTCGCCTGCGTGAACAGCTCGTCGGTGGTCTTCGGCGGGTTCTCCGCGTCGAGGCCGCACTTCGTGAACATCGTCGCGTTCCAGTAGTCGACGTCGGTGTTGAGGTACCAGGGGTAGCCGAACGTGCCGTCCACGCCCTTGTACTGGTACGAGTCCAGGGCGCCGGAGACGTAGGTGCTCGCGAGCTTGGCGTCGTCCTTCGCGACGTCCTGCAGGAACCCGCGCTTCGCGAGCGGCAGGGCGATGTCCGGCGGCAGGTTGATGACGTCGGGCAGCGAGTTCGACGACGCCTGGCTGAGCACCTTGTCGGCGTAGCCGTCGCCCGGCTGGTCCTGCAGCTTGACCTTCGCGTCGGGGTGGGCCTTCTCGAAGTCGGCGATCACCCCGTTCAGGTAGCCCGTGTACGTCGGCGTGAGCGCCCAGGTCTGCAGCGTGATCGACCCGCTGATCTCCCCGCTGCCGGTGTCGGCCGCGTTGCCGCCGCTCGAGCAGCCGGTCAGGACGAGTGCCGTGGCGGCAGCTCCTGCGAGCAGCGCTGCGGCGCGGCTCCTCGTCGCACGTGTGGTGGTCCTCATGGCGTCTGACTCCCTCGTCATCCTGCTTCGTCATCGTGCTGAACCGGTTCAGTCCCTGCGGCTGAACCCGCTTGTGGCAGTGACTATGAAGGACTAAAACGCTATAGTCAAGCCCGTGGCCACGAACCGTCGAACGACGATCTCCGACATCGCCGCGCGTGCCGGCGTGTCCGTCAGCGCGGTCTCGTTCGCCCTCAACGACCGCCCCGGCGTGTCCGACGAGACCCGCGAACGCGTCCGCGCGATCGCCCACGAACTCGACTGGCAACCGCACACCGCGGCCCGCGCCCTGGGCGGCGCAAAAGCCGGGTCGATCGGCTTCGTGCTGAACCGGCCGGCCCGCACGCTCGGCACCGAGTCGTTCTTCGGTGACCTGATCTCCGGCATCCAGCTCGGGCTCGCCGGCACCCACGTCGGGATGAACCTGCTCGTGGCACGCGACGCGGCCGAGGAGCTCGAGACCTACCGGGCGTGGTGGCGTGGGCACCGGGTCGACGGTGTCGTCGTCATCGACCCGCGGCGCGACGACGACCGGCTCACCCTGCTCGCCGAACTCGGCATGCCCACGGTCGTGGTCGGCTCCCACCCCTCACCAGAGGGCTCCGCACCGAGCGTGTGGATCGACGACGGCGACGCGACCGACACTGTCCTTCGGTACCTGCACGCGCTCGGGCACCGGCGCATCGCGCACGTCGCCGGGCGCCCGGAGTTCGAGCACACCGCCATGCGGATCGAACGCGTCCGGGCGTTCGCGGCAGCCGAGGGGCTCGCGGACGCCGTGTCGATCCCGACCGACTACTCCGCCGAGGCCGGCGCGAGTGCGACCCGCACCCTGCTGTCCCGCAGCAGTCGGCCGACGGCGATCGTGTACGACAACGACGTCCTGGCGGTCGCCGGGCTCGGGGTCGCGAGCGAGATGGGCATCGCCGTGCCGACCGACGTCTCGATCGTGTCGTTCGACGACTCGGCGATGATCCAACTCGTCCGGCCGTCCATCACCTCGCTGACCCGCGACACCGTGGAGCTCGGGCAGCGCGCGGCGACGCTCCTGCGCGCACAGATCGACGCCGATGCCCCGTTGCCGTCACGCCCCGGGCCGCCACTGACCCTCAGTGTCCGGGAATCGACGACACGCGCGCGGTCCTGACCCGTCGTCGGCACCATCCGACACGCCCAGCACTCTGCTCGTCTGCGTCCACAGCACGCGGCGGACTTGACTCACGTTCGAACACACGTTCGAATACCGTCGTGGGACGGCGTCGCGAGAACCGGTGGCAGCCCCCGGAACACCCGGAGGTCGAACGTCCGCGCGCCTACTCACTGTCCGAGGACGCCCGCGGGCCCGACGTCTGCCACGCCGTCACCCCCGTGCCGGTCTGGGCGTGGATCCAGTTCCCGACCTTCCACGTCCGGGTGAAGGCCTTCGCGAAGAGCTGGACGCGTGACGCCGTCATGGTCGAGTGGGCGCAGTTCGGACAGCAGGCGGACGCCTGGGTGTGGCGGTCGGCCGTGAAGCACCGCACCCTGCGTGCCGACCAGCCGGAACGCGCGATGCGGAGTCCGCAGAACGCAGCGCGTTGACTTCCGGCCACACCCCGAGGATCGTTTACCGAACACCGGTTCGGCAAGTAACTCACTGATCGAGGCATTCGTTCGAGTGCCGCTCCGGGACGAGGAGGCACCATGAAGAACACAGCGGTGCCGTCCTGGGTCGCCCACGTGCTCACCCCACCCGAGGTCATCAGCGCCTACGTCGAGGCCCGGGTCAACGACCCGGCCCTGCTGTCGGGTGAACACACGGAACCCACGTACGCCGACTTCCTCGGCGACGAGTAGACGGTCGTTCAGCGGCGTCGGCGGCGCGCGGACAGCGTGACGCCGACGCTGGCAGCGGTGACGCACACCAGCGCCACCGTCTCCAGCACGGACAGCCCCTCGCTGAGCACGACGAGCCCGGCCAGCGCGGCGATCGCCGGGCCGAGACTCTGCAGCACGCCGAACACCCGCGTCGGCATCCGCCGCAACGCCAGCATCTCGAGGGCGTAGGGCAGCACGCTCGACAGCACGGCCACCACGCCGAAGACGAGCAGGAGCACGGGTTCGCGGACCACGCCGTCGATCGCGGACGGCAACCCGAACGGCAGCGACACGAGCATCGCGACCACCATCGACACCACCAGGCCGTCGACACCCGGGATCGCGGCGCCCACGTGCCGGTTCATCACGATGTAGCCCGCCCAGCACACCGCCGCGAGCACGGCCCAGACGACGCCGCCGACCTCGGTCACGGCGCTCGGGCCGACCCCGAGCAGCACGACACCGGCGAGCGCCAGCGCGGCCCAGA
Organism: Curtobacterium sp. RIT-PI-V; assembly: GCF_025642935.1. Taxonomy (NCBI): domain Bacteria; kingdom Bacillati; phylum Actinomycetota; class Actinomycetes; order Micrococcales; family Microbacteriaceae; genus Curtobacterium; species Curtobacterium sp. RIT-PI-V. The sequence continues at coordinate 61,571 of NZ_JANZKM010000023.1, forward strand.
GGGCATCCCGCCACCGCCGGGTGTGCACGAGGGACAGGGCGAGCGGACCGAGGAACTCGATCGTCACCGCGACCCCGATCGGGATGGTCGCGAAGGCCAGGTAGATGAAGACGTTCATCCCGCCGAGCGCCAGCCCGAGGCCGACCGCGCCGAGCCACTGCGCGCGGGTCCAGTGCCCGACGCGGGGACGGACGACCAGGGCGAGCACCACCGCCCCGATGACGAGCCGGAGCGTCGCGGCCCCGACCGCGCCGACGTCGTCGAAGTGGGTCTTCGCGATCGCGGCACCGAGCTGGACGGACACCATCGCGGTGAGGGCGAGCAGCGGAGCCGGGATCCGGTCGGTACCGCGGGCCTGGTTCATCCGCGGGCCCGGCTCATCCGAGGTAGGCGAGCACGGCGAGGACGCGGCGGTGGTCCTCGCCGGTGTCCTCGAGCGCGAGCTTGCCGAAGATGCTCGACACGTGCTTCTCGACGGCGCCGGTGCCGATGACGAGGGCGCGGGCGATGGCCGCGTTCGTGCGGCCCTCGGCCATCAGGCCGAGCACGTCGCGTTCGCGCGGGGTGAGCGCGGCGAGCGGGTCGCGCCGCCGGCTCATCAGCTGCGTGACGACCTCGGGGTCGAGCACCGTGCCGCCGGCGGCGATCCGGCGTACGGCGTCGTCGATCTCCTCGAGCCGGGTGACGCGGTCCTTGAGCAGGTAGCCGATGCCCGTCGCACCGGCGGCGAGGACGTCCTCGGCGTAGGTGGCCTCGACGTACTGCGAGAGGAGCAGGACCCCGGTGTGCGGGGCGATCCTGCGGGTCTCGACGGCTGCGCGGACGCCTTCGTCGGTGAAGGTCGGCGGCATCCGGACGTCCATGACGACGACGTCGGGAGCGCCGTCCGGCAGCGTCGCGAGGAACGCACGGGCGTCCGCGTACTGGCCGATGACGTCGATGCCGGCTTCGTCGAGCACGCGGGCCAGGCCCTCGCGCAGCAGGACGGCGTCGTCGACGACGACGGCCCGGATGCGTGCTGCATCCGGGCCGTCTGTCATGCCGACCAGCCTAGTGGGAGCACGGGCGCTCCCGTGGGGTCACGACCGCGGGTTCGCCGTCGTGGGCACGCCGTTCAGGGCACCGAGCGGGATCCGCGCCGTGGCCTCGGTCGGGCCGCCTTCGGGGCTCGCGACGACCAGGTCGCCGTCGAGTGCACGCATCCGGCCGATCAGGCCCTCGATGCCGTGGCCCTGCTGGGGTCGTGCGCCGCCGCGGCCGTCGTCGGTCACGCTGACGGTCAGGTACCAGAGCCCCGAGGCGTCGACCACGAGGCCGAGGTACACCCCGGCCGTCGTGGCACCGGCGTGCTTCATGGTGTTCGTCAGGAGTTCGCTCACCGTGAAGTACACGTTGCGCTGGATCTCCGTCGCGAGCTCGAGGCCCTCGGGCAGGCGGACGTCGAGGCCGACCGGGATCGGGGTGCGGGCGACGAGTGCCTCGAGCGCCGCCACGAGCCCGCGGTCGAGCAGGATCGGTGGGGCGAACCCACGGGACAGCGCACGCAGTTCGTCGAGGGCGTCCTGTGCGTGCTCCGAGGCCTCGCCGATGAGCTGCTTCGCCTTCTGCGGGTCCTTGTCGAACGCGCGTTCCGCTGCCGACAGGTCCATCCGGAGGCGCACCAGGCGCTGCTGCGGGCCGTCGTGCAGGTCGCGCTCGATCTGGCGCAGGGCCTGGCCCTCGGCGGTCACCGCACCGGCACGGGAGGCCTGGAGTCCGGCGACGCGCTGCTCGAGCTGCTCGGCACGGAACCCGCCGAGCAGACCGAAGTCCACCCAGTAGTGCGCGATGACCGAGCCACGGGCCCAGAGCGGGAACAGCACGACCGAGGCGGCCATCGACAGCAGCCCGAGGAACCCGAAGCCGACGACGGAGGTCATGTCCCACCCGAAGTACTGCGCGCTCAGGCCGTTCGCGAACGCGACCACCGCGAGCCCGACGGGCCAGAGGAACCCGGCGAGCAGCAGGACGCCGGCGCCCACGGTGAAGAGCGCGACGAGCGGGTACACGACCGCTGCGTGCAGCAGGTAGAGCCAGTAGTGCGGGTTGGCGACCGCGGAACCGGTGCGCGTCCACCAGTTCTGCTGCCAACGGGGCGTCCAGTCCACCGGGCGGATCGGACGCCGGTCGGCCCATCCGATGCGGAGCTTCTCGAACTGTCCGAGCCACCGCGCCACGAACAGCGCGATGAAGAACATCAGCAGCACGAACGGGTTGAACAGGTCGCGGAAGCCGCCGCCGAAGATCGCCGCGGGGAACGCGAAGTAGAGCGTGCAGAGCAGCACCCCGGTCAGGGCCATGTACCCGAAGTCGCGCGGCAGGCGCTTCCAGGACTCGCGGTAGAACGCGCCGGCGGTCATGCCGGAGCCCGCACTGCCGCCACGACCGCCACCCGGTGCCGATCCGTTCGGCGGGGTCGCTCCCCACGACGCCGGCGGGGTCTGCTGTTCGTGCTGTCGCGGGTACTGCGGCATCGGCTTGGTGGCTCCAGGTGGGACGGAGTCGCCCAGCGGGACGGTCTGGGCCTGGTCGGGCGAGGGTGTGACGTCGTCCAGCGGGACGGTTCGCGCCTGGTCGAGGCG
>NZ_JANZKM010000024.1:0-62125 GCF_025642935.1 Curtobacterium sp. RIT-PI-V
GGCTCCAGTAGCGTCGGGACCATGGAATTCAGGTACCTGGGCAACTCCGGACTCAAGATCTCCGAGATCACCTACGGCAACTGGCTGACGCACGGCTCGCAGGTCGAGAACGACGTCGCCTCCCAGTGCGTGCGGGCAGCGCTCGACGCCGGCATCACCACGTTCGACACCGCGGACACGTACGCCAACACCGCCGCCGAGACCGTCCTCGGCGAAGCACTCAAGGGCGAGCGGCGTGCTGGGCTCGAGGTCTTCACGAAGGTCTACTGGCCTACCGGCCCCAAGCAGCACAACGACGTCGGCCTCAGCCGCAAGCACATCACGGAGTCGATCAACGGCTCGCTGACCCGCCTGCAGACCGACTACGTCGACCTCTACCAGGCGCACCGCTACGACCACGAGACCCCCCTCGAAGAGACCATGCAGGCCTTCGCGGACGTCGTCCGCCAGGGCAAGGCGCTCTACATCGGCGTCAGCGAGTGGAACGCCGAGCAGATCCGCGCCGGCGCAGCGCTCGCGAAGGAGCTCGGCTTCCAGCTCATCTCGAACCAGCCGCAGTACTCGATGCTGTGGCGGGTCATCGAGGGCGAGGTCGTCCCCGCCTCGAAGCAGCTCGGCCTGTCGCAGATCGTCTGGTCGCCCATCGCTCAGGGTGTCCTGACCGGCAAGTACAAGCCGGGTCAGCCGCTGCCCGAGGGCTCGCGTGCCACGGACGAGAAGGGCGGTGCCGACATGATCAAGCGGTTCATGCGCGACGAGGTCCTCGAAGCCGTGCAGCGCCTGCAGCCCGTCGCCGACCAGGCCGGCCTCACCCTCGCGCAGCTCGCGATCGCGTGGACCCTGCAGAACGACAACGTCGCCAGCGCCATCGTCGGTGCCTCGCGTCCGGAGCAGGTCACGGACAACGTCAAGGCAGCGGGCGTCACGCTCGACGCCGACGCGCTCGCCGCCATCGACGAGGCACTGGGTGACCTCCCGGAGCGCGACGCGGCCAAGACCGTGTCCCCGGCGCAGCGTCCCGCCTGAGACGCGACCCACCATCGGACGGGAGGCCCGTGGCGACGCCGCCACGGGCCTCCCGTCCGCTCTGCTGGCTGCCTGCACAGACCGGTCCGGTCTGCACAGACCGGCCGTCGGTACCCCGTGTGAACAGTACGTGTCGTGGAACTGGCAGACGCCTGGGTAAGCCCGTACCCCACCCAAACCACAATCCGGTTACCCCCGAATCGGGGGCATGACCCGAACTGATACCCCCGTTCTGGTGTCACCCGACACCGGAACGGTGCCGCCCGTGCGACCCGGCACGGTCGCCCGCCTGCTCGCCACCGCGAGGCAACTCGCGTCGTTCGGCACGATCGGTGCCGTCTGCTTCGTCATCGATCTGGGCATCTACAACCTGCTGCGCGCCACCGTCATGCCCGACGGTCCCATCGCCGCGAAGATCGTGTCGGCCGTCGTGTCGACCGCCGTGGCGTGGATCGGCAACCGCTTCATCACGTTCCGTGCCGAGCGCCAGACCGGCCGCCGCGAGACCGTGCGCGAGGGGCTGCTCTTCGCTGCCACCAACCTGATCGGGCTCGGCATCGCCGCGGCCTGCCTGTTCGTCTCGCACTACGTCCTCGGGTTCACCTCGACCCTCGCCGACAACGTCGCCGGCAACGGCGTCGGCCTCGTGCTCGGAACCGCTTTCCGGTTCGCCGCGTACAAGGCCCTCGTCTTCCGTTCCACCGATGCTCGTCGCACGAAGGGGCTCGCCGCATGACCATCTCCGCCACGCTGCTGACGGCCGCAGGGCCGCTGCTCCAGCCGAACGAGGGGACGGCTCCGTCGAGCGTCCCGAACCGAGGGACCACCGACGTCCCGACCGGAGGCTCCGGTGCCGTCCAGCAGGCCGCGTGGTCGCTGGGCGAGTGGATCGGCTACTCCGCCCTCATCGCGATCTCCGTACTGCTCACGATCGTCGCGTTGACGACGCTCTGGTGGATGTTGCACGCGTGGCGCTCGCGGGACGCGCTGAAGTCGACGAGCTTCAGCCAGACCCCGCGCCCGGCCGCGCACCGCTTCACCCTGCTGGTGCCCGGACGGCACGAGCAAGAGGTCATGGGCCAGACGCTCGACATGCTCGCGAAGCAGGACCACCCCGACTTCGAGATCATCGCGATCGTCGGCGAGGACGACCCGGAGACGGACGCCGTCGTCCGCGCCGCCGCAGCCCGCCACCCCGAGCTGATCCGGGTGGTCGTCGACGACACCCTGCCGAAGAACAAGCCGAAGGCGATGAACCTGGCGCTGCAGTACGCGACCGGTGACGTCGTCGGCGTGTTCGACGCCGAGGACGAGGTCTACCCGCACCTGCTCACCCTGGTGGACTCGCGGTTCCAGGAGACCGGCGCCGACGTCGTGCAGGGCGGCGTGCAGCTGATGAACTTCAAGTCCAGCTGGTGGTCGCTCCGGAACGTCCTGGAGTACTACTTCTGGTTCCGCTCGCGCCTGCACTTCCACGCCGGATCGAAGTTCATCCCGCTCGGCGGCAACACCGTCTTCGTGACGAAGGAACGCCTCGACTGGTCGAACGGCTGGGACGCGCACTGCCTCGCCGAGGACTGCGAGCTCGGTGTCCGCCTGTCCGCCGACGGCGCGAAGGTCGTCGTCGCCTACAGCCCCGAGGCCGTCACCCGCGAGGAGACCCCGCCGACCTTCGCCTCGCTGCTCAAGCAGCGAACGCGGTGGAACCAGGGCTTCCTGCAGGTGCTCGGCAAGGGGGAGTGGAAGAAGCTGCCGTCGTTCCGTCAGCGCTTCTTCGCCCGGTACATGCTGACCATGCCGTTCATCCAGGCGGCCACCGGTCTGCTCATCCCGCTCAGCGTCCTGATGATCCTGTTCGTCAAGGTGCCGACGGCGATCGCCCTGGTGTCGTTCATCCCGGTGGCGCCGACGCTCATGCTGCTGGCCGTCGAGGTCGTCGGCCTCAACGAGTTCGGTCGCATCTACAAGGAGAAGGTCCGCTTCCGCGACTACGTGAAGCTCGTGCTCGGTCTCGTGCCGTACCAGGTCTTCCTCGCTGCAGCAGCCGTCCGAGCGGTGGTCCGCCACGCGAAGGGGCAGAACGGCTGGGAGAAGACGGAGCACACGGGCCAGCACCGGAACGCCGAGCAGCCCGCCGAGGTCATCGGCTTCGCGTCGGAGTTGACCGGGTCCGCGGGCGCGACGTCTTCGTCTTCGTCTTCCGAACGTGAGCTCGCCGGAACGACCACAGGAGGGACCCGATGACCGCCAGCATCACCAACACCACCGGTATCCCCATCCGCGGGGCCGTCGCCGGCGACCGCACCGGCATCGGCGCCTGGTTCCGCCGGCACGCCGCGAGCCTGACGTGGCTGCTGCCCGTCGTCGCCGTCACCGTCATCGTGCAGGCCTGGAACATGTCCGGCACCCCGCAGCGGATCGACGACGAGGGCACGTACACGGCGCAGGCCTGGGCGATCATGCACCTCGGTGAGATCACGCACTACACGTACTGGTACGACCACCCGCCGCTCGGCTGGATCCAGATCGCCGGCTACACCGGTCTGACCGGGGCGTTCGCGCGCTACCCGTTCGCCGTCGAGGCCGGCCGCGAGGCGATGGTCTTCTTCTCCGCCGTCTCGAGCATCCTGCTGTTCGTCCTGGCCCGCCGCCTCGGTGCCGGCCGGATCACCGCTGCCGCGGCCGGACTCGTCTTCGCGCTGTCGCCGCTCGCCCTGCAGTACCACCGTACGGTCTACATCGACAACGTCGCGACGCCGTGGCTGCTCGCCGCGTTCGTCCTCGTGCTGAGCCGTCGTCAGCAGCTCGCCGGGTTCGCCGGAGCCGCTGCGTGCCTCGGCATCGCGGTGCTCTCCAAGGAGACGTACCTGCTCGCCCTGCCGTTCCTCATCTGGATGGCGATCCGTCGAGCCGACAAGAGCACCCGCCGGTACACGCTGAGCGTCGCCGGGGCCGTCCTGGTCATCATCGGCGGCGGGTACCTGCTGCTCGCCGCGGTCAAGGGCGAGCTGCTGCCGAGCAGCGGTCGGGTCAGCCTGTTCGAGGGCATCACCTACCAGCTCGGCTCGCGCTCGGCATCGGGATCGCTGTTCGACCCGGGCAGCCTGGCAAACGCCGCCGCGTCGCAGTGGTGGGCGCTCGACCCAGTGTTCATCGTGCTCGGCTCGGCCGCTGCGGCCGTCGGGCTCTTCCTGCGCCGGGTCCGTCCGATCGCCGCGATGCTCGTCTTCCTGCTCGCGATGATGTTCCGCCCGAACGGGTACCTGCCGGTGCCGTACGTCATCATGCTCATCCCGTTCGCCGCCCTGCTGGTCGCCTACACGGCCGAGCGTGCCGTCCTGGCGATCGCCGGTCGGGTCCGCACCCGTACCCGCCTCGGCGCCGGGACCCGTCGAGGTCTCGGCATCACCTGGGCCGTCACCACCGCGGTCGCACTCGTCGTGGCGGTGCCGCTCTGGGGAACACAGCTGCGCGGCTTCGTCCTGGGCAACCTCGACCTGCCGATGCAGCAGGCCGAGCAGTGGGTCGGGGACAACGTCTCGAAGTCCTCCCGACTGCTGGTGGACGACGCCATGTGGGTCGACCTCGTCGAGGACGGCTTCGCCCGGAACAACGTGGTCTGGTACTACAAGCTCGACACCGACGGAGCCGTGGAGCGCCAGTCGCCCAACGGGTGGAAGGACTCGGACTACGTCATCACGACGGACTCCATGCGGACCGGCGGCAACTCGTCGTCCGACGTCCGCCAGGCGATCGAGAACTCGACGGCCGTCGCGACCTTCGGGTCCGGTGACCAGCAGGTCGAGGTCCGACGCATCCACGCCGAGGGATCGACGGCCGCACAGGCCGCGATCACCCGGGCCAGCGACCTGCGGAAGACCATGGGCACCGAGCTGGCGTCGAACCCGGCGCTCCGGGCCGACGACGGCACCAAGTCGCAGTTCCGTGCGGGTCAGGTCGACTCGCGAGCGATGATCGCGCTCGGCCAGGTGCTCGCCGACCAGGACGTCCGCGTCGACCGGTTCACTCCGCTCACGGGCGAGACCGGGCAGCCGTTCCGCACCGCCGTCCTGCACACGAGTGACGCTGCCTCGGCGGAGCGCGTGGCCGCCACCCTCGAGGCGATGTCCGATTCGTTCCGGCCGGCGTCGGTCGAGCGTGAGGGCGAACGCCTCACCGTCACCTACACCCCGGCGGACCCGACCACGACCGCGACGAGCGCCTCGTGACCCGCCGCCCCGCCGCCCCGTCCGCCGAGCGGATCGCCGAGCGGGCGAAATGCCCGGGTGCTCCGGACGCCGGCCCCGGCATTTCGCCCGCTCGCGGGGCGGCCCGCACCACCCGCACACGCGGGACCGCCGAGCGGGCGAAGTGCCCGGGTGCTCCGGGCGCCGACCCCGTCATTTCGCCCGCTCGCGGGGCCGCTCGCGGGCCCGCTCGCGGGGCGGCTCGCGGGAACGCCCGCAGCGACGCCCCCGGGAACGCCCGCAGCACCACCGCACAGGACCCGACCAGCACCACGACCCGAAGGAGCACGACCATGACCGCACACACCCAGCGACGCCGCACCGTCGTCGTCGGCGCACTCGCAGCGACCCTCGTCGCAGCGACCGTCGGACTCGCAGCACCCCAGACCGCCTCCGCCGCCACCTCCGACGAGGGCTGGCTCCGCGTCGGCCACCTTTCGCCCGACACCAAGGGCGTCGACGTCGAACTGTCCAGCCTGTCCGGCGGCAAGACGGTCTTCGAGCTCGACGACGTCACGTACGGCCAGGTCAGCAAGTACCAGGAGCTCCCGGTCGGCACCTACGTGCTGTCGATGCGTGCCTCGGACGCCCCGGACTCCACGCCGGTGATCTCCACCGACGTGACGGTCGACAAGGGCGACGCGAGCACGGTCGTCGCGTACGGCAAGAACACCGACCTCAAGACGACGGCGTTCACCGACGACCTGCAGCAGCCCGGCGACGGCAAGGCGAAGCTCCGGCTGGTCCAGGCCGCCACCACGGCGAAGCAGGTCGACGTGAGCACCTCCGAGGGCACCGCCATCGCCGAGGGTGCGAAGTTCGGCACCGCCACCAAGTACGCCACCGTCGACTCCGGCAAGTGGACGCTCGACGTCTCCGGCAGCGGCCAGCAGGGCACCGCCAGTGTCGACCTCGCGGGCAACACCGTCTCCACCCTGTTCGTCCTCGACGACAGCAAGGGCGACCTGACGGTCGTGCCGGTCACGGACGCCGCGGCCACCGCCGCGACGCCGACCGGCGGCGTGCAGACGGGTGGCGGCGGCGCAGCCGCCGACCGCCCGATGACGGAGGCCGTGCACACGGCCATCGCAGCGCTCCGCTCGCTGTACCGCTGACGCCCTGGCCGGGAGGCACGGATCACGTCCGCCGACACGCTCACGTGATCCGGTCCTCCCGTCCAGTGCCGTCGTCACCATCCACGGAAAGGCAGGCCAGCATGACCCGCAGGACCTGGATACCCGTCACCGCCGCGGCGGCGGTGGTCGTCGCCGTCGGCGTCGCGCTCATCGCCGTGCGCCCGTGGGGGCAGGACACCGAAGCCGGAAGCGGCTCGGTCGCCACCCCGACCTCGACCAGCGCGCCCGACGCGGCACGCTCCCCGAAGGAGCTCCGCACGGAGTTCCTCGACCGCTACGTGCAGGACGGCCGCGTCGTCCGCACCGACCAGGGCGACGACACCGTCAGCGAAGGACAGGCCTACGGGCTGCTCATCGCCTTCGCGAACGGTGACCGCGACCGGTTCGACGACATCTGGAAGTGGACGAAGACGCACATGCTGACCGACGACGACCTGCTCGCCTGGCGTTGGACGCCCGACGCCGGTGTCGCCGACGAGCAGCCCGCGAGCGACGCCGACCTCGACGCCGCGCGGGCCCTGGTGCTCGCCGGTGATGCCTGGGGCGAGGACCGCTACACGGCAGCCGGCAAGCGCATCGCCTCGGCGATCCTGGAGCACGAGACCGCGACCACGGAACTCGGCACGATCCTGCTGCCCGGGCCGTGGGCGGACTCCGAGCCGTACCGGTACAACGCCTCGTACGCGTCGCCGGCAGCCTTCGCGGTGCTGGCGAAGGCCACGGGCGACGACCGCTGGACCGCGCTGAACCGTGGCTCCCGCGCGGCGACGGCGGCGGTGCTCGACGAGTCGCAGCTGCCGAGCGACTGGTCGCAGGTGCACGCCGACGGCACCGTCGACCCGATGCCCGCCACCGGAGGGGACCAGCGCGTGCTGTACGGCTACGACGCGATGCGGACGCCCGTCCGCTACGCCGAGGCGTGCTCCGCCGACGACCGTGCCCTCGCCGGGTCGCTCGCCCCGACCCTGCGTCGGACGACGCAGCTCGCGGCCCAGCTCGACCTGGGCGGCACCGCCGTGACCGGGGACACGAACGCCCTGGCGTACACCGCCCGTGCCGCCGCCGAGTACGCGGCCGGTTCCTCCGGTGCTGCCGCCGACGACCTGGAGCGGGCCGACCGGACGGCTGCCACCACGCCGACCTACTACGGGGACGCCTGGGCGGCACTCGGTTCGACCATGCTCACGTCGGACGTGCTCGGTGGCTGCGGGACGAAGGCCGGAGGCACGTCATGACCGGCCGACGGTCCGCCGGGCGCGGTCCGGCATTCCGGCGTCGTGGCGTGGTGATCGGGGCGGTGCTGGCCGCGGTCGTCGTGGGTGGCGGCGTCACCGGCGTGGCACTCGCGTCGACCGTCGGCAGTGACGGGTCGGACGGACGGGCCGATTCAGTGCCTTCGGGGTCTGCTTCTGCTTCTGCTTCTGCTGGGTCGGGTTCTGCGGGGTCTGCGTCTGACCGGTCGGGCATCGAGGGGTTCCAGGACCCGGCGGCACCCGCTGCCCGATCCGCGGCGACCCCCGTCAGCGTCTCGATCCCCGCGATCGGCGTGCAGTCGAACCTCGAGGACCTGCACCGCGGCTCCGCCGGTGAACTCGACCCGCCCGTCGACTGGGACAGCGCCGGGTGGTTCAGCGACGGCATCGTCCCCGGTGAGGTCGGCCCCGCCGTCATCGCCGGCCACGTCGACAGCCCGACGAGCGCCGCGGTGTTCTTCCGGCTCGACGAACTGGTCGCCGGCGACGAGATCCACGTCGCGATGTCCGACGGCACCACCCGCACCTTCACCGTCGACCGCTCGGAACGCGCCGCCAAGTCGGCGTTCCCGACGAGCGACGTCTACGGCACCACCCCAACCCCCCAACTCCGACTGATCACCTGCGACGGCGTGTTCGACACCGCCACCGGGCACTACACGGACAACCTGATCGTGTTCGCAGACCTCTCGTCGGACTGACCCATGACCGACCGATACATTCGATGTGGAGCACGAGGAGCACCATGAGCGAGACCCTGGTCATCATCCCGACCTACGACGAGGCGGAGAACGTCCGTCCCATCGTCGAGCGCACGCTCGCCGCGACGGACGACGGAGTGCACGTACTCGTCGTCGACGACAACTCGCCCGACGGCACCGGTGACATCGCCGACGCGATCGCCCGCGAGTCCGACCGGGTGCACGTCATGCACCGCACGGTGAAGGACGGCCTCGGCGGCGCGTACCTGTCCGGGTTCGCCTGGGGGCTCGAGCACGGCTACGACAAGCTCGTCGAGATGGACGCCGACGGGTCGCACCACCCCGAGTACCTGCCGTGGATGCTCGAGCTCGCCGACACGAACGACCTCGTCCTCGGGTCCCGCTGGATCAAGGGCGGCAAGGTCGAGAACTGGCCCTGGTACCGCGAACTGCTCTCCCGCGGCGGCAACCTCTACACGCGCCTGGCCCTCGGCATCGCCGTCCGCGACGCCACCGGTGGGTTCCGGGTCTTCACCTCGCAGGCGTTCGAGCGGATCGACCTGGCCGGCGTCGCCTCGAAGGGCTACTGCTTCCAGGTCGACCTGTGCTGGCGTGCCCTCGAGGCCGGTCTGCGGGTCGTGGAGACCCCGATCACGTTCACGGAGCGGGAGTTCGGTGTCTCGAAGATGAGCGGCAACATCGTGCGCGAGAGCCTGGCCCTCGTGACGAAGTGGGGCATCGACCGCCGCATCCGCGAGACCCGTTCGCTGGTCAAGGACCACCGGAAGCTGCCGTCCGTGCGCACCAACGCACACGCCGTGGCCGATCACGCCTCCTGACCCGCGGGCGCACCGTTCGACGAGACTCGGGGTGGGCGACAGGGCCCGTGCTGTGCAGCACGAACGCCGTCGCCCACCCCGAGTCTCGGTTCGGTGACACCGCAGCGACTAGCGCAACACCACCACGCCGCGCCCGCGGAACCGCACGCAGTCCGTCGCGACCTCGGCCGCTCCGAACCGGTAGAGCTCTTCGCCGGTGGCACCGGGGACCGGCACCTCGGCTGCGTCGTCGAGGAAGTTCACCACGACGTGCACGGGTGCCGCGTCCGGTCCGAGCAGCCCACGCGTGAGCACCAGCCACCGCCGGTCCTCGCTGAACCGCACGGCGTTCGCCTCGTACCGGTGGTCGACGAAGGCCTGGTCGGTCCGGCGCAGGGCGACGAGCACCCGGTAGGCGCGCAGGATCGCCGCACCCCGCTCGGAACTGACGTCGGCCCAGTCGAGCTTCGAGTTCGTGAACGTCGTCGGGTCTTGCGGGTCCGGCACGGCCGACTCGTCCCAGCCGTGCTCCGCGAACTCGCGGATGCGGCCCTCGGCCGTCGCCTTGCCGAGCTCGGGCTCCGGGTGCGACGTGAAGAACTGCCACGGCGTCGTCGCGGCGAACTCCTCACCCATGAACAGCATGGGTGTGAACGGGCCCAGCAGCGTCAGTGCCGCAGCGATGACGAGGCCTTCGTCGTCGAGCGTCGCCGCCAGACGGTCGCCCGCCGCGCGGTTGCCGATCTGGTCGTGGTTCTGGTTCGTGACCACCAGGGCCGTCGCCGGGGAGGTCCCACGGTCGATCGGCTGCCCGTGGCGCCGGCCACGGAACGACGACCACGTGCCGTCGTGGAAGAACCCGTGGTCGAGCACCTTCGCGAGCGCGGACAGCGGTGCGAAGTCGGCGTAGTAGCCGTTCGTCTCGCCCGTCAGCGCCACGTGCACGGCGTGGTGGAAGTCGTCGGACCACTGTCCGGCGAGTCCGTACCCGGCGGCTTCCCGCGGGCGGAACATCACCGGGTCGTTGAGGTCCGACTCGGCGATCAACGACAGCGGACGACCGACGAAGGAACCGTAGGCGTCCGTCTCGTCGGCCATCTCGGCCAGGACGTGCGGCCGCGTGGTGTCGCGGATCGCGTGCACGGCGTCGAGCCGGAGCCCGTCGACGTGGTGGTCGCGGAACCACATGCGCACGTTGTCGAGGACGTACCGACGGACCTCGGGGTGCTCGACGTTCACCGAGTCGCCCCACGTGTTCGCGAGCCCCTGCACCAGGTACGGCCCGTACAGCGGCAGGTAGTTGCCGCTCGGCCCGAGGTGGTTGTAGACGACGTCCTGGATGACCCCCAGACCGAGCGAGTGCGCCGTGTCGACGAACCGGTCGTAGGCGTCGGGGCCGCCGTACGGGGCGTGCACCGCGTACCAGGCGACCCCGTCGTACCCCCAGTTCCACTCGCCGTTCACACCGTTCACGGGCAGCAGTTCGACGAACTCGACGCCGAGCTCGACCAGGTGGTCGAGCTTCTGCGCCGCCGCGTCGAGGGTGCCCTCCGGCGTGTAGGTGCCGACGTGCATCTCGTAGATCACGGCGCCGCGGGCCGGTCGTCCGGTCCACGACTCGTCGGTCCACGCGAAGCGCGCGGGGTCGACGACGGCGGACGTGCCGTGCACCCCGTCCGGCTGGAAACGACTGCGGGGGTCGGGTCGGACCGCGTCGTCGTCGCCGAGGCGGAACCCGTAGCGGGCACCGACGACCGGCATTATCGCGTCGGTCGACCACCAGTCGTCGTCGGCCCGGGTCAGCGGGTACTCGACGTCGTCGACGACCAGCCGGACGCGGTCCGGCTCGGGCGCCCAGACGGCGTAACGGTCGGGTGCGGTCATGCGTGACCCTCCAGGATGTCGATCTCCGCTTGCGCGTCGGACTCGGTCGCCGGGGTGGTCCGGGCGGTCGACCGGGGGGCCCGTTCCGCGTCGGACGCGTCGGTCACCGTGTCGGCGTGGCCGGGTTCCCCGACCGTGGCGGCCGGCACGAGCAGCGCGACCGGGTAGGTGGTGAGCAGGTCCGCGAGTGCGATGCCCCGGCTGGCCGGGAAGGTCCTGCCGGTGAGCAGGTCGACCCGGTCGACGGGGACGGCGTGCACGAGGGTGTCACCCCAGCCACCGACCCGTTCGAGGCCGATCGGCAGTCGTGTGGCGACCGTGACGGCACCGCCGCGGTCGAACGCGACGACGTGGTCCGCCGCGCTGCCCGTCGCTTCGAGCGCGAGGTACCGCGTGAAGAGCTCCGGCTGGTCGCGGCGGAGACGGAGTGCACGGGCGGTCACGAGGAGCTTCGCGGCGCCGTCGATCCCGATCGCCGGAAGGTCCTCGGGGCCGTCGTCGTCCGGGCCGTCGATCTCGGCGAGGACGTGGCGCCGTTCGGCGTAGTCCACGGCTCGGCGGTTGTCGGGGTCGACGAGGGACCGGTCCCAGAACTCGGTGCCCTGGTACACGTCGGGGACGCCGGGAGCCGTGAGCTGCAAGAGCTTCTGCGCGAGCCCGTTCGACCACCCCGCGGCGTCGATCTGCTCGTCGAGGGCGTCGAGCACGGCGACCACGTCCGGGTCGTCGAACGCTGCGTCGACGATCGCGTGCATCTGCTGCTCGAACGCCTCGTCGGGCTCGGTCCAGGTGGTGCTGTCACCGGCTTCGCGTGATGCCTTCTCGGCGTAGGCGTGCAGCCGCTCACGACTCGCGGGTCGGGCACCGACGATCGCCTGCCAGAGGAGGTCGGCGAACACGCGGTCCTCGAGCGGGACGAGGGACTGCAACCGGTCGAGTGTGTCGGCCCACTCGCTGCCGAGCTCGGCCAGGACCGCGATGCGTGCGCGGGTGTCCTCGCTGCGCTTCGTGTCGTGGGTGGTGAGCGTCGTCATGGTGTGCGGCCAGCTGCCGAGCCGGTCGCGCTGCGCCTGGTGGAAGTCGGCCACGGACACCGCGAACACGCTCGGGTCGCCACCGACCTCGCTCAGGGACGTCAGGCGAGAGGTGCGGTAGAAGGCCGTGTCCTCGACGCCCTTGGCCATCACCATGCCGCTCGTCTGCTGCAGGCGGATCGCGGCGGCGTTCTCCGGGTCGACGAGCGCCGGGGCGATCCGGTCGATGACGTCGTCGAGGTCGGGACGGGCCTCTGCCGCGCGTTCGAGCGACGCGATGAGGTGGTGCGCGCCCTCGGGCAGGTAGGTGCGGTAGACGTCGAACGACGCCACGACTTCGGCGAGGGCATCGACGAGCCGTTCGTGCGTGATCGCGTCCGCGTCGGCGGTGACCGGCGCGAGCAGTCGGGCGAGCCGCTCGACCTCGCTGCCCAGGATCCCGTCGGCGATGCCGCGGCGGGTGTCGTGCGTGAGGCGCTGCCAGTCGGCTGGTTCCGCGCCCGACGCCGCGGTCAGCGAGGGTTCGCCCGCGGGGTCGACGAGCACGCGGTCCAGGACGCCCAGGGCGTCGTACCCGGTCGTGCCGTCGACGGGCCAGGAGCTCGGGAGCTCCTCGCCGGGTTCGAGGATCTTCTCGACGAGGGTGTACGCACCGCCGGTCAGCGCGGCGAGGTCCTGCAGGTAGCCGGCGGGGTCGTAGAGTCCGTCCGGGTGGTCGATGCGCAGGCCGTCGACGAGGCCGTCGCGGAACCAGCCGCCGATGACGCCGTGCGACGCCGCGAACACCTCGGGTTCCTCGACCCGGATGGCGGCGAGCGTGTTCACCGCGAAGAACCGGCGGTAGTTCAGCTCGTGGTCGGCACGCTTCCAGTGCACGAACGCGTAGTGCTGCAGCGCGTGCACGGCCTCGACCGAGTCGCCCGGGTGGGCGCTGCCCGGCGCGGTCGGGTACGCGGTGTCGCCGACCCGGAGCACCGGGCGCTCGGCGTCGGACGTGTCGAGCGTGACGGCTTCGAGGAGCCGGTCGTCGAGGACCGGCACCCGGACCTTGCCGTCGCCGGCGTCCCAGTCGACGTCGAACGCCCAGGCGACGGGGGAGCCCTGGCCGAGTTCGAGCAGGGACCACCACCACGGGTTGACCGCAGGGGTGGCGACCCCGACGTGGTTCGGGACGACGTCGACCAGCACGCCGAGCCCGACCGCGTGCGCGGCCTCGGCGAGGACCCGGAGGGCTTCGTCCCCACCACGGTCGGTGTCGACGTGCGTGTGGTCGACGACGTCGTAGCCGTGGTCCGAGCCGGGCTCCGACTGCAGGACCGGCGACAGGTACAGCCAGTCGGCGCCGAGGTCGTGCACGTAGTCGACGAGGTCGCGTGCCGCGGCCAGGTCGAAGTCGGCGGAGACCTGCAGCCGGTAGGTCGAGACCGGGACGCGACGCCCGGCTCCCGGTGTGCCGGCGCTCATCGTGCGGTGCCGCTCGGCGCGGTGGAACCGGCGGGGTTCGCTGGCGTCACGGCGTCCTGCGGGGACCGGAGCTCTGGATCGCCCTCGTGGTGCTGGACCTCGACCGGTGCGACGGAGACCTCGTGGTTCGGCTCGGCGCGGAGGACGATCATCGACCGGGCGGGGACGTCGAGCGGCGTGCCCGCCTCGACGATCTCGTCACGGGCGCCGGGCTCGGCGGTGTCGATGCGGACCGTCCAGCCGGGTGCGTACTCCTCGGGCGGCAGCGTGAACGTCACGACGTCGTCGTGGGCGTTGAAGTACGTGATGAACGCCACGTCGGTGACGCGCTCGCCGCGGGAGTCGCGCCCACGGATGCCGTCGCCGTTCAGGTACATGCCGACGCTCTTGCCGAAACCGGAGTCCCAGTCCTCCGGCGACATCGCGTCGCCCTCGGGCGTGAGCCAGACCACGTCGGGCAGCGGCTCGTCCTGACCACGGCGCACCGGGCGCCCGTTGAAGTACCGGGTGCGGCGGAACGTCGGGTGGTCGTGGCGCAGCTTGACCACGTCGGCGGTGAACTGGACGAGGTCGTCGTCCGCGGACTCCCAGTCGATCCAGCTGAGCTCGGAGTCCTGCGCGTAGACGTTGTTGTTGCCGGACTGCGAACGGCCGAGCTCATCGCCGTGGGCGATCATCGGCACGCCCTGGCTGAGGAGCAGCGTCGCCAGGAAGTTCCGGCGTCGCTGCAGCCGCAGGGCGTTCACGGTCTCGTCGTCGGTCGGGCCCTCGGCGCCGGAGTTCCAGGACCGGTTGTGGCTCTCGCCGTCGTTGTTGTCCTCGCCGTTGGCTTCGTTGTGCTTCTCGTTGTAGGCGACGAGGTCGTACAGCGTGAAGCCGTCGTGCGCGGTGATGAAGTTGATGCTGGCCTTGGGCGTGCGGCCGTCGTGCTCGTACAGGTCGGCCGAGCCGGAGATGCGCGAGGCGAACTCACCGAGCGTCGACGACTCGCCGCGCCAGAAGTCGCGCACGGTGTCGCGGTACTTGCCGTTCCACTCCGACCACTGGGGCGGGAAGTTGCCGACCTGGTAGCCGCCGGGGCCGACGTCCCAGGGCTCGGCGATGAGCTTGACCTGCGACACGATCGGGTCCTGCTGCACGAGCTCGAAGAACGCGGACAGCCGATCGACCTCGTAGAACTCGCGGGCGAGCGCCGAGGCGAGGTCGAAGCGGAAGCCGTCGACGTGCATCTCGGTCACCCAGTAACGCAGCGAGTCGAGGATGAGCTGCAGCGAGTGGGGGTGGCCGACGTTGAGCGAGTTCCCGGTGCCCGTGTAGTCCATGTAGAACTTCTTGTCGTCGTCGACCAGGCGGTAGTACGCCGCGTTGTCGATGCCGCGGAACGACAGCGTCGGCCCGAGGTGGTTGCCCTCGGCGGTGTGGTTGTAGACGACGTCGAGCACGACCTCGATGCCGGCGCGGTGGAGCTCCCGCACCATCGTCTTGAACTCCTGCACCTGCTGCCCCTGGTCGCCCGAGGACGAGTACGAGGAGTGCGGCGCGAAGAAGCCGATGGTGTTGTAGCCCCAGTAGTTCGACAGCCCCTTGTCCTGCAGGGTCGAGTCGTTCACGAACTGGTGCACCGGCATGAGCTCGAGCGTCGTGACACCGAGTCGCTGCAGGTGCTCGATGACCGCGGGGTGCGAGACGCCGGCGTAGGTGCCGCGCTGCTCTTCGGGCACGTCGGGGTGGGTCTCCGTGAGGCCCTTGACGTGTGCTTCGTAGATCACAGTCTCGCCGTAGGGCGTACGCGGTGCGCGGTCGCCCTGCCAGTCGAAGAACGGGTTGATCACGACGCCCTTCATCATGTGCGCCGCGGAGTCGTCGTCGTTCGTCGAGTCCGGGTCGCCGAACGTGTACGCGAAGAGCGACTGGTCCCAGTCGATCTCGCCGCTCGTCGCCTTGGCGTAGGGGTCGAGCAGGAGCTTGGACGGGTTGCAGCGTGCGCCGTTGTCGGGGTCGTACGGGCCGTGGACACGGAAGCCGTACTCCTGGCCGGGACCGATGTTCGGCAGGTAGGCGTGCCAGACGTAGGCGTCGACCTCGACGAGGGGGACGCACTCTTCGTTGCCGTCGGTGTCGAACAGACAGAGTTCGACGCGCTCGGCGACCTCACTGAAGAGCGCGAAGTTCGTGCCGCTTCCGTCGTAGGTCGCCCCGAGCGGGTACGGGTTGCCGGGCCAGGTGTGCAAACGGTCCTCCAGGTGATGGTCGCGCCAACATATCGGTGACGCCCGTCCGCGTCCGCAGACAAGCACCAGTTGTGTACCCGTGCGCGCGCGGCCCGGCCTGTGGAGGAACGGACGAGTAGCGTCGCGCGCATGGCCAACATCGTCACGCAGATCGCAGACAAGGTACGCCCGATCGGCGTCTCCACGAACTACGGAGACCCCGTCGAGGTCGGAGACCAGACCCTCATCCCGGTGTCCCTCGGCTGGTTCGGCTTCGGGGGCGGCGGGGACGACGAGAATGGCGGCGGCGGTGGCGGCGGCGCTTCGATCCCGGTCGGCGCCTACATCCGTCGCCCCGGCAAGGACCTCGAGTTCGAGCCGAACCTCATCTCGCTCGTTGCCGTCAGCATCCCGCTCGTCTGGGTGACCGGCACCGTGCTCCGGAAACTGGTGCGCGTCCTGAAGAAGTAGCGACACACCGGACGGGAGGCCCGTGGCGGACCCGCCACGGGCCTCCCGTCCGATGTGTGGTCGCGACCCGTCACGTGGTCGCGACCACGTCTAGACTGCTGGGACACACACGGGAGTCCGGGACCGCCGGGCTGAGAGGGAGCGAGTGGCGCTCCGACCGTCGAACCTGATCCGGATCATGCCGGCGCAGGGAGGAGTCCAGCACCATGTCTTCTGGCACGTCATCAACCGTCCACACCGCCCCGCGGCGATCGCTGCGCTGGCGGGTCGTCGACATCGTCGTCGCGAGCGTGCTCGCGGTTGCGCTCGGCGTCGTCTTCCGGCTGTGGGAGTTCGGATACGAACCCATCAGCGCCGTCATGGACCTCGTCCTCCCGGGAACGAAGGCCCTGTTCGGCGGAGTGTGGTTGCTCGCCGGACCGCTCGTCGCGATCGTCGTCCGCAAGCCCGGCGCTGCGCTCTACGGCGAGATGGTCGCCGCGTCCGTCGAGGCACTGTTCGGCACGCAGTGGGGGTGGCTGACGCTCGAGGCCGGACTCGTCCAGGGGCTCGGCGCCGAGATCGTCCTCGCACTCTTCCTCTACCGCGTGTACCGGCTGCCGGTCGTCGTCCTGGCGGGCGCCGCAGCCGGCCTCGCGCTCGGAATCAACGACACCGTGCTGTGGTACCCGGGTCTCGACGCCGCGTTCAAGGTCGTCTACGTCGTGTGCGCGATCGTGTCGGGTGCTGTCATCGCGGGCGCCGGCTCGTGGCTGGTCGTCCGCGCGCTCGCACGCACCGGCGTGCTGTCCTCGTTCGCGGCCGGCCGGGAACACAGCCGGCGTCGGCCGCGCGAACTGGTGTGACGGTGTCGGCTCCGTCGTCGACGTCCCCGGACGTCGTCGGCGTGCGCGCCGCGCGCATCGCTTTCCGTGACTGGGGATGGCGCTACCCAGAGCGTGCCGAGTGGGCTGTCCGGGGCGTCGACCTGACCGTCGAGCCGGGGGAGCGGGTCGCGATCGTCGGGCCGTCCGGCTCCGGCAAGTCGACACTGCTGCGGGCGGTGGCCGCCGTGCTGCCCGACGAACCCGACCCCACCGACGACACCGCAGCTTCCGTGCAGGGCTCGGTCCTGGTCGACGGTTCCGACCCCCGCGCGGTCCGCGGGCGTGTCGGCCTCGTCATGCAGGACCCTGAGGCGCACACCGTGATGTCGCGGATCGGCGACGACGTGGCCTTCGGGTGCGAGAACCTCGGCGTCCCGCGCGACGAGACCTGGGCACGGGTGCGGTCGGCGCTCACGGTCGTCGGACTCGAGCTGCCCCTCGACCGCTCGACCGCGATGCTCTCCGGCGGCCAGCGGCAACGACTGGCGCTCGCCGGGGTGCTCGCGATGCGTCCCGGAGCCCTCGTGCTCGACGAACCGTGCGCGAACCTCGACCCGGCCGGCGTGGCCCAGGTGCACGACGCCGTCGCTGCGCTGCTCGACGAGACGGGGGCGACCCTGCTCGTGGTGGAGCACCGGATCGGCACCTGGCTCGACCTGGTCGACCGGCTCGTGCTGCTCGAGCCCGGCGGCGGGGTCGTCGCGGACGGCGCGCCTGCCGAGGTGCTCGCACGCCACGGCGCCGCGCTCACTGCGGCGGGGGTGTGGGTGCCCGGCGCCGAACCCGAGCGGGGCGCCGCCCGCGGACGGCTCCGTCCGGCTGCGCGAACGGGCGGAATACCCGGGTCGGCCGCCGAGGGGACCGCGGCATTCCGCCCGCTCGGCGAATCGGCGGGCTCGGGCATCGGCGCGGGGGCCCGCGCGGGGGCGGGCATGCTGCTCGAGGCGCGGGACCTCGGGACCGGCCGGGGCAAGCGGCAGCGGGTGGGCAGCGGCATCGACCTCGGGCTCCGAGCCGGACAGGTCTTGGCGATCACGGGGCCGAACGGGATCGGCAAGTCGACGCTCGGCCTCACGCTCGCGGGGCTCCTGCCTCCGGCCGCGGGGGAGCTCGCCGCCACGACGGACCTCGCCGCCGGCCTCGACCCGGCGCCGCACACGTGGTCGAGTCGCGAACTCGCCGCCCGCATCGGCACCGTCTTCCAGGACCCCGAGCACCAGTTCGTCGCCGGCTCGGTCCGCGAGGAGGTCGAGGCCGGCCCCCGCGCGACCGGCGCTCCGGACGTCGCCGGCCGGGCGGACGCACTCCTCGGCGAGTTCGGCCTCGCCCACCTCGCCGAGGCCAACCCGTTCACGCTGTCCGGCGGCGAGCAGCGACGGCTCGCCATCGCCGCGGTCGTCGCCGCGCGGCCGCCGGTCGTCGTGCTCGACGAACCGACCTCCGGGCAGGACCGGTCCACGTGGGACGCTGTCGTCCGGCACCTCGGGGCACTCGCCGACGCCGGCACCACCGTCGTCGCCGTCACGCACGACCGCGACCTGATCCGGGCGCTCGACGCCGACGAGGTCGTACTCGGGTCGGACGGCGCCCGGCGCGTGGAGCGCGACCAGGGGGGTGCGACGGCGACCGCCCCGGAGCCGAGGCCGACGTCGACGGGCCGAGCCGCGCCTCCAGGCCGAACCGACGCGACGACCGCCACCGACCCGACCGATCACCACCGCGGCGTCCGAGCCGTCCAACCGGTGGCCTCGCTCGTCGGCGTCCTCGCGCTCGGCGTGTGCCTCGTGCTGAGCCTGGACGTCGTGTCCGCAGCCGTCGCCCTCGCGGTCGAGCTCGCGCTCCTGCCACTCCTGCGGCTGCCGGTGCGGACACTGCTGCTGCGGGTGTCACCGGTCCTGGTGGCCGTGCCGCTCACGGCGGTGAGCATCGCGCTGTACGGACGACCCTCCGGACGGGAGTGGTTCGACTTCGGCTTCGCCCACGTCACCGACGGGTCGCTGACGCTCGCCCTGGCGACGGCGCTCCGCGTGCTCGCGGTGGGGCTGCCCGCGGTCGCGTTGTTCATCCGCGTCGACCCCACCGACCTGGCCGACGGGCTCGCACAGGTGCTGCGGCTGCCGGCACGGTTCGTGCTCGGGGCCCTCGCGGCCATCCGGATGATGACGTTGCTGGTGGACGACTGGCGGCAGCTCGCGATGGCGCGGCGTGCGCGAGGTCTTGCCGACACCGGGCGGCTGCGGCGCGGGGCGTCGATGGCGTTCGCGCTGCTGGTCCTGGCGCTGCGACGGGCGACGACGTTGGCGGTGGCGATGGAGTCGCGCGGGTTCGGGGCTCCCGGGCGACGCACGTGGGCAAGGGCCGCACGGTTCGCGTGGCCGGAGTGGGCGATGGTCGCTGTGCTCGTCGGGATCGGTGTCGCGTCGATCGCGGTCGCCGTGGCAGCGGGGACCTGGCGTGCGTGAGTCGGCGGACCCGGCGGATCCGGCGGACCCGGTGCACCCGGCGGACCCGGTGCACCCGGCGGACCCGGCGGACCCGGCGGACCCGGTGCACTCGGCGGACCCGGCTGGCCCGGCGGACCCGGCTGGCCCGGCGGACGGCGAGGGCCTCGCCGCAGGCGTCGCTGCGGCCGCGGCCGGTGCTGCGGCGGCATCGGGCGGGCGCCTCGTGGTCCTCGTCGACGGCCGTTCCGGCACCGGCAAGACGACCCTCGGCGACCAGCTCGCGCAGGCGCTGGGGGCGCAGGTCGTGCACCTCGACGACGTCTACCCGGGGTGGGACGGACTCCGTGCGGCGGCCGACGCCGTGGTGCGCGACGTGCTCGGGCCTCCCAGCGGGTACCGCCGGTGGGACTGGGTGGCCGACGGCCCGGCTGAGTGGACCGCGGTCGACCCCGACCTGCCGATCGTGATCGAGGGCTGCGGGGCGGTGTCCCGGGCATCGGTGCCGCTGGCTTCGCTGGCGGTGTGGCTCGAGGCAGACGATGCGGTCCGCTGGGACCGGGCGATCGGCCGCGACGGCGACACCTTCGCGCGCGAGTGGGAACGGTGGGCGGCGCAGGAGCAGGACTTCATCGCCGCCGAGGACCCGGCGTCCCTGGCCGACGTGGTGCTGCGGACGTAGCGGGTCGGTCGCCGCGACCATCAGGCCGCCCCGAGTCTCGGGCTGGCCGCCCCGAGTCTCGGGCTGAGCGACAGTTCACGGGCTCACGAGCGAGAGAACTGTCGCTCACCGCGAGACTCGGCCCCGCGCAGCGCCCGCCCGCGCAGCGCCGCGCGCCCGCGCGACCGGATCCACCGCGAACACCGCCGCCACGACGGTCAGCACCGCGTACACCCCGAGGTACCCGCACAGGATCCACGGCGAGCCCCCACCGAGCTCCACGAACACCGCGGCGAGCAGCGGCGTCAGCCCCACCGAGAAGATCGACCCGATCTGGTACCCGAGCGACATCCCCGAGTACCGCCGTCCGGTCGGGAACTGCTCCGCGAACCAGGCTGCCTGCGGCCCGTAGATGCTGTCGTGGAAGACGCACATCCCGATCAGCGCCACGAGCGGCAGCAGCACGAGCGGCCCGGCGTCGAGGAACGCGAAGAACGGCCAGATGAGCACGGCGATCCCCACGGCCGACCAGATCGTGAGCACTCGGCGCCCCACCCGGTCGGACAGCCAGCCCCAGAACGGCGTCGACACGAGCGACACCGACGAGATGACGAGCACTGCCTGCAACCCGGCGTCCGAGCCCGACGGTCCCCGTACGGCCGCGAGGTAGGTCAGCGAGTACGTCGTCAGGATCGAGTACAGCGCGGGCTGCACCAGGCGCAGTCCGGCGGTCACCAGGATCGCGCGCGGGTGGTGCCGGATCGCCTGCCAGACCGGGAACCGTTCGACCCCGCCGGAGGCCCGCAGCTCCTGGAACACCGGCGCGTCCTGCACGCCGAGCCGGATGACCAGGCCGACCGCCACGATCACGGCGGAGAACAGGAACGGCAGCCGCCAGCCCCAGGCCAGGAACACCTCGTTGCCGAGCAGGGACCGCACCAGGGTGAACACGCCGGTCGCGAGCAGCATCCCACCCGCCGACCCCATCTGCGTGAACGCCCCGAACAGCCCGCGGTGCCGTTCGGGTGCGTGCTCGACGGACAGCAGCGCGGACCCGCCCCACTCCGCGCCGGCCGCGACGCCCTGCAGCAACCGCAAGAACACCAGCGCGACGACGGCACCGACCCCGATGGTCGCCGCCGACGGTACGACCCCGATCAGGGTCGACGCGATGCCCATCAGCACCAGGGACGCGACGAGCAGCTTCTTGCGTCCGATGCGGTCGCCCAGGTGTCCGGCGATCACCCCGCCGAGCGGCCGGGCGACGAAGCCGACCCCGTAGGTGGCGAACGACGCGATCACCCCGACCGCCGGCGTCACCGACGGGAAGAAGGTGGGCGCGAACACCAGGGCGGACGCCGTCGCGTACAGGTAGAAGTCGTAGTACTCGACGGTCGTGCCGACGAACGAGGCGAGAGCGACGCGACGGCGGGTCGCGGTGGTCGACGGTGCGGCGGAACGGCCGGGAGGCGCGGTGACGGTGCTCGGGGTCGGCATGCCTCAGGAGCATGGTCGCCTCCAGAGCCGGGGGGAACACCGCGCGTAACGGAGGGTCACGTCGCTGTCGTCAGGCGGTGCCCGCCGACCACGATGGGATGCATGAGCGATGCACCGAACCGACCGCTGCGCTTCGCGGCCTTCGTCATGAACACGACGTCGCACATCCAGCACGGCCTCTGGCGGCACCCCGACGCCCGTCAGGCGGACTTCGACGACGTCACGCTCTGGACCGACCTGGCGAAGACCCTCGAGCGCGGCCGGTTCGACGCGATGTTCTTCGCCGACGTCGTCGGGACCTACGGGCCGGGGCGCGGCGACTACTCGACCAACCTGCGCGAGGGGCTGCAGATCCCCTCGAACGATCCATCGGTGCTGCTCTCCGCGCTCGCCGTGTCGACCGAGCACCTCGGCCTGGCGTTCACGTCGAGCGTCATCCAGTCGCACCCGTTCGACTTCGCCCGCAAGGTCTCCACCCTCGACCACATCACCCGGGGCCGGATCGGCTGGAACGTCGTCACGAGCGCCCTCGACAGCGCCGCCCGGAACTTCGGCGCCGACCGGCTCGAGGAACACGACGAGCGGTACGTCTGGGCCGAGGAGTACCTCGAGGTCTGCGCGAAGCTCTGGGAGGGCTCGTGGGAGGACGGCGCCGTGCTGAAGGACCCGGTGCGTGGCTACGCCGACCCCGACAAGGTGCACCGCATCGACCACCACGGGAAGCGCTACGACGTGCAGGGGCCGCACCTGAGCGCGCCGAGCCCGCAGCGGACGCCGGTGCTGTTCCAAGCCGGCTCCTCGCCCGCCGGTCGGGCCTTCGCCGCACGGAACGCCGAGGCCCAGTTCATCCTGACCTCGAACCGCGACGCCACCGAGCAGCTCATCCGCGAGACCCGCGACCTCGCCCGGGCAGCCGGGCGTCGACGGGAGGACATCGCGTTCTTCCTCGGGCTGACCTTCGTCACCGGGTCCACCGAGGCCGAGGCGAAGGCCAAGGAAGCGGAGAT
The DNA here is from genome assembly GCF_025642935.1 of Curtobacterium sp. RIT-PI-V. Classification (NCBI taxonomy): domain Bacteria; kingdom Bacillati; phylum Actinomycetota; class Actinomycetes; order Micrococcales; family Microbacteriaceae; genus Curtobacterium; species Curtobacterium sp. RIT-PI-V. The sequence goes on from NZ_JANZKM010000024.1 coordinate 22,717, forward strand.
CGACGAGTACCTGGCGGCCGACGGCTTCCTGGTGCACTCGAACCTCGGCTTCGACCCGGACACCGGCGAGGCCCTCGACCCGGACACCCCGCTGTCCGAGGTCCGCACCCACGCCGGGCAGTCGCACCTGCAGTGGCTCCGCGAAGCCGCCGGCGACCGCGAACCCACGATCGCCGACCTCGCACGCCTGTCCGCCAAGCTCCGTGCGCGGGTCGTCGGCACCCCGGAGCAGATCGCCGACGAACTCGCCGACTGGCAACGCGTCGGCGTCGACGGGGTGAACGTCATCAACTGGACGCTGCCTGGCTCGTACGAGGAGTTCGTCGACCACATCGCGCCCACCCTGCAGGAGCGTGGGCTGATGCAGTCCGAGTACCGCGAGGGAACCCTGCGCGAGAAGCTCTTCGGGCACGCGCAGCTGCCGGACTCGCACCCCGCCCGGCAGTGGCGCGGCGCGTTCTCCGGCGGCGCGAGCGGTGTGGCGGACGCGGCACGTGCCGTGGAGGTGACTGCATGACGGACGCGACGACGAGCGACGGACGGGTGACGGGCCTCCCGGCCGATCGTCTGGCGACCCTGCGCGAACGCTTCGCACCCGTGTTCGCGACCATCCGCGAGGGCGCGGTCGAGCGCGAGCTCGCCTCCGGCACCCCCGGCGACCGGCCGTTGCCGCACGCCGAGGTCCGTGCACTCGCCGACGCCGGGTTCGGGCGGCTGCGCGTGCCGGAGGACCGCGGCGGGTTCGGCGTGAGCCTGGTCGAACTCGTGCACCTGGTGGCGGACCTGGCGGCCGCGGACTCGAACGTCGCGCATCTGTGGCGCGGTCACTTCGGGTACACCGAACTCGTGCTGCTCCGGCCATCGTCGGCCGGACGGGACGAGTGGCTCCAACGCATCGTCGACGGGGCGATCGTGGGGAACGCGACCTCGGAGCGGACCGGCACGACCCTGGCCGACATCTCGACGACGGTGACGCCGGCTGGCGATTCCCTCCGTCTCGACGGGCGGAAGTTCTACTCGACCGGCACGCTCTACGCCGACTGGATCTACCTGGCGGCGGACCGCTCGGGGGACCGCGTGACGTTCGCCGTGCCGGTGGACGCGCCGGGCGTGACGAGCGTCGACGACTGGGACGGGTTCGGGCAGCGGCTGACCGCCTCCGGCACCACGGTCTTCGAGGGTGTGCCGGTCGACCCCGCCGTGGTGTCGGCGTACAAGGACGCACCGCTGTCGCACATCCAGGCCTTCTTCCAGCTGTACCTGCTGGCCGTCCTGACCGGCATCGGACAGGCGGTGTCCGACGATGCGGTCGCCTTCGTGCGGCCGCGGACCCGGACGTACATCCACGCGAACGCCGCCACTCCGGGGGAGGACCCGCAGGTCCTGGCGGTCCTCGGGCGGTTGTCCGCCGGGGCGTTCACCGCACGGTCGCTCGTCGTCGCTGCCGCGGGGCTGCTCGACGCGGTGGTGGCGACGAACGAGCCGGGCGTCGGGGTCGACCACGCACTGCTCGATGCCGCCGAGAACGCCGTGTACCAGGCGCAGGTCGAGATCGGGCCGCGCGTACTTCGGTCGGCGTCCGAACTGTTCGAGGTCGGGGGAGCCTCGGCGGCCGACCGCACCCGGGCGCTCGACCGGCACTGGCGGAACGCCCGCGTGGTGGCGTCGCACAACCCGGCCGTCTACAAGGAGCGGCTCGTGGGGGAGTACGCGCTGCACGGGCGGGGGCCGGTGGAGGCGTGGGAGAAGTACCACGAGGTGGGACCGACGCGGTTCTGACGGGCACTGTGCAGCGTCCGATACCGGAGCTCGTGTGTCAGTCGCGCGTGCCGCTCGGTGGTCCCGCCGGTCGGCTTGGACGCGCCGCGTCGCCGGCTCCGCGCTTGCCCGACATCGTGTGGGTCCCGGGCGCCCCAGGCCCCCCAGACGCCGCAGGCCCCGCAGGCGCGTCGGGTCGTCGGTGTCGTGCGCCGCGCGGTCGGTCCGTCCCGCGGAGGAGCTCCGCCCTGCGAGGTTGCTCCGTCTCGCGGAGCTGTTCTGTCTCGCGCTGCGAGGGCAGCGGACGCGCATCGAACCGCTGGCAGTCACGCGTCGAGCTGGACGCGGGGAGGCCCGCCGGTGCCACGTCGGAGCGACGTCGCAATGGCGCCGCGAGCCGCATGGCCGGCCGTTCGACGAGCAACCAGCTCGCGATCGCGAACGGGATCGACCCGAGGATCGTGACGCCGGCGATCACCCAGGGCTCCGCGGTCGGTCTCACCAGGACGTGAGCGATCATCTGACCCACGGGCCAGCCGTACAGGTACACGCCGTACGAGACGTCGTGCCGCGCGGTGAGCCGGTCGCCACGCAGCCACGCCCCGGCGAGCACGCAGAGGACGGCGAGCGGAACGGGCGCCACCAGGACCGTGAACCCGGTCCCGGCACCCGCCACGAGCACCAGTGCCATCGCGCCGGCGAACCACGCTCGTGCCGGGAGTCGATCCGCGACGAGGAACACGAACGCGCCACCGAAGAAGAACGCCGTCGGTCGGAAGGCGACGCCCAGCGCTGTCGGAACCGAGATCACGTCAGCCGCGAGCGCGAGCGCGGCGCCGCCTGACAGGGCCATCCCCAGGAGCACTCCGCCGATGAGGAGCGATCGCCGCCGCAGCACCGCCACGAGGACACCGATGACGAGGTAGCACGCGAACTCGTACCCGAGCGTCCAGAAGGATCCGTTCCACACCCCGGGCAAGGGGACGTCCTCGATCGTCCCGGGGATGTCGTCCTGCATGATCTTGAGGAAGAGGTTGCGGAGCACGAACGAGACGCTCGCCCAGACACTCCACGACGCCTCGCCGAACGCGAGCACCGCGACCGGGGCGAAGCCGAACGCGATGACGAGCGTCACGGTGATGTAGGCGGGGTAGATGCGGAGGAACCTGCGGAGGACGAAGTCCGTCAACGCGGTCCGCATCCGGCTGCGCGTGATCAGGAATCCCGAGATGGCGAAGAACGCTCCCACCGCCCAGTCGCCGATCGAGAGACCGCCGGCCGACGGTTCCCCGCTCCAACCGCCCATCGGCCAAGCGTGGGCGAGGATCACCGCCGACGCCAGGACGAGACGGATTGCGTTCAGGGCGTTCCGGCGGGGATCGAAGGCGGCTGCGAGCGACCGCGGCGAAGTTCTCGTTGGCATGGTCCTGCGAGCATGGCGTATTTTCGCTGCCGTCACTAAACATGTTGGATTCTGGTGAGAAACGGTTCCCGGAGCGCGTCACGCCCAGCCGAGCTCGTGCAGCCGCTCGTCGTCGATGCCGTAGAAGTGCCCGATCTCGTGGACGAGGGTGGTGTGCACCTCGTCCTTCAGCTCCTCGACGGTGTCGCACTCGGCCAAGTGCTGCTTGCGGAACACCACGATGCGGTCGGGTAGTTCACCGAAGCCGTACTGCCCGCGCTCGGTCGCCGCGATGCCGTCGTACACGCCGAAGAGCTCGTCGCCGTTCTCTGGTTCGTCCTCGACGACGAACACCACGTTGTCGAGCCCGTCGACCATCTCGTCGGGGAGCAGGTCGAGTTCGTCGGTCACGAGCTGCTCGAAGTCGTCGGCGGACATCTCCATCACGCAGGGATCGTCCCACACCGCGCTGACCACTCGCGGCGAAGCCGCACGGCACCGGAGGCGCCCGGACGAACACTGAGGGAGAGCCCCGGTTGCGTCACACGCAACAGGACTCTCCCTCGACTGGGGTGAATAACGGGTCTCGAACCCGCGACCTCCTAGACCACAACCAGGCGCTCTACCAACTGAGCTATATCCACCATGCACACACCGGCGGACCGGCGCGACCACTCAATAGTAGTACATGCTGCGGGCGGTGCTGACCACCCGTGTCGTCACTCGGCCGCAGGCTGGGCCAGGCGCGGTTCCCACTTCTCGACGACCTCGGCCTGGACGGCGCGGACGTCGTCGGTGGTCGGCCCGGGCTCGGCGACGAAGCCGGCGCGACGGTAGTACTCGAGCTCACGGATCGACTCGAGGATGTCCGCGAGCGCGCGGTGCCCGCCGTGCTTCTCCGGCGAGTTGAAGTACACGCGTGGGAACCAGCGGCGGCAGAGCTCCTTGATGCTCGACACGTCGACGCTGCGGTAGTGCAGGTGACCGTCGACGCGGGGCATGTACTTGGACAGGAACGCCCGGTCGGTGCCGATCGTGTTGCCGGCCAGGGGAGCGGTGCCCTCGGCGGGCACGTGCTCGAGGATGTACTCGAGCACCTGGTACTCGGCGTCCGCCAGGCTGACGCCGTTCGGGATCTCCTCGATGAGCCCCGACGTGACGTGCATGTTCGTCACGAACTCGTTCATGTTGTCGAGCGCGGACTGGTCCGGCTTGATCACGATGTCGAATCCGGGGTGCACGGGCTCGAGGTCGAAGTCGGTGATGACCACGGCCACCTCGACGAGTTCGTCGACCTCGAGGTCGAGGCCGGTCATCTCGCAGTCGATCCAGACGAGGCGGTCATTCGCGGTTGCCATGTGCACGATCCTATTCCCGGCCTGCGCGCGCGCCGTGCGCGGGTGGTGCGCGGCCGGTGTGGGGCTCGCGTCCGCGGCTGGTGCGCGGTCGCGTCCCCCGAACCCGCGAGCGGGCGAAATGCCCGGGTCGCGTCGCGAAGCACACGGGTGTTTCGCCCGCTCGCGGGCGGCGGGGCCGGAGGCGCGTTGGGCGGTGGTGGTGACGGCACGGAGGCCCGGTGCCGGTCCGCGGGGCGGGTGCCGGGCCTCCAGGCTGGTCGCGTCCACTGCGCCCACCACGCGAGCGGGCGGAATGCCGCGGTCGCGGGGCGGGGTGACCCGGGCATTTCGCCCGCTCGGCGAGACGGTCGGGGGGAGCCGCGCTCTGGCCGCCCCGCGCCAGCGCGAGCGGGCGGAATGCCGCGGCCCGGCGGCGGGGTGACGCGGGTGTTTCGCCCGCTCGGCGAGCGGGCCGGCCGGGGGATGAGGCGGACGCACGCCGCGTGGTGACGGTGACCGCCTGGAGGCCCGGTGGCGGTCAGCCGGGCGGGCGCCGCGCCTCCAGACTGGTCGCGCCCAGTGCGCAGAGCGCGAGCGGGCGAAACACCCGGGCCGCGTCGGGAGGCACCCGGGTGTTTCGCCCGCTCGCGGAGACGGAGACGAACGCGGAGACGGAGACGAACGCGGAGACGGAGACGAACGCGGAGACGGAGACGGACGCGGAGACGGAGACGGACGCGGAGACGGAAGCGGCGAGCGGGGGAGCTAGGACATCTCGCCGGCGCCGATCGCCTCGGCCTCGACGCGCTCCGGCTCGGCACCGTCGTCCACGCGGCGCAGGACGTTCGTGGTGCAGAGGATGACGACGAACGCGACGGCGACGGACGCTCCGGCGAAGACGTACGCGGCTGAGGGGGCGTACGCGTCGGCGAGCAGGGTCGCGACGGGCGGGGCGATGGCGCCGCCGATGAAGCGGACGGCCGAGTAGGCGCTCGAGGCGACCGAGCGGGGCAGGTCCGTGGCCTCCATCACGCACTCGGTGAGGACCGTGTTCAGGACGCCGAGGACCAGACCACCGACGATGACGCAGATGATGAGGCCGACCTGCGAGTCCACGACGACGGCCGCGGCGAAGAGGTCGAGTGCCAGCAGGGGCAGCGCGATCTTCAACACGGTCGTCCTGCGGAGACGGGCGGTGAGCATCGGGGCGACCCAGACGGAGGTGATCGCGAGACCGAGCCCCCAGCCGAAGAACGTGAAGCCGATGCCGAGTGCACCGAACCCGAGTGGGAAGGGCGTGTAGGCGAGCAGGACGAAGAAGCCGATGTTGTAGAACAGCGCGGTCGCGGCGAGTGCGGCGAGCGCGGGACGGCCGAGGGCACGGAACGGTGCCGAGAGCCTGGTGGGCGTGGGCTTCTCGAGGCTGCCGGTCTTGAGCAGCGCCACGATGGCGATGAACGCGACGGCCATCAGCGTGGTGACACCGAAGAACGGGCCGCGCCAGCTCACCGACCCGAGCAGGCCGCCGACGAGCGGGCCGACGGCGATGCCGAGACCGAGTGCTGCCTCGTACAGGATGATCGCCGAGGCGGTCCCACCCGACGCTGCACCGACGATGGTCGCCAGGGCGGTGGAGATGAAGAGCGCGTTGCCGAGGCCCCAACCCGCGCGGAAGTCGATGATGCTCCACACGCTGTTCGACGTCGCGGCGAGGACCGAGAACACGACGATGAGCGCCAGGCCGATGAGCAGGGTGCGCTTCGCGCCGATGCGGCTCGAGACCCAGCTCGTGAAGAACATCGCCACACCGGTGACGGCGAGGTAGCTCGTGAAGAGCAGTTCGGTCTGCGCCGGGGTCGCCTTGAGTGATGCGGCGATCGCGGGGAGGATCGGGTCGACGAGGCCGATGCCCATGAAGGCGACGACGCAGGCGAAGGCGATCGCCCAGACCGCTGAAGACTGCTTGAGGATGGAGCCGGACTGGCCGGCAGGTGCGTGGGCGTTCACGCGGTGGTCTCCGTTCTGGTGGGTGCTGTGCGCTGAGCGATCAGGACGGACGCGTGGTGCAGCACATCCCAGTCGTCGTCGGTGAGGTCGGCGAACAACGGGCCGACCGTTTCGGTGAGCGTGGCGCGCCAGGCGGTGAGTCGGGCGCGGCCTGCGTCGGTGATCTCGATGAGCTGGCCGCGGGAGTCGTCGGGGTCGACGCTCCGTGTGACCAGACCGTCGGCGAGCATGCCGGTCACGAGTCGGGTCATCGTGGGCTGCGCGACGCGCGAGGCCGCCGCGAGTTCACCGAGCCGGAGCGGCTCGTCGGACTCGAGGATGCCGAGCGTGCGCCAGACCGCGGCCGACGTGGTGTTGCCCGTCGACTGCACGGCGCTGCGGATCAGGCGGTTGACGGAGACGAGGAGCGTCTCGACCGTCTGCGCTCGCGTTGTTTCCATAGCTGAACTATATAGCGATGCTATGCGTCGCGCAACAGACCGCATCAGGGGCCGCCTGGTAGAAGGGATGCATGAGCGACATCACCATCCACGAAGGCGACGAGTACACCGCGATCTTCCACGGCGGACCCTTCGACGGCACGACCGACACCCGCACCGCGACGAGCGACGCGCTGGACGACGAGGTCACGGTGTTCGCCGACGTCGAGGGCCTGCAGACGGCCTTCACCTACCGCGCCACCAAGTCCCGTCAGGTCCTCGACCAGACTTCGGTCGAGTTCACCTACGAGCCGGGGGAGTCCGACCCGGTGGATGACCTGGCCGACCGCGGCGACCGCAGCGGCGAGTTCGACCGGGAGTAGAACCCCGCGCCGCCGCGTTGCACGGTCACATGCAGCTCGACCTCTGGACGTCCGCCTTCTGTGCGCCGTGCGCCGCCGCCCGCCGGGTGTCGGCTGAGGCGTCGGCGCTCGTGCCCGGGCTCGCCGTGACCGAGCGTGACGTGGCGTCGTACCCCGACGACGCAGAGGACCTCGGCATCCGTTCCACGCCCACGATCATCGTGCGGCGGGAGGACGGCGCCGAGGTCTTCCGTTCACCCGGGGTCCCCACCCGCGACCAGCTCCTGCTGGCGATCGCCAAGGCCCTCTGACCCGCCGCCCGCCGCGCTGCTGGCGCCCGCCGCGCTGCCGGCACCCGCGCTTGCCGCGCGCTGCGACGTCGGCGCCGCCACCACGACCGGCTCCGGCGGGTCGACCAGCGCCCTGGCCTTCCGAGCCAGTCGCTTCGTCGTCCGGATCGGCGCCCCGATCACGAGCGCGAGCCAGCCCAGCGCGGAGCGGTCCGCGCCGCCGAGTGCGTTCTTCCGCTCCCAGGCCCGGCGCAGCACACCGCCTCGGCTGCGGCGTGCGGGTTCCCGGTCGACGAGCGTCCCGGCGTCCCGTTGCACCATGAGCTCCGTGAGTCGACGCTGCCAGTCGTCGTCCGAGGCTGGGTGGAAGTAGTTGTCCTGCATCCAGCTCGGTCGGACCGTCCCGAACCGGCCGTCCACCAGGTCGACCGAATCGCCCTCGAGGCCGCTCGACACGAACACCTCGTTGATGAGGTGGCGGCCGATGCCGAAGTCGGTCAGGGTCAGCGCGGGCACACCACGTGCGGCGGCTTCGAGCACCGCCGTCGAGCTGATCGTCACGAGGGCCACTGCACGGTCGAGGTGTTCGGCCATCGGCCCGCTCTCGACCACGAGGTTCGCCGGTGCGTCGGCCGGGACGAGGTCGGGGTAGGGATGTTCCTCGCGGTGCGTCTGGTGTTCGCCGGCGGCCGCGCGGGTCTTGATCACGACGCGCCACTCCGGGTGCTGCCGTGCGGTGGCGACGAGCCACTGCACGACGAGGGCCCGGTCGACGCGCTCCAGTGGGACGCTCGGCTGAGCGGCGAAGACGACGGCGTCGCGGACGGGCGCACCGGTCGCTCCGGGGGCGCCCGTGCTGACGCTGGCGGTCGCGCCCGCGCCCGCGCTGGCGCTGGCGCTGGCGCTCGCGCTCCGGGCGAAGGGCAGCGTGGCGAGCGCGAAGTGCGGCTCGACACCACCCTCGGTTGCCATCTCCTCGTACGCCCGCACCTCGCGGTGGCTGTGCAGCACGAACAGGTCCGCACGCGCGCGGAAGAAGATGCCCTTCCACTTCGCCGGGAACGAGATGCCCGGCAGGCCGGACACCAGCACCGGCCGGTCCGGGATCCGGCGGTGCACCTCGTCGATGACGAGTTCGGCGACCGGGCCGATCAGGGACACGAGGACAGCGTCGGGCGGATCGACGCGCAGCTCCTCGACGACGGCATCGACGTCCTGCGGCGCAGGCGGAGCCGTCCGCAGGTGTGCGAGCCTCGCGTCGAGCCCGCGGAACGCCGAGCGCAGCTGCTTCGCGCTGGCCGAGCGCGGCGTCGCGACGGTCCGCAGGTCGAGGTCCCAGCCGGCCGGTGCCGCCGCGAGCAGGTGGGCACCCCACTTGGCGAACGAGTCGGTGTCGACCAGGGCGACCACCCGTCGGCCGCGGGGTGACGGGCCGGACGGGAGGCGCGCCTCCCGTCCGACGGTCGACGCACCCCCGTCAGCCGGCACGTCCAGGGCACCGGTCTCGTCGACCGGGCCGCTCACGCGGTCTCCGCTCACGCGGTCTCTGCTCACGTGGTCTCCGCTCACGCGCCGACGCGGCGCAGCTTGGCGAGCGGTGCCCGCTCGCCGGGGAAGATGCGCTTCACCCCGTCACCGAGCGCGGTCTCGATGATCCGGATGTCCCGCGCCAGGGTCTTCAGGCCGTGCGGCTCGAGCGAGGCCGCGTGGTCCGAGCCCCACATCGTGCGGTCGAGGGTGATGTGCCGTTCGACGGCGGTCGCGCCGAGGGCGACGGCGGCGATCGAGATCTGCAGCCCCGGCTCGTGACCGGAGTACCCGACCGGCACGCCCGAGTAGCGGTGCGCGAGGGTGTCGATCATGCGCAGGTTCGCCTCCTCGGCGGGGAGCGGGTACGTCGACGTCGCGTGCATGAGCACGAGGTGGTCGGTCCCGAGGGCGTCGACTGCCGCGTCGATCTGCTCGAGCGTCGACATGCCCGTCGACAGGATGACGGGCTTGCCGGTCGCGGCGACGGCGGCGAGCATCCCCAGGTCGGTCACCGACGCCGAGGCGATCTTGTACGCGACGACGTTGAGGTCCTCGAGGAAGTCCACGGACGGCTCGTCCCAGGGGGAGGCGAACCAGTCGAGGCCGCGGAGCGTGGCGTGGTCGCCGATCTCGATGTACTGGTCGCGGTCGAACTCGACGCGGTAGCGGTACTCCAGGTAGGTCATCTCGCCCCACGGGGTGCTGCGGGGCGTGTTCTTCATGTGCTCGGGCGTGGAGATGGCCGGGGTGCGCTTCTGGAACTTGACGGCCTGCAGTCCGGCGTCGGCGGCGACGTCGATGAGCTGCTTGGCGATGTCGACGTCACCGTTGTGGTTGAGGCCGATCTCGCCGATGAGGTACGCGGGGTGGCCCGCGCCGATCGTGGACGTACCGATGGTGACGGTCATGGTGCTCCGTTCAGTGCGGGGGCTGCCCGCGTCGGGGATGGGTCGTGGTCCGTGATCTGGGGAGCGACGGCTTCAGCCGTGGCGTCGGCTGTGGCTTCGGCCGCGATCAGGTCGGTCTCGTCGTCGATGTCGATCGCGCCGGCGGGGTCGACGGCGATGAGTTCGACGCGGCCGTGGAAGCGGTGCCGGTGCCGCCGGAAGCCGTCGGTCCGCATGACGTACGAGGCGCCGGTCTCGCGGTACTCGGCCGCGCGGTCCTGACGACGTGGACGGATGGCCGCGTCGTGGTTCACGGCGACGGCGGAACCGTCCGCGGCGACGCGCCACAGGAACGCGTGCGACGGCGCCGCGGCGAACACGACGTCGGCGTGCCCCTCCGAGACGCGCCGGATCGCCGTGTCGAGGTCGTCCGGGTCGATGAACGGCGAGGTCGCCTGCAGGAACACCAGGACCTCGGGCAGCGCATCGCCGGCGGCCTCGAGTTCGTCGAGCACGTGGAGCAGCGCGGACTCCGACGACGCCTGGTCGCCCGCGAGGTCGGCCGGCCGTCGGACCACGTCGGCCCCGGCGGCGCGGGCCTCGGCGGCGATGGCGTCACCGTCGGTCGTGACGACCACGGCGTCGATCAGTGCCGCGCTGCGTGCCGACTCCACGGCCCGACGGACGAGCGACCGGCCTCCGACCGTCCGGAGGTTCTTGCCCGGGATGCCCTTCGAGCCGGCGCGCGCGGGGACGACGGCGAGGACGGTGGCAGAGGAGTGCATCTCCCGGACGGTACGAAGCGCGGGTGTCCCGGAGGCGAACTGCGGGCAGACGACGGCCGAACCGTTCCGGAACCGCTCGACCGGCGGGTCCCGGTTAGAATCGACGTCGCTCGCCTCCGTAGCTCAGTGGATAGAGCAGGTGGTTTCTACCCACCGTGCCGCGGGTTCGATTCCTGCCGGGGGCACGACGCGAACGGGCCGCCATCCGATCGGATGGCGGCCCGTTGCTCGTTCGTGGCGGAGTCGGACGCTGCGTGCTGGGCGCTGCGTGCCGCGTGCTGGGTGTCCGTGCCCGCTACTCGTCGTCGTCGGCGGCGCGGCGGCGGAGTTCGGCGGCGCTGATCGGCTGCGTGTGCGGCGCCTCGGACGTCTCGCTCGCGTCGGTGGGCTCCGCCGGCGCCTGGGTGATGCGGGTCGGGATCGACGTCGTGTTCGTCGTGCCCGGGGTCTCGACCTTCTGAGCCGGAGCGGACGCCGGCCTCGTCGGTGCGCCCCCGGTCGTCGGCACGTCGTTGGCGGGCGTCCGGTTGACGTGGGCGTCAGCGGAGGTGGGTGCCGGCGTCGCGACGGTGGACGGTGCAGGACGGTCGGTGCCGCGGGCCGGGGTCACCCGGTCGGTGTCACCGAAGGCCTTGGTGACGGCGTCGTCGTCCACCACCTCGTTGTCGTCGGTGCCGCGGCTCGGGGTCGAGCGTGCGGGCGACGTGGGCGTTCCGAGTGCCGGGCGCACGGGGGGTGCGGCGTCGTCACCGTAGACGCGGGTGGTGTTCTCGCCGTAGGAGCGGGTGGCGTTGGCGTCGGACCCACCGCGGTTCACCGAGAACCCGGGTCCTGCGGCGGTGGCGGACGCCGACCCGGCTGCGGCAGCGGGGGCGCCACCGGCGGGGGCCGACGCGCCGTCGGCCGGGGCCGACGGCGCGGAGGCGGGCGTGCCTCCCGGACGCTGTGCCGGACGCAGGGAGGTCGTCGTCGGCGTCGGGCGCTCGACGGGAGCGGCCTGGGCGGACGCCGCCGGGGTCTGCGGGCGGGCGGTGCTGTTCTGGTCGGCGTTCCAGTCCTGCTGGCGCTTGATCAGGTCGGCATCCGGGTCGGGGGACTCGAACTTCCAGCGCTCGAGGTCGGCCTTGAAGAGCTTGCGTGCGCGACCCGGACGGGCCTGCCACTCGAGCAGGCGGTCGCGGAACTCCGCGAGCGACTGGTCGGCCTGGAAGCTGAAGGTCGACGAGTTCTTCTTGATGTCGGCGATCTCGTGCTGTGCCCAGTTGGCGGCGAGGGGCGCGCCCGGCACGGGGAGCAGCCGGAGCCGGATGTCGGCATCCTCTGCCAGGTGGTCCGCGTAGCTGCGTTCGTCGTGCCCGAGTGAGCCCCAGGCAGCGGCCTTGCGCGCCGCGGAGATGATCGCCGCGACGGCGGCGTTCTTCGACTCGCGCTCCTGCAGGGCGACGACTCGTTTGGTCGCACCCCGTCCGATGAGCGCCGCGATCACGCCGGCGACGACGATGGCGACGAAGGGGATCACGGCACCCGAGATCACCCGCCACCCGTCGTCGGACGAAGTCCAGTCGGTCAGGTCGTTCCACCAGTCCATGCGCGCACCATACTCACGAAACGGTCAGGCCCCGGGGAGGACGAACGGCGTTCCGCGCATCCGACCCGAGATGATTCCAATCTGGAACATCATGACCAGCGGAGGCAGTCCACGGCGTCGTCGGCCGACCACACGTTGGGCAGCTCGACGAACCGACGCTCGGTGGCGACGTAGCGACGGGCGCGGTAGGCGGTGTCACCAGCGACGTCGATGCGGTCGACGTAGCCGACGATCTCGCCGTTGGCGCGGGTCACGCGGCTCAGGTCGTCGCGGACGTCGAGGATGCGGTAGTCGCCGCGGGACCGGGAGAGCGGGACGGTGCGGATCCGCAGTGCGGGTTCGGTCGTGGTCTGCATCGTGGCCTCCTGGTCGGTGTGGTCTCGACGCTACGGGCCACCACCGACACGCCGTCGCCGTGCTGGCGCATCGTGGACGGCGCTGCGGGCGGTGCGTGCTGTGGAGGGATGTCCCCGGTCCGGCCCTGCGCGGATCTCGGGGAGGTAGGTTGTGGCAATGACCACGTTCGTGCTCGCAGGTGGATGTTTCTGGTGTCTCGATGCCGTGTACCGCACGCTCCAGGGCGTGCAGGACGTGGAGTCCGGCTACATCGGCGGTCGGGTGGAGAACCCGTCGTACGAGTTGGTGTGCACGGGCTCGACCGGTCACGCCGAGGCGGTCGCGGTCACCTTCGACGAGACGGTGATCCCGGCCGAGGTCATCCTCGACGTGTTCTTCACGCTGCACGACCCGCGGCAGCTCAACCGGCAGGGCGCCGACGTCGGCACGCAGTACCGCTCGGCGGTGTTCCCGGCGGACGACGCGCAACGCGCGCTGTTCGAGCGGGCGATCGAGCGCGCGTCCGACGTCTGGGACGGCGGGATCGTCACCACGATCGAGCCGCTCTCGACGTTCTACCCGGCGGAGGAGTACCACCAGGACTTCTTCGCGAAGAACCCCGGTCAGGGCTACTGCCTCGCAGTCGCGCTGCCCAAGGTGAACAAGGTCCGCAAGGCCTACAGTCAGTACATCCTGACGTCCTGATCCTCGGGCGTCGGGGCCACGAGGAGGTGGTCGAACGATGACGAACAACACCGGGACCTGGGTCGCGATCGGTCCGGCAGGTGCGGTGGGCAGCATCCACCGTGCGGCGGACGGCTTCCAGGTCGAGCTCTACGGACGAGGGCGCAGCGGCGGGCTGTACCCGTCGCTCGAGTCGGCGAAGGGTGCGGTCCACGCCGCGCTCGGCCCGCTCGCGGCGCGGCCCGAGTTCCGAGCGCACTAGCGGTCCAGGGCCGGACAGGAGGCCCGGGGGACTCGTCCTCCACAGGTCGCCTGATCGGGTCCACACGCCACAGATCGAGCCCGGGGCTGCTTCCGCAGCCCCGGGCTCGATGACGATCGACGCATGAACGACATCATCACCGTCTGCGGAATCGTCGCCACGGAACCCCGTCACCTCGTCACCGAGACCGGCATCGCCATCACGAGCCTGCGCCTCGCCTCACCGTCACGTCGTTGGGACCGGGCCAGCGCGGCCTGGGTCAACGGTGCGACCAACTGGTACACGGTCACCGCGTTCCGCTCCCTCGCGTCGAACGTGTTCAAGTCCCTGAAGAAGGGTGACCGCATCGTCGTGTCCGGCCGCGTCCGGATCCGCACCTGGGAGCGCGACGGCCGGGGCGGCACGTCGGTCGAGATCGACGCCGACGGCATCGGGCACGACCTGGCGTGGGGCATCAGCAACTGGGTCCGGGTGCCGCGGCAGGTGAACGACACCACGTCCGGGCACGGCGGCGTGCGGGGCGTCGATCCCCGAACCGGCGAGGTGCACGGCGGCGGCCTCGTCGCTGCTCCGGCGCTCGACGGTCAACGGCACGAGCACGGGCAGGACGCCGGCCACGAGCTCGGGGCGGACCCTGAGGCGGAGACCGACCACCGGGCCGAGGCCGACCACGGCGACGGGCTCGACCACGAGAACGAGGCCGGGACCGACCACGGGCTGGACGGCGCGGACGCGGTCGGGCCGTCCGAGCGGATGCTCGAGCAGGACGGAGCCGCATTCGACCCCCAGCCGTCGGATGACGACGGGCCGCTCACTCGGGCCGCCGCGTGACCCTGGTCAGACGCGCCGGACGGTCACCACTTCTGCGCGATCATCCCGATGCCGGACACCTGGTCGGTGTCCCAGTTGCCGCCGCGCGGCAGCCCGGAGACCCGACCGTTGATCCGGAACGTCGCTCCCTGGACCGCCGGCTTGTTGATCTGGGTCGCCTTGATGCCGTGGAACGAGAAGTTCGTGTTCCACGTGCCGTTCAGACCGGTCCGGCCCTTGACGTTGCCCACCGTGATGCGGGTGTCCTGGACAGTGGAGTGCACGACGTCGCCGTTGAGGCGGCCGTTCGCCTCGGCGTTGAAGAACAGCCGACCGTCCAGGTTGAGCTTGAGCGTGCCGATCGTCTTGTGGTTGACGATCATCGTCGCGACGTCGTTCTGGTACCAGCGCATCCCGATCGGGGTGTTCTTGTTCGTCGCCGGCCCGAGGTACCCGTAGGTGAACTTGCCGTTCTGCACCCGCTCCCAGATGAAGCGCGGCTTGCCCTTGCTCTCGGGCGAACCCTTGTCCGACTGGATGCCGAACGCGTAGGCGTTGTTGTGGGCGTCGTGCACGTTGATGTACGACGAGTACCCCGTACCGGCCCCGTCGGCGCTGATGGTCGCCGTGTAGAGCAGGTACGGGGAGCCCTTCGGCACTGCGCCGGCGGCCGTCGCCGGAGACGCAGGCGCGACGAGGGCAGCGGTGAGCGCGATCGCTCCGAGGAAGGGGAGCGCGAGTCGGCGCAGTCGTGTGGCGTGCCTGGTCATGGTTGTCATCCCGTCCGTGATCCTGAGCCGGTCCGCGTCGTGGTGAGTGACGGGCCCCGAGGTGGTTGGCGAGGACAACCTACGTCGTCGTCACGGATCCCGACAGACCCCCGTTCCGCCGGGTGCGCGAAGCGGCGATCCGGTGCCGAGCGCGCGACGCACCGACGGGGTCACTACACTAGGGGCCGATATGGCTGAGTACATCTACCAGATGGTCCGCGCCCGCAAGGCGGTCGGCGACAAGCTGATCCTCGACGACGTCACGATGTCGTTCCTCCCCGGCGCCAAGATCGGCGTCGTGGGACCGAACGGTGCGGGCAAGTCGACGATCCTGAAGATCATGGCCGGTCTCGACCAGCCGTCGAACGGCGAGGCGAAGCTCACGCCGGGCTTCACCGTCGGCATCCTCATGCAGGAGCCGGAGCTCGACGAGACGAAGACCGTGCTCGAGAACGTCCAGGAAGGCGTCGGCGAGATCCACGCGAAGCTCGCCCGCTTCAACGAGATCTCCGCGCTGATGGCCGAGCCCGACGCCGACTTCGACGCGCTCCTCGCCGAGATGGGCACGCTGCAGGAGGAGATCGACGCCGCCGACGCGTGGGACCTCGACTCGCAGCTCGAGCAGGCCATGGCCGCGCTCCAGTGCCCCCCGGGGGACGAGCTCGTCACGCACCTGTCCGGCGGTGAGAAGCGTCGTGTCGCGCTCTGCAAGCTCCTGCTCCAGAAGCCCGACCTGCTCCTGCTCGACGAGCCCACCAACCACCTGGACGCCGAGAGTGTGCAGTGGCTCGAGCAGCACCTGCAGCAGTACCACGGTGCCGTCCTCGCCGTGACCCACGACCGGTACTTCCTGGACCACGTGGCCCAGTGGATCGCCGAGGTCGACCGTGGTCGCCTCTACCCGTACGAGGGCAACTACTCGACGTACCTCGAGAAGAAGCGTGCGCGCCTCGAGGTGCAGGGCAAGAAGGACGCGAAGCTCGCGAAGCGCCTGTCCTCCGAGCTCGACTGGGTCCGCAGCAACACCAAGGGCCGTCAGGCGAAGTCGAAGGCCCGTCTCGCCCGGTACGAAGAGATGGTCACCGAGGCCGAGCGCACCCGCAAGCTCGACTTCGAGGAGATCGTGATCCCCGTGGGCCCGCGTCTGGGCTCGCAGGTCATCGACGCCGAGAAGTTGCACAAGCAGTTCGGTGAGCGCGTCATCATCGGTGACCTGTCCTTCACGCTGCCCCGCAACGGCATCGTCGGTGTCATCGGCCCGAACGGTGTCGGCAAGACGACGCTGTTCAAGACGATCGTCGGGCTCGAGCCCCTCGACGGCGGCACGCTGAAGATCGGCGACACGGTCGACATCTCGTACGTCGACCAGAGCCGTGGCGGCATCGACCCGAACAAGAACCTGTGGGAGGTCGTGTCCGACGGGCTCGACTACATCCAGGTCGGCAAGACCGAGATCCCGTCCCGTGCGTACGTCTCGCAGTTCGGGTTCAAGGGCCCGGACCAGCAGAAGCGTGCCGGCATCCTGTCCGGTGGTGAGCGCAACCGTCTGAACCTCGCGCTGACGCTCAAGCAGGGCGGCAACCTGCTGCTCCTCGACGAGCCGACGAACGACCTGGACGTCGAGACCCTCGGCAGCCTCGAGAACGCCCTGCTCGAGTACCCCGGTTGCGCTGTGGTCATCACCCACGACCGGTGGTTCCTCGACCGCATCGCGACCCACATCCTGGCGTGGGAAGGCCTCAACGAGGACGGCACGCCGAACTGGTACTGGTTCGAGGGCAACTTCGAGGCGTACGAGGAGAACAAGATCGAGCGCCTCGGTGCCGACGCCGCGAAGCCCGGGCGCGCGACGTACCGCAAGCTCACCCGCGACTGACCCGCGTGGCGAGACTGCACGCTCCCATCCGCATGCGGTGGAGCGACATCGACGCCTACGGCCACGTCAACAACTCCGCGATGCTGCGCCTGCTCGAAGAGGCGCGCATCGTGGGGTTCTGGGGCCCGGACGCCGGTGAGCTGTCGGCTGACGGCAGCCTGCCCGAGCCGATCATCGACGGTCGGCCGGGCTCCGGCACGATGACGGTGATCGCCGGACAGCGCCTCGAGTACCTCGCGTCGATCCCGTACCTGCGCCAGCCGCTCGACATCCAGATGTGGATCGGGCGGCTCGGTGGAGCGAGCGTCGACGTGTCGTACGAGGTCTGGTCGCCGGTCGGGCAGCAGCCGGCCGAGCTCTACACCCGGGCGACGACCGCGCTCGTCATGGTGGACGCCGCCACGAACCGTCCTCGGCGGCTGACCGCGGTCGAGCGTGCGGCGTGCGAGCAGTACCTCGAGGCCCCGGTGGAGTTCAGCCGCCCGTAGGGACCCGCATCATGCCCTCCTGCGCCACGGTCGCCAGCAGGCGTCTGTCGCGGGAGAACATCCGGCCGAAGGCGAGCCCCCGGCCGCCCTGCGCGCTGGGGGACTCCTGCGTGTACAGGACCCACTCGTCGGCCCGACCGTCGCGGTGCCACCACATCGCGTGGTCGAGGCTGGCGCTCTTCACGCCGGGTGTGCCCCAGGCGACGCCGTGCCGCCGCATGATCGGTTCGAGGATCGACAGGTCGCTGGCGTACCCGAGGACCGCACGGTGCAGCGCGGGGTCGTCCGGCAGATCGCCCTGCACACGGAACCAGACCGCCTGGTGCGGCACGTGCTCGCCCTGCACGTCGACGAACACCGGTCCCTCGACGTGCCGCAGGTCGATCGACCGTTCGGCCCAGG
Organism: Curtobacterium sp. RIT-PI-V; assembly: GCF_025642935.1. Lineage (NCBI taxonomy): Bacteria > Bacillati > Actinomycetota > Actinomycetes > Micrococcales > Microbacteriaceae > Curtobacterium > Curtobacterium sp. RIT-PI-V. The sequence continues at coordinate 40,710 of NZ_JANZKM010000024.1, forward strand.
CCTTGGCGACGGGGTGGTCGATGGTGGACAGGATCGACGCGGCGGACGGCAGCGACTCCGGTGACGGCGTGTCCACCGGGTACGGGTCCTGGTGCTCGACCCCGGTGTCCGGCACCTGGAACGACGCGATCATCGAGAAGATCGGCACACCGCGCTGGTAGGCCTGCACGCGCCGCGTCGCGAAGGACCGACCGTCGTGGATGCGTTCGACACCGAAGGTGATCGGCACGTCGATGTCGCCGGGGCGCAGGAAGTACCCGTGCATCGAGTGGATGTCACGCCCGTCGATGGTGGCCTGCGCAGCGACGATGCACTGGGCGAGCACCTGACCGCCGAACACCCGCCCACCGGGGGACCAGTGGTTCGCGCCGGTGAGGATCGTCTCACCCGTGCTCGCACCGGTGTCCTCGAGTCGGAGTGTCCGCAGGAAGTCGGGTTCGCCGTTCACGTGGTGCAGTCTACGAACACAGGGTGCGCCGGTAGGATCGGTTCGACATGGGCACCTCGTTCACGCTTCCCGACGCCGCCTCCCTCGGTGACCTCCGCACGTACCTCGGACGTGCCGCTCGGATCGAGGACGGTTCGGTCCGGCTCATCGCCGACTCCGGTGTCCTCGCGGTCTACACGGCGATCCTGTACCCCCTCGGACTCCTCGACGAGCTGCCGACGGTGCTCGGCCTCCGTACGTTCTCGCTCACCGAGCCCGCGACGATCGACGCCGTGGTGCCGCTGCAGTCCCTGCTCGAGCGGCTCCGGCTCCTCGCCGAGGCACAGGACGCCGAGCACGCAGACGGCGCCGACCCGACGCGGGCCACCCCGATCGAGGTCGAGCTCCCGCACGAGGTCCACACCGTGACGTGGGCGGCGATCTCCCCGCCCCGTGGCGGATGGGTGCCGCTGCCCGACGTCTCGCCGGAGCTGCTACGCCGCGCCACCCGTGACGGCATCGCCGAGGTCGCCGATGCCGTCCCGACCAACGCGGGTGAGGCGATCATCCGCAAGGTGCGATCCGAGGTGTGGGGCCGTCCGGTGCCGGGCATCGAGCACCTGCCCGCTGGTGCAGGCTTCGCGGGGGAGAGCCTCGGCTTCCTCGGGCACGACCCGGTCCGCTTGTTCGAGACGGGTCCGTGGAGCCGTCTCACGACGTCGCGCGGGCACGTGCTGGTCAAGCGCCGCGCCTGGACCCTGAACCCGTAGCGAGCGTCACGGTCGGGCCTGGTGGTTGGCTGGCCGCATGCACGTCTTGCTCACCGGCGCGTCCGGGTACATCGGTTCCTCTGTCCTCTGCGCCCTCGTCGCCCACGGGCACGAGGTGACCGCCATCGTCCGATCCGACGAGAAGGCGCAGCACGTGCGTGACGCCGGTGGGCACGCCCTCGTCGGGGACGTCACCGACACCGAGGTCGTCGAACGACTGCTCGACGAGACCGACGGCGTCGTGCACACGGCGTCCGCCGCCGACGTCGACCCGGACTTCACCGCGACGGTCCTGCGCGCGTCCGTCGGCACACCGAAGCCGTTCGTGCACACCGGCGGCATCTTCACCTTCGGCAACTCGACGGACATCTCGGAGCAGTCGCCGATCGATCCGCCCGAGCTGACGTCGTGGCGTACGGCGAACGAGGCTGCCGTGCGGGCGAGCGACGTGCGGACCACGATCGTCGCCCCGGGCATCGTGTACGGGCGAGGTGTCGGCATCCCCGCGATGTTCGTCAGCGACGGCACCCAGCCGGTCACGCTGGTCGGTGACGGCTCGCAGCGCTGGACCACGGTGCACGTCGACGACCTCGGCGAGCTCTACGTCCTCGCGCTGGAGCGTGCCGAGCAGGACGGGTACATCGTCGCCGCGTCCGGGGACAACCCGACGGTGCGCGAGCTCGCCGAAGCGGGGGCGCACGGTGCACCGGTCGTCCCCGAGAGCGTCGAAGCTTCGCGCGAGCGACTCGGCGGGGCCTTCGCGGACGCGCTGCTCCTGCACCAGGAGGCGTCCGGTGCCCATGCGCGCTCCGCCTACGGGTGGAACCCGACGCACCCGTCCCTGGTCGAGGACCTCGCCACCGGCTCGTACGTGCGCTGAGGACCACGTTCCGCCCTCGGCGGCGGCATCAGCGCCGCCGAGGTTCCACGACATGCCGCGCGCCGTTCGCCGAGGTTCCATGAACGGGACGAGGCGCCGCCGAGATGTGCAGATTTCGGAACCTGAAGGGGCCGCGGGCGCGGGCGCGGGGCGCGCCCGGGTCAGTCGAAGGTGTTCGTCATGGCGTGCGCGGCGCGGTCGAGGTACGCCCAGAGCTCGGCCTCGTCGAGGGGTGCGAGCTGCAGCGACTCGACGGCCTCGCGCATGTGGTGCAGCCATCGTTCGCGGGCCTCGGACGTGATGTGGAACGGGTTGTGCCGCATCCGGAGCCGGGGGTGTCCGCGCTCCTCGCTGTAGGTTCCCGGCCCGCCCCAGTACTGCTGCAGGAAGGCCGACAGGCGCCAGATCGCGCCCTCGAGGTCGTCGGCCGGGTACATCGGCCAGATGACGTCGTCCTGCTGCACGCCCTCGTAGAAGCGGCGGACGAGCCGGTCGAAGGTCGGGGCGCCGCCGATGCGGTCGAAGAGCGAGCCGGTGGCCGAGACCCCGTGCTCGCCGACCCGCAGCGTGATCGGCTGGGCCGGCACCCCCGGCACCCCCGGCACCCCCGGCATGCCGAGGCCCGCTCCGCCGGTGCCGCTGTTCGGGGACGTGGGATCGGTCACTGGGAGTCCTTCCCACCGTCGTGGTGGTCGTCGGTCCGGATGGGTTGCCCGAGCACGTTGCGCTTGGTTCGGCGCGGCTTGGTCGGCGCTGGGGTCGGACGCGTCTGCACGGAGCGCAGGCCGTTGATCGAGGTCGCGTTCTCCCAGCCCTCGGGCATGATCATCGCCATCGCGGGCAGGGTGATGCCGAGCTCGTCGACGGCGTGCTTCAGGCGGGCGCGGAGTTCGCGGCCGACGACGTCGAGCTCGGACGCGCGGGTCTTCACGACGAGGCGGAAGACCATGCCGTCCGTGGACACCGACTGCAGGCCCCAGATCTCGGGCTTCTCGACGATGCGCTGGCGCCAGCGGGGCTCCTGCGACATGGTGACGGCGGCCGTGAGCAGGGCGTCCTGCACGGCGTCGATGTCGGTGTCGTAGGGGACGGTGATGTCGACGAGGACCCGCGACCACCCCTGCGACAGGTTGCCGACGCGCAGGATCTGGCCGTTCGGCACGAACCACAGGATCCCGTTGACGTCGCGCACCTGCATGACACGGAGCCCGACGTTCTCGACGACGCCCGTGGCCTGCCCGGTGTCGACGACGTCACCGACGCCGGCCTGGTCCTCGAGGATCATGAAGATGCCGGACAGCAGGTCCTTCACGATCGACTGCGCGCCGACGGCCAGGCCGGCGGCGACGAGCGAGGCGCCACCGACGATGCCGACGGCGGCGTTCGGGATCGCCACGGGGATGATGATCGCAAGAGCCACCACCACGACGATGACCGTCGCGAGGTTCTCGAGCACGCTGCCCAGGGTGCGGGTCCGCTGCACCACGCGCGCCGTCTGGACCGGTGACGCGATGAGCGCCTGCGTGTCCTCGGCACCCTGACGCTTCTTCACGCCGTTCACGACGCGATCGACGATCTGCTTGATCATGCGGCGGAGGATCACGCGCAGGATGATCGCCGCGATGATCGTGATCACGATCGTGATCGGGATGTGCCAGGCGTCCACGAACTGGGTGAACGCGTTGGATGCCCACTTCGGAACGTCGGAGGTCTCTGCAGCCAGGGTCATATCCGGTCGATGCTAGAGGGCGGGGCCTCGGCGTTCCATGAGGAACGCCGCGACCCCGCCCGTGTTCACGAGCGACTCAAGCGTCGGCCGCCTGCACCCGGAGCGCACGCTCCGTGCCCGCGACGCTCTCGGACACGATGCGACGCAGCGCCGGGGTCTCCGGGTGCGCCTCGAGCCACGCGTGGGCGGCGTCGCGGAGCTCGGCCGACGCGAGCGGCGCCGGGTAGAGGCCCGAGACGATGGTGTCGGCCATGTGGTAGCTGCGCTCGGCCCAGATGCGGGTGAGCACTTCGAAGTACTTCGGCACGAGGCCTTCGAGCACGACGGGGCTGTTCACGTGCTGGAACCCGACCGTGGTCTGCCGCACGATCGCGTTCGGCAGCTCGGACGAGTCGACGAGCGACGCGAAGGCGGCCAGTTTGCCCTCGGCGGTCGGGATCGTCGCACGGGCGCGGGCCGCGGCCTGCTCACCCGACGCGGTCTTGTCGGCCGCGAGCTCGGCGTCGACGTCGGCATCGGAGGCGGCACCGGCGAGCACGAGGCCCTCGAGCAGCTCCCAGCGCAGGTCGGTGTCGATCTCGAGCCCGTTCAGCGTGACCGAACCGTCACGCAGCCCCTGCAGGGTGGCGACGTGCTCGGGCGTCGACGCGATCTGCGCGAAGAACTTCACGAACTGGAACTGGGCGTCCGACCCGGCCTCGGCCGAGGCCGCGAGCTGCCAGAGCGTCTCGCCCACCGTGCGGACCGTGGCGTCGACCTTCGACGGCGCGACGTAGTTGCGCGTCGTCAGGAGCAGCTGCGACAGGGTCGTGCGGATGGTCGTCGACTCGGACTCGGTCGCGATGTTGCCGAGCGCGAGCCGGACGTAGTCGCTGGCGGGCGACTCGGCGTCGCGCGTGGCGTCCCACATCGCGCCCCACACGATGGAGCGGGCGAGCGGGTTCGCGATGGCTGCGAGGTGCTCGATCGCCGTCGTGCGGGACTGCTCGTCGAGACGGATCTTGGCGTAGGCCAGGTCGTCGTCGTTGAGGAGCACGAGGTCGCCGCGATGCACGCCGACGAGCTCGGGGACCTCGGTGCGTGCGCCGTCGACGTCGATCTCGACGCGGTGCACGCGCTCGAGCTTGCCGCCGGACGACGCGGTGTCGGCACCGAACGGCGCGTCCGCGTCCTGCGTGAACGCGTAGACGCCGATGGCGAGGCGGTGCGGGCGGAGCGTCGGGTAGTCGGCCGGCGCTTCCTGCAGGACGGCGAACGCGGTGATCGCGCCGGACTCGTCGACCTCGATCTCCGGGCGGAGCGTGTTGACCCCGGCGGTCTCGAGCCAGAGCTTCGACCACTCGGACAGGTCACGGCCGCTGGTGGCCTCGAGCTCGACGAGCAGGTCGCGCAGCTCCGTGTTCGAGTGGTGGTGCTTCTTGAAGTAGGCCGAGACACCGGCGAAGAACGCGTCGATGCCGACCCACGCCACGAGCTGCTTCAGGACGGAGCCGCCCTTGGCGTACGTGATGCCGTCGAAGTTGACCTGGACGTCCTCGAGGTCGTTGATCGTCGCGACGATCGGGTGGGTCGAGGGGAGCTGGTCCTGGCGGTAGGCCCAGGACTTCTCCATCGCCTGGAACGTGGTCCACGCCTCGGTCCACTCGGTGGCCTCGGCGGTGGCGATCGTGGAGGCCCACTCGGCGAACGACTCGTTCAGCCACAGGTCGTTCCACCACTTCATGGTGACGAGGTCGCCGAACCACATGTGCGCGAGCTCGTGCAGGATCGTGACGACCCGGCGCTCCTTGATGGCGTCGGTCACCTTCGAGCGGAAGACGTAGGTCTCGGTGAACGTGACCGCGCCCGCGTTCTCCATCGCGCCGGCGTTGAACTCCGGCACGAAGAGCTGGTCGTACTTCTCGAACGGGTACGGGACGTCGAACTTCTCCTCGTAGTAGGCGAAGCCCTTCTTCGTGGTCTCGAACACGTACTCGGGGTCGAGGTACTCGGCCAGCGACTTGCGCGCGAAGACGCCGAGTGGGATGGTGCGGCCGTCGCTGCTCGTGAGTTCGTCGCGGACGACCTCGTACGGGCCGGCGATGAGCGCCGTGATGTAGCTCGAGATGGTCGCGGTGGGCGCGAAGGCCCAGGTCGCGTGCTCACCGTCGACGTGGGGCTCGGGCGTCGGGGAGTTCGACACGACCTGCCACCGTGACGGCGCCGTCACGGTGAAGGAGAACTGTGCCTTGAGGTCGGGCTGCTCGAACACCGCGAACATGCGGCGCGAGTCGGGGACCTCGAACTGGGAGTACAGGTACACCTCGTCGTCCACGGGGTCGACGAAGCGGTGCAGGCCCTCGCCGGTGTTCGTGTACAGCGCGTCGCTGACGACGACGAGCTCGTTCTGCTCCTGCAGGCCGTCGAGCTGGATGCGGACGCCGTCGTTCACCGCAGCGACGTCGAGCGCGGTGCCGTTCAGGGTGACGGAGTGCACGGTCTTCGTGATCGCGTCGATGAACGTGGACGCACCGGCGGTCGCGGTGAAGCGCACGCGGGTGGTGCTGCCGAAGGTCTCGGCGCCGCGGGTCAGGTCGAGCTCGACGTCGTACGTCTGCACGCTGACGATGCCGGCACGTTCCTGGGCTTCGGTTCTGGTGAGGTTCTCTCCGGGCACGCAACGCTCCATCTTCGCTGAGGACGCGGACGATCGTGGTCCGCGCGGGGGAGTCCCGGCACGGCGTCGTGCACCGGCGGGACGGTCATCCCCAGCCTAGCGACGCCGCGTACGCTCGGAGCGTGAGCGAGACGACTGTGGACAAGACGACGGAACACACGACGGAACACCCGACCGAACGCACCACCGTGGAGTTCTGGTTCGATCCGAACTGCCCCTGGGCGTGGATGACGAGCCGCTGGGTGGGCGAGGTCGCCGAGCACCGCGACCTCGACGTCACGTGGAAGGTGATGAGCCTGTTCGTCCTGAACGAGGACCAGGACATCCCCGACGAGTACCGCGAGCGCATCCACAAGGGGCAGCTCTACCCGCGCATCGTCACGGCGGCGCGGCTCCGGCTCGGCCAGGACATCGTGAAGCCGCTCTACGACGCCCTCGGTGAGCACGTCCACCACCGCCAGGAGCACGACCCCGACCAGGTGGTCCCCGCAGTGCTCGCGGAGCTCGGCCTCGACGCCGACCTGCTCGAGTACGCCTGGACCGACGAGGTCGACGCCGCCGTGCGCGTCAGCCACCAGGACGGCATCGACCGCGTCGGACAGGACGTCGGCACGCCCGTCATCGCCGTCGCCGGCACCGCGTTCTTCGGCCCGGTCATCTCCCCGGCACCCAAGGGCCAGGAGGCGCTCGACCTGTGGGACGGCGTCGTCGCCGTGGCCAAGTACCCTGGCTTCTTCGAGCTCAAGCGCTCGCGCACCGTCGGCCCGGTCTTCGACACCACCGACTGACGGGAGGCGCGGCTCGTCCCCGCCCCTCGGCTCGCGTCAGGCGAGCGGCAGGCGCATGAGCGTCAGGTCCAGCCAGCGGTCGAACTTGCGTCCGACCTCGGGCACGACCGCGACCGTGCTGAACCCGAGCTTCTCGTGCAGGGCGATCGACCCGGTGTTCGTGCTGCAGATCCCCGCCATCATGACGTGCCGGCCCTCGGCGGTCGCCCGCTCGACGAGCGACCGCATCAGGGTCGAGGCGATGCCCCGACCGCGGAACGACTCGACCACGTAGACGCTGTGCTCGACAGTGAGCCGGTAGCCGTGGTGCGGTCGCCACTGCGAGTACGTGGCGTACCCGGCAACGGTGCCGTCGACCTCGGCGACGAGCACGGGGTACCCGTCGCCCCGCCGTTCGGCCAGCCAGCCGTCGAAGTACGCGCGGGGGTGCGGGGTCTCCTGCCAGATGGCAGTGGAGTGCAGCACGGCGTCGACGTGCAGGGCGTGCACGACGTCGAGGTCGCGGGGTCCGCAATCGCGCACCACGACCGGATCCGTCCCGTTCGTCGCATATGCTGTCGTCATGTCTCACATCGTAGACGAACCGATCGCGGATGACGCAACGGTCATCGACGACGCGACCACCCCGGACGACGCGGTCGCCGCCGAGCAGCGTGCCCTCGGCGAGCGCCTCCAACGCCTGCGCACCGAACGCAAGTGGAGCCTCACCGAGCTCGCCGAGGAGTCCGGCGTCTCCCGCGCGATGATCAACCGCGTCGAGCGCGGGGTGTCGAGCCCCACCGCGACGATCCTCGGTCGGCTCTCCGGCGCCTTCGGCCTGACGATCTCGCAGCTCCTCGACGAGGCCCTCGAGCACGAGGTGCCCAGGGCGACCGACCCCGACGACGCACGTGGCATCCAACGCGGCGCGACCGCGGAGTCCTGGACCGATCCCGACACCGGGTACCGCCGCCGTCCGGTCTCGAGCGCCGCCTTCCCCGCGGACGTCACCGAGGTGCGCCTCCCGGCCGGCCGCGAAGTGGCCTACCCAGCGTCCGCCTACGCGTTCCTGCGGCACTGCATCTGGGTGGTCGACGGCGTGCTCGAGCTCGTCGTCGGCGGCGAGCCGACGCGGCTCGCCGCGGGCGACCGGATCGAGCTCGGTGACCCCGCCGACGTGGTCTACCGGAACCCGGGCGAGGGGCCCACGCGGTACGTCGTCGTGGTGGTCCGGGGGCAGTAGCCGCAGGAATAGGATCGGTTCCATGCGCATCCACCTCGGAACGGACCACGCCGGCCTCGAGTTCAACCAGACCCTCGCAACGCACCTGACCGAAGCCGGGCACGAGGTCGTGGACCACGGACCGACCGAGTACGACGCGCTCGACGACTACCCCTCGTTCTGCATCAACGCCGCGCACGCCGTGGTGCACGACCAGCGTGCCGGCGTCCAGGCGCTCGGCGTCGTGTTCGGCGGCTCCGGCAACGGCGAGCAGATCGCCGCGAACAAGGTCGAGGGCGTCCGCGCAGCGCTCGTCTGGAACGAGTCGACCGCACTCCTCGCACGCCAGCACAACGACGCCAACGTCATCTCGATCGGTGCCCGCCAGCACACCGAGGACGAAGCGATCCGCTTCGTCGACCTGTTCATCGCCGAGCCGTTCTCGGGCGAGGAGCGTCACGCACGCCGCATCGCGCAGCTGGCCGAGTACGAGCAGACGGGGCACATCGCCGGCAAGCAGATCGACGGCTCGGCCGAGTAGACAGGTCCCATGCCCGAGGGTCACTCCGTCCACCGAATCGCCAACCAGTTCACCCGCCACTTCGTCGGCAAGCGCTGCGAGGTGTCCAGTCCGCAGGGGCGGTTCGCCGCCGGGGCCGCGCAGCTCGACGGCAAGAAGCTGGTCGCCGCCCGCGCGGTGGCGAAGCAGATGTTCCTCGAGTTCGAGGACGACCTGTTCCTCCGGGTCCACCTCGGCCTGTACGGCGCGTGGGACTTCGCGGGGGTGATCTCCACCGCCGAGGCGCTGTCGGACGACGACGACCGCGAGGAGTCGCTCAGCTCGATCGGCGCACCGCGGCTGGCCCGGTACCGGATGGCCGAGCAGGAGAAGGCGGAGGACCCGATCGAGTCCTTCCCACCGGACCCCGTCGGCCAGGTGCGCGTCCGGATCCTGACCGAGGACACCGTCGCCGACCTGCGCGGCCCGACCGCGTGCGTCGTGGAGACGCCGGCCGAGGTGCAGCGCGCCCTCGACAAGCTCGGCCCCGACCCGATGAACGACGACGGCCCCGAGGCCGAGAAGGCCTTCGTCGACAACGTCCGGAAGCGCAACGTCGCCATCGGGCAGCTGCTCATGGACCAGTCGGTCGTGGCCGGCATCGGCAACATCTACCGTGCCGAACTGCTCTTCCGGCAGCGGATCGACCCTTACAAGCCGGGCAAGAAGATCACCGTCAAGCAGGCGAAGGCGCTGTGGGCGGACTGGTCGAAGCTGCTGCACGACGGCGTCCGCGACGGCCTGATGATGACGATGGACGGCCTGTCCGACGCCGAGTACAAGAAGGCGCAGCGGTCGCGCAAGGACCGGCACTGGGTCTACCACCGCCAGGGTGAGCCCTGCCGGGTGTGCGGCACCGAGATCCGGATGGCCGACATGGCCGGCCGGAAGCTCTACTGGTGCCCGAAGGACCAGAAGTAGCGCGCTTCAGAGCTCTGAGTACGTGAACCGTCCGGCGATCGCGGTCGCGAGCACCCGCGTCGAGCGCAACGAGGACGACGACGCTGCCAGCGGGTCCGACCCGACGAGCACCAGGTCCGCGACGTCACCGACTGCGACGCTGATCCGACCGTCCGTCGAGCCCTGCCACGCGGCGAGCGTGGAGAGCCGTTCGGCGGGATGCCACGGGTCGCGGCCGTCCCGGTCGCGTCCGACGGCCGCGGCCATCGAGATCCACGGGTCGAGTGGTGCGACGGGGGCGTCCGACCCGAGCAGCAGCCGGGCACCGGCTCGGGCGAGCGACGCGAACGCGAAGGCGCGGTCGGTGCGGCCCGCCCAGTGCCGGTCGGCGATGTCGCGGTCGTCCATGGCGTGCTCGGGCTGCACCGAGGCGGCCACCCCGAGCCTGGCGAACCGGTCGACGTCGGTGTCGACGAGCAGCTGGGCGTGCTCGATGGTGCCGCGGGCGCCGACGGCTTCGAAGACGTCGAGCGCGAGGGTGTTCGCCCGGTCGCCGATGGCGTGGATCGCGGGCACGAGTCCGGCGTCGACGGCCCGGCGGGTGATCGCCACGAGGTCGTCGAACTCCCACGCCAGCACGCCGGAGCCGTCGGTCATGGCCGCGGTCCGGGTGCCGAGCGAGCCGTCGGTGACGACCTTGAACGGCCCCATCGTGAGGAGGCCCCGGGTCCGGTCGACGACGTCGCCGGTACGGAGTCCGCGGTCGATCACGGCGTCGAGTTCCGCCGGGTAGACGCCCGACGACACCCGGAGCGCGTCGGTGCCGGCGTGGATCCGGCGCGTCCAGCGGTCGAGGCCGAAGCGCATCTCGAGGTCGACGATGCCCGTCACACCGCGGGCCGCGGCGGCCTCCACGGCATCGGCGACGTACCCGTCGAGCAGGTCGTCCGGCACCTGCGAGAGCGCGCCGGTCACGTCGAAGGCGTCCTGCTCGCGCAGGACCCCGTCCGGGCCCGCCTCGAGCGGCCGGCCGACGAGTGCGGAGAAGTGCGCGAGCGCGAGGGCGTTGCACCAGACGGCGTGCAGGTCACCGCTGATGACGACGGTCGGGAGGCCCGGTGCGGCCTGGTCGAGCAGCTCGCGTCGTGCGGGGGTCGGCCACAACCCGTCGCGGTAGCCGTGTCCGATCAGCACGCGGTCCGGCACCCCGGTCCGCGCGACCGCGGCGAGGAGGTCGGCGGTCGACTCCGCGGAGTCGCAGCCGGAGACGTCGATGCGGCGGCGCACCAGGGCCCACTGGTCGAAGTGCGTGTGGTGGTCGCGGAGGCCGGGGCCGAGCCAGGCACCGGCGGCCTCGACGACCTCGGTGTCGGGGCCGGCGGGGTCGAGCGTGCCGGCCGGCGCGATCTCGGTGACCAGGCCGTCGGCGATGCGGACGTCGGCAGGGGCCCCGGAGGTGCCCACCCGGCGGACGGTGCGGAGCAGGATCTCGCTCACCGTTCCTCCAGACCGTGCGCCCGTGCCATCTCGTCGGCGAGCGCCGGCGACGCGTAGGGGCCGTCGCCGCGCAGGCCGGCGATGATGCGGTCGACGACCTCGGGGGCCTTGTTCTGGGAGAGCTTCGCGCGGGCGTCGAACCGGGTGACCCGGATCCGGATGCCGACGGTGCCCTTCGCCATCCGGCGTGCGGTCTCCTCGTCGATCTCGAGGGACACCGGCTCGGGCATGACGCGCTCGAAGTGGTCGACGAGCTCGCCGAGCACCCGGAAGTTCTCGTCGTCGGACAGCAGTTCCGGCGTGCCCCACAGGTGGGCGGTGACGTGGTTCCAGGTCGGCACGAACTGCTCGGGCGGATACCACGCGGGGGAGACGTAGCCGTGCGGACCCTGCACCACGATCAGGACCTCGTGGCGGCCGAGTTCGTGCGCGAGCTCGTCGGGGCGGCCGACGTGCGAGACGAGGACGATCGCGTCGGGGTCGTCGTCCGGACCGGGCGTCTCGAGCAGGAACGGGTAGTGCGACGCGACGATCCCGGCGTCGGTGTGCGACACGATCGTGGCCCACGGGTTGCCGGCGACGAGGCGCTTGACCTCGTCGACGTCCGTCATCAGGAAGTGGGGTGTGTGCCGCATGGTCCGAGCGTGGCACACGGCCCCGGTCGAGCGCGACACCTGTCGTTTCACGAGTGTTTCAGAACGGTAAAAGTTTCAGAGTTCATTGAAAGAAGCATTGTGCCGGGTGCTCCGACGGGCCTAGCTTCACTCATCAACGACGACCCGAGGAGACCCCCATGCGACGCAGGACCATCGCCGCCCTCGCCACGGCAGCCACACTGGCGCTCGTGGTGACCGGCTGCTCGGCGAGCGGCACGGCCGACTCCGCAGCGGACGCGAGCCTGGTGTACGCCACCGGCGAGCCCGACCACCTGACGCCCGGACGACAGACCGTCGCGTTCGACCAGGTGCAGAGCCTGTTCGCCCCGCTGACGCAGACCGACGCGAAGGGCGAGCTCCACGACGTCGCCGCGAAGAGCGTCGAGAGCGACGACGCCACCACGTGGACGATCACCCTCCGCGACGGCTGGACGTTCCAGAACGGCGAGGCCGTCACCCCGGAGAGCTACGTGAAGGCCTGGAACCACGTCGCCTACGGCCCCAACGCGTGGGAGAACAGCGGGCAGCTCGCCGCGATCGTCGGGTACACGGACCTCAACCCGGCGAAGGGCACCCCGAAGACGAAGGAGATGTCGGGGCTGAAGGTCACCGGCAAGGACACCTTCACGGTCACGCTCACGCACGCCGACAGCCAGTTCCCGCTGCAGCTCAGCCAGGCCCAGACGGCGTTCTACCCGATGCCCGAGGCCGCCTACGACGACCTGAAGGCGTACGACAAGAAGCCGATCGGGAACGGCCCCTACGAGATGCAGTCGGCGTGGAAGGCGGACAAGGAGTTCACCGTCACCGCGTGGAAGGACTACGAGGGCACGAAGCCGGTGACGAAGGACGTCACGTTCCGGAGCTACTCGGACATGAACACCGCCTACACCGACGTCCTCGCGGGCAACGCCGACGTGCTGTTCCTGCCGACCGACAAGATGACGAGCGCGAAGGCCGACTTCGGCGACCGCCTGCACTCCTTCGACGCCCCGGGCATCGACTACCTCGGCTTCCCGCTCTGGGACGACCGCTACTCCGACCCGGACGTCCGACGCGCGATCTCGATGTCGATCGACCGCGACGAGGTGAACACCGCCATCTACGGCGGCCTGTACGACCCCGCCACCGCACTCACGCCCCCGTCGATGTCCGGCACGGAAGAAGGCATCTGCGGCGACGCGTGCGAGTTCGACCCCGCAGCGGCGAAGCAGCTCCTGGCGAAGTCCGGTGGCTTCGACGGCACGATCACGCTCGTCTACCCCGGCGGCAGCGGCCTCGACTCGCTCTACGAGGCCTACGCCAACCAGATCCGGCAGAACCTGGGCGTCGACACCGTCGCGAAGGCCACCACCGACTGGGCCTCGTACTACTCCGAGCTGACGGACAAGAAGGTCGCCGGCCCGCACTTCGGTCACTGGGGTGCGCTGTACATCAGCCAGCAGAACACCCTCCGCGCCCTGTTCACCCTGGCCGGCGGCTGCTCGCCCTGCACCGGGTACTACCAGTCCGACACCGTCGACGCCCTGCTGGCGAAGGCCGACTCGGCCGGCTCGCAGGACGAGGCGAACGAGTACTACACGAAGACGCAGGAGGCCGTGCTCGAGGACTTCCCCGTCGTCCCCACCTTCTTCGACAAGTACTCGTACGTCACGAGCGACAAGGTCACGAAGCTCCCCGCGGTCGCCGGCAGCCCGGTCGTCGCGCAGATCGCCGTGAAGTAGGGCACCACCACATGGACCAGCGCACCATCCTCCGCCTGGCGGCCGAGGTCCCCGCCCGAGACGGCTTCCCGCTCGTCGACGACCTGCACGCCCGGTTCGACGCGCTCGCCGCGGCGCACCCGGACCAGGTCACGGTTACCCGGATCGGCACCAGCCGGCTCGGCGAACCGCTGCACTCCTACCGGATCGGCACCGGGTCGCACGCCGCCGTCGTGGTCGGCGGCGTGCACCCGAACGAACCGATCGGTTCGTGGACGGCCCTGCACCTCGCCGAGACGGTGCTCACCGACGACGACGCCCGTGCGCTCGACGTCACCTGGCACATCGTCCCGACGATCGACCCGGACGGCATGCGGCTCAACGAGGCCTGGTTCCACGACCCGCACGACCGCGTGTTCTACTCGCGGCACTTCTACCGCCCGGCCCCGGACAGCCAGGTGGAGTGGACGTTCCCGAACCGCTACAAGTCGGTGTACTTCGACCAGGTGCTGCCCGAGACGCTCGCGTTCATGCGGCTCATCGACGACACCGAGCCGGACCTGCTGGTGTCACTGCACAACGGCGAGATGGGTGGGGTCTACTACTACCTGTCCGAGGACCTGCCCGACGTCGTCGACACTTTGCACGCGGTCCCCGCCGCGCTCGGGCTGCCGCTCGACACCGGGGAGCCCGAGTCACCGTTCCTGCGCGAACTCGCCCCCGCGGTGTTCGCGATGGACGGGATCGAGACCGCGTACGACTACCTGGAAGGGCTCGGGGTCGACCCGGGCGAGCACATCCACGGTGCGTCGAGCGCGGCGTGGGCGATGCGGCACGGGGCACTGTGCATGGTGGCCGAACTGCCGTACTGGAGCCACCCGGACGCCGACGACCAGACCCCGACCGACGAGTCGTACGCCGACCTGCTGCGGCGCTGCTCCGCCGAGCTCGGCGCTTCGGGTGAGGAACTCCAGCAGCTGCTCGACGAGGCGTCGCCGATGCTGTCGATCGAGTCGCCGTTCCTCGAGGCGTCGCGGGCCTTCGTGCCGATGCTCGCCAGCACGGCGGACACCGACCGCCGCCGGGCCGACCGCGAGCCGGCCGACCGGCGGGCCACCGTCGCGGAGCGCTTCGGCTGCGAGGACCTGGTCCGCTGCTTCCGGCTGCGCTACGGCGGCATGCTGCTCCGCGCGGTCGAGGCGGAGACCACCGCCGGCACGGCGTCCGCGCCGCTCCGGCGGCTCCGCGACCGCCTGGCGGAGCGCTACGCGCACTGGCAGGCGGACGCCGCCTCCGAGGCGGAACCGATCCCGGTGCGGAAACTCGTGGGGGTGCAGTACGGGGCGATCCTCGCCTGCGCGAGCCACGTCGCCGAAGGCGACGACGGAAGGCACAGTGCGGACCCGACCCGTGCCTCCCGTCCGGTGTCGGCGGCCGTGTCGGGAGGCGCGTGATGCGTCCGACGCTCGCCGTCGGTCGCCGGCTCGGCGGCCTGGCCATCGTGTTCCTCGGGGTGACGTTCCTCATCTACGCGATGACGTTCGCGCTGCCGGGCGACCCGATCCGGGCGCTCGGCGGCGACCGGCCGCTCAGCGACGCGGTCGTCCGCACGCTCCGGGCCGAGTACCACCTGGACCAGCCGCTCTGGCTGCAGTACGTGCAGTACCTCGGCGGGCTGTTCCGCGGCGACTTCGGCACCGACTTCAACGGGCAGTCCGTCGGCGAGCAGATGACCTCGCGGTGGCCCGTCACGATCACCCTGGCGCTCACCGCCTGGGCGCTCGAGATCGTGCTGGGCATCGGGCTCGGGGTGCTCTCCGCCCTGAAGCGCGGGACCGCACTCGACAAGACGGTCCTGGTCGGCACCATCGTCGTCGGTGCGATCCCCGTGTTCGTCCTCGGCGTCGCCCTGCAACTCGTGTTCTCGGTGCGGCTGCACTGGTTCCCGGTCGCCGGCGTCACCGCGGGCTGGCCGACGGCGTACATCCTGCCAGCGTTCGTCATCGCGCTGTTCGGGCTCGCGGCGGTGTCCCGGCTCACCCGCACCTCGATGATCGAGACCCTCGACGCCGACTACGTGCGGACCGCACGGGCCAAGGGGCTCACGCCCGGTCGGATCATCGGCGTGCACGTGATGCGGAACTCGCTCATCCCCACCGCCACCTACCTGGCGACCGACCTCGGGTACCTGATGGGCGGCACCGTGATCATCGAGGGCATCTTCAACCTGCCCGGTGTCGGCAACCTGCTGTTCCAGGGCATCCGGTCGCACGAAGGTGCCGTCGTGGTCGGCATCTCGACGGCGCTCATCCTGGTGTTCCTCGTCACGAGCGTGCTGGTCGACCTGCTGCACGCCGCCCTCGACCCCCGCGTCCGGACCGGAGCAGCCGCATGACCACCTCAGCGCTCAGCGCCACCGTCGAACCCGTCGTCGGCGGCCGACGACGCCCCCTGCTGGCCGCGGCCCGCACCCCGGGCTTCTGGGTCCCCGCCTCGGTCCTGGTCGTCGTGCTGCTCGTCGCGTCGTTCCCGCAGCTGTTCGCCGGACTGTTCGGCCACGGCGACCCCCGGGTGTGCGACCTCGGGCAGAGCGGCGCCTCGCCGACCAGCGGACACCCGTTCGGCTTCGACCTGCAGGGCTGCGACGTGTACGCCAACGTCGTGTACGGCACCCGATCCTCGATCGCCGTCGCGGTGCTCACCACCGTGCTCGCCGGCATGGTCGCCGTCGTCGTCGGGACGATCGCCGGCATGGTCGGCGGCTGGGTCGACGCCGTGCTCGCCCGCCTGACCGACGTGTTCCTCGGCTTCCCGTTCCTGCTCGGCGCCGTCGTGGTGCTCAACAGCGTGGGGGAGCGGTCCGTGCTGACGGTGTCGCTCGTGCTCGCGCTGTTCGGGTGGCCGACGATGGCCCGGCTCGTGCGCTCGAGCGTCCGCAGCGTGCGGAACGCCGAGTTCGTGCTCGCCGCCCGCACGATGGGGCTGTCCACCTGGCGGATCACCACCCGGTACGTGCTGCCGTCGTCGATCTCGCCGCTGCTCGTGCTCGCGACCATCACCGTCGGCGGCGTCATCGTGTCCGAGTCGTCGCTGACCTACCTCGGCATCGGGCTCGAGAGCCCGGCGATCTCGTGGGGGCTGCAGCTCTCCGCCGCGACGTCGCAGTTCCTCCGCGCCCCGCACATGCTCATCGCGCCCGCGACGTTCCTCGCCGTCACGGTGCTCTCCGTCATCGCGCTCGGCGACACGCTGCGCGCCGCGCTCGACCCGCGTCGGCGCTGACCTGCACGGCGCGCGCCGCGTCGCGGCGGGCACCATCGCGGCCGACGCGCCAGACTCGAACCACCGCCCTTCGAAAGGACCACCGTGACCGACACCCTCTCCGCGTACCGGAAGACCCTGCCCTACATCCACGAGTGGGTGTCGTACAAGGTCTGGCAGTTGCGGGTGCCGGGCGTGCAGGTCGCCATCGGGTTCGGCGGCGAGGTGCTGTTCGACGAGGCCTGGGGCTACGCCGACGTCGAGGCCGGTCGCCGCCTGACCACCACCGACCTGTTCCGCATCGCCTCGCACTCGAAGACCTTCACCGCGACCGCGCTCCTGCAGCTCGCCGAGCGCGGGTCGCTCCGCCTCGACGACACCGTGGGCACGTACGTCCCGGCACTCGTCGAGGGCGGGTCGCCGCTCGCCGACGCCACGATCCGGGAACTCATGGAGATGGGCGCCGGGGTCATCCGGGACGGCCACGACGGTGACTACTGGTCGCTGCTCCGCCCGTTCCCGGACGAGCAGGAGCTGCTCGCGCTCGTCCTCGACCGCGGGCAGAAGGTCCCCACCGGGTCGTCGTTCAACTACTCGAACCTCGGGTACTCGCTGCTCGGGCTCGTCATCGCAGCGGTGTCCGGGCAGTCCTACAACGACTTCGTCCGCGAGTCGATCACCGAACCGCTCGGCCTCCGCAACACCGGACCGGACTGGGACCCCACCCGCGCCGACGACTTCGTGGTCGGGTACACCGGGTTCCACACCGCGCGGCAGCGGCAGCGCATCGACCACGTGGACACCCACGCGATGGCCGCCGCCACCGGGTTCCACGGCACCGCGTCCGACCTGGTCGAGTACTTCTCGCAGCACGTCATCGGGGCCGGCAGCCTGCTCGACGACCACTCGAAGCGACTCGCGCAGCGCAAGGCCTGGAGCGCCACCGACGACCCGGCCGCCCGCGGCTACGGCGCCGGGTTCATCGTCGACCGCATCGGCGGCCGCGAGGTCCGCGGTCACTCCGGCGGGTTCCCGGGGCACATCACGCAGTCGCTGTTCGACCCGGCATCCGGACTCGTCGTGTCCGTGCTGACGAGCGCCGCCGCCGGTCCCGCCACCCTCATCGCCACCGCCATCGTGCAGATGCTCGACGCCGCGGCGGACACGTCCGCGCCCGGCACCCCCGTGCCCGACGACGTCGACACCACCACCTACACCGGACGCTTCGCCAACCCGTGGGGCGTCAGCGACATCGCCCGGATCGGCGACCGGCTCGTCGAGGTCGACCCGTCCGGACCCGAACCGCTCGACACCCCGACCCGGCTCGAGGTCGTCGACGCGGACACGCTCCGGATGACGCACGGCAACCGCTTCGGCTCGGTCGACGAGGACATCACCTTCACGCGCGACGCCGACGGTACCGTCCGGTCGATCCGTGCCGGTGGCGGCATGACCGAGGAACCGTGGACGATCCCGGCCGAGTCGCCCGAGGTCGCGGCAGGGCTGGCACCGTGAGTGACGTGGACGGTCGGGGCGACGGTGCCGGGCACGACGACGTCGTGCTCGGACCCGACCGCCAGGCGTTCGTCGAGGAGTTCGCCCTCATGCTCAACGACGGTGCGGGCATGCCCCTGACCGACGCCCGCGTGCTCGGCTACCTGATGATGACGCGCGCGCCGCACTCGTCCTCCGCCGATCTCCAGCGCGCGCTCGGCGCCAGCTCCGGTTCGGTCTCGATGGCGACGCGCCGGCTCGTCGACTCCGGGTTCGTGAAGCGGCAGATCGTCGCCGGTGAGCGCAGCCACTACTTCCGTGCCGAGGCCGACGTCTGGGGCTCCTGGCTCGCCGGCGAACGGAAGTACCTCGACCGGCAGCGCGACATCATCGGACACGGTCTGGCCGTCGTCGAGCACGCCGGCCGCACCGGGGCGGGCGACGTCGACGCCGAGGTGCGTGAGCGCCTGCTCAACGGCCGCGACTACATGCAGTGGTTGCAGGGCCACCACCACAAGATGCTCGAGGACTGGGAGGCGTTCAAGGCCGCCCGCGACCGCACCGACCGCTCGGAGACCCCATGACCGACGTCCTGACCGTCGACCACCTGTCCGTGACCTTCGACGTCGACGGCGCCGAGGTCCGCGCGGTCGACGACGCCTCGTTCACCGTCGGCCGCGGCGAGGTCGTCGCCGTCGTCGGGGAGTCCGGTTCCGGCAAGAGCATGACGGCGATGACGGCGATGGGGATCGCGCCGGACGGGGCGCGGTCCTCCGGCAGCATCCGGCTCGGCGACCTCGAGGTGCTCGGCACCGACGAGCGCACCCTGCGCGGGGTCCGCGGCCGCAGCGTGTCGATGATCTTCCAGGACCCGTCGGCTGCCCTCAACCCGGTGTTCACGGTCGGGTTCCAGCTGGCCGAGGCCGTCCGCCGCGCCGACGCCTCGCACGACCGCGCCGCCGTCCGTGCGCGGTCGCTCGAACTCCTGCGTGCCGTCGAGGTGCCGGAACCCGAACGCCGGCTCGGCCAGTACCCGCACGAGCTCTCCGGCGGACAGGCGCAGCGGGTGATGATCGCGATGGCGCTCGCCGCCGACCCCGACCTGCTCATCGCCGACGAGCCGACCACCGCACTCGACGTCACGGTGCAGGCCGAGGTGCTCGACGTCCTGCGTGCGCTGCGGGAACGCACCGGCACCGCGATCCTCCTCATCACCCACGACATGGGCGTCGTCGCCGACATCGCCGACCGCGTGGTCGTCATGCGCCGCGGTCGCGTCGTCGAGACGGGCACCGTCGCCGCGGTCTTCTCCGCACCGTCCGCCGACTACACCCGCGACCTGCTCGCTGCGGTCCCACGCATGGGCGCCGAGGTCGGCCGGGAGGCGCGGGTCGACCCCGTCACGGAGGCCCCGTCGGTCGTCCTCGACGTCCGGCACCTCGTGGTCGAGTACGGCGGTGCACTGCGCGGGCGGTTCCGCGCGGTCGACGACGTGTCGTTCACGGTCGGTCGCGGTGAGATCGTCGGACTCGTGGGCGAGTCCGGCAGCGGCAAGACCACCATCGGCCGCGCCGCCGTGGGGCTCGCACCGATCACGTCCGGTTCGGTCGTCGTCGAGGGCACCGACGTGGCGGTCGCCCGGCGAGCAGCTCGTCGGGAGATGCGGCGACACGTCGGCGTGGTCTTCCAGAACCCGCTCCGGTCGCTCAACCCGCGCTACACGGTCGGACAGACCGTCGCCGAGCCGCTCCGGCAGATCCTGCGCCTGCCGTCGGCCCAGATCGACGAACGGGTGGACCGGCTGCTCGCGGACGTCGGCCTGGACGGCGGGTACCGCGAGCGCTTCCCGCACGAGCTCTCCGGCGGACAACGGCAGCGCGTCGCGATCGCGCGCGCCGTCGCACTCGACCCCGCACTGCTCATCGCCGACGAGCCGACGAGCGCCCTCGACGTCTCGGTGCAGGCGCGGGTGCTCGACGTCTTCCGCGAGCTGCAGGAACGCCTGGGCTTCGCGTGCCTGTTCGTCACCCACGACCTGGCCGTGGTCGACACGCTGTGCGACCGGGTCCTCGTGCTGCACGGCGGGAAGGTCGCCGAGCAGGGGACCCGCGACGCCATCCTCCGGTCACCGCAGGACCCCTACACGCGTCGACTCATCCAGGCTGCGCCGGTGCCCGACCCGGACGAGCAGGCAGTGCGCCGGTCCGAGCGCCTGGCGGCACGGGCCGACTGAGGGGCGCACGCCGGCGCTGCGGCGCCGCGGCCCTGCGGCCCTGCGGTCTCAGCGTCGTTGCGGAGTCAGCGCACCTCGGCCGAGGCCCAGAGCGCGTTCACGCCCCGGCCCACCGGACGCAGGAGCGGGACGGCGACGAGCACCGTCGCCGCGAGGTACGCCACGGTCTGCAGCAGCCCCGGGACGGCCAGCACGATGCCGAGCGCCTCCTGCGGCAGCGCTGTGAGCAGGACCGTGTTCGACAGCAGCGCCGCGACGAACCACAGCGACGCCGCCACGGTGACGATCCAGCCGAAGGCCCGCTGCACGCCGTCCTCGTTCCGGATGGTCAGCACCCCGAACGCCACGAGTGCACCCTGCGCGACGACGAGGAGCACCTCGGTAACCCAGCTCGGCGCGGGCCACAGGAGCGCGAACGCAAGGACCGACACCGCGAACGCGAGCGCCCGACGGTCCCGAGCGCGCACCGCGGCGACGAGCACGACCGCACCCGCCAGCCCGGCGAGCGCCGTGGCGACGAGGAGCAGTCCGTTCGGCAGGTCCCACGGCGCGAGCCAGATCGTCCCCACCAGCCCGCGCGCCCCGAACACGACCGCTGCGACGACCGCCGCGGCCGAGACCACCCGAACCCCCGTGATGTTCTGCATACCCGGACACTACTC
>NZ_JANZKM010000025.1:0-60298 GCF_025642935.1 Curtobacterium sp. RIT-PI-V
CGAGACCGCCGCAAGGTGCACCATGGGCGGGTGACGACGACGACACGCACGCTCTTCCGACGGAAGCCCATCGAGACGATCAATGACGACACCGGAGCCGAGGGCGGCCTGAAACGGCACCTCGGCCTCTGGCAGCTCACCGCGATCGGCATCGGCGGCATCATCGGCGCGGGGATCTTCACCCTCGCCGGCACCGTGGCGAACGGCGTGGCCGGTCCCGCGGTCCTCATCAGCTTCCTGGTCGCCGGCGTCGCGAGTGCTGCGGCGGCGCTGTCGTACGCCGAGTTCGCCGGCCTCATCCCCAAGGCCGGCAGTGCGTACACGTACGGCTACGCGGTCCTCGGCGAGATCGTCGGGTGGTTCATCGGCTGGGACCTGCTGCTCGAGTACACCGCGATCGTGGCGGTGGTCGCGATCGGCATCTCGGGCTACGTCGGGTTCCTGGTGGGCCAGTTCGGCATCGACCTGCCCGCCTGGATGCTCGGCGCCCCCGGCACCGGCGACGGCCACGTGATCGACGTCTTCGCGATCATCCTGTGCCTGGTCACCGCGTTCGTGCTCACCCGCGGCATCCGCAGCGCCGCCCGGTTCGAGTTCGTCGCGGTCGGCATCAAGGTCGCGCTCGTCGTGCTCATCGTCGTGCTCGGCGTGTTCCACATCAACAGCGCGAACTACTCCCCGTACTTCCCGTTCGGCTTCGGTGGCGTGATGACCGGTGCCGCGACGGTGTTCTTCGCGGTGTTCGGTTACGACGCCATGTCCACCGCGGCCGAGGAGTCCGTCGACGCCCGCAAGCACATGCCGAAGGCGATCCTGCTGTCCCTCGGCATCTCGATGGTCCTGTACGTGCTGGCGACGCTGGTGCTGACCGGGATGCAGAAGTACACCGACATCGACCCGGCCTCGGGCTTCTCGTCGGCGTTCGCGTCGGTCGGCCTCGGCGGTGTCGCGAACGTCATCGCGATCGGCGCCATCGTCGGCATCGTCACGGTGCTCGTCACGTTCATGCTCGGCGCCAGCCGCGTCTGGTTCTCGATGAGCCGTGACGGCCTGATGCCGAAGTGGTTCGCGAAGACCGACCCGAAGCGCCACGTCCCGACCCGCGTCACGTGGATCCTCGGCATCGCATCGGCGATCCTGGCAGGCGTCCTGCCCATCGGCGTCGTCGCCGAGCTCACGAACATCGGGATCCTGCTCGCGTTCGTGGTGGTCTGCTCCGCGGTGATCGTGCTCCGCTACCGCCAGCCGAACCTCGACCGTCAGTTCCGGTTGCCGTTCATGCCGGTCATCCCGATCATCGGCGTCATCGCGTCGCTGTGGCTCGTGACGTTCCTGCAGTGGGAGACGTGGGTGCGGTTCGCGGTGTGGTTCGCGATCGGTCTGGGCGTGTACTTCGGCTACTCGCGGAAGCACAGCAAGCTGGCGGCAGCCGAACCCGCGAACACGGAGAAGCCGTCGGCCTAGCGTCCGCTCCAGCGCACCCAGCCCTGCACCTGCGCCGCAGCGCTCTCGAGCGACGAGTGCGCCCCGTTGATCGAGTGGTCCGGCGAGTCCACCGTGAACTGGTCGGTCCGGGTGACGTCGCAGACGACCTCGGAGCCGAGCCACACGTTCCAGTGGTCTGCGGAGTCGTGCACCCACCGCAAGCGGTCCGGCATGAGCGTGTCCAATCGAGTGGAGAGCGACGAGCAGTCGTCGCCCGTCCACGCAGACGGTAGCCCTGCTCGATGTGTGCCGTTCGGGTCGGCGGCTCCGCGCGTCGGTGGCACCTGGCACGATTGACCCGTGCCAGCAGCCCCGATGATCGACGCCGTCGACGTCATCCGTTTCGTCGGGCCGCAGACCTTCGGGCGCGCACGCGACGTCGTGCGCGCCGGCCTGGTCGACGATGCCGTCTGGAACGCCGACGACGGCACCGTCACGGCGACCGTCTCCGGCACCGCCGACGACCCGTACGAGTGCCGCATCGACATGACCGTGGCCCGCGGTGACTTCATCCGTCCGGTCCGCAGCACGTGCAGCTGCCCCCTCGGCGGCGACTGCAAGCACGTCGCCGCCGCGCTGCTCACCATCAACGCGCGTGCCCTGGCCGCCAACGCCGGCCCGCGTCCGGAAGCGTCGGCTCCGCCGCCCTCGGACTGGAGGCACGACCTCGCCCGCCTCGCCGGTGACGACGACCAGGCGGCCACCCCGCAGGGCACCCGGATGGGTCTGCAGTTCGAGTTGCGTGACGCGGTCCCCGCCGCCCTCGCGGCCCGTGCCCGCGCCGCCGGCCGCGCCCTGCCGGCGCCGTCCCGCACCGTCCGGCTCGGGGTCCGACCGGTGACCCGCAGCGACGCCGGCAACTGGGTGCGCGGCCAGCTCACCTGGGGCACGCTCCCCTACTCGCAGAACCGCCTGGGCCTCGGCGCCGAGCAGCACGGGTGGTTCATGCAGCTCGCGGCCCTGCACCGTGCCGGCCAGCTCGCGGGGTTGCCCGGCGAGAGCGACTGGCTCCACCTCGACGACTTCCGCAGCCCGCTCCTGTGGCCGTTGCTCCGGCAGGCGTCGGGGCTCGACATCGCCTTCGTCACCGGCAAGCGCGAGGGCGGCGCGGTCCTCGGCGAGCAGGCCCAGGTGCTGCTCGACGTCGCCCGGCACGACGACGCCGTGGTGATCGGCGCGAGCGCGGTGCTCGACGGCCGCCCGGTGGTCCACGGTGCCGCACGGATGGTCGGCGACCACGGTGTGTACGTGTTCCGCGAGAGCCCCGAGTTCACCGTCGGACTCGCACCGACCCCGGCGCCCGTGCCCGAGGACCAGCGCCGCATGCTCCTCGAGGGCACCCGCATCACGGTACCGACGGCCGAGGTCGACGAGTTCCTGGCCGACTGGTCGCCCCGGCTGCGCGGTGCCCTCGGCCTGGTCAGCTCCGACGGGTCGGTCGAGCTGCCCGAGCGCACGCCGCCCGAGCTCGTGCTGACGGCGACGTTCGAGGCGGCCCGGGCACCCCGCACCGACGACCGGGTGCACCTGCACTGGCGTTGGCACGTCGACGGCCGCAAGGACCCGGTCTCGCTGCACGGGCCGCTGCCCGACCTGTCTGGGCTCCGCGCCGCGGACGATCCAGCCAGCACCGACGACCCAGCGAGTACCGACGGCCCAGCCAGCACCGACGTTCCGGCCGGCACCGACGTTCCGGCCGGCACCGAGGCGGCGACCGCCGACGCCGACGTGCCCGCGGCCCTGGAACCCGCCACGTCGACAGCGCGAGCCGACGGCGCGACCGCGGGCGAGCCTCCCGTCCGCCCTGCCGGACCCGGTGGTGGGCTCGACTGGTTCCAGGACGGCACCATCGACGGCGCCGACGTCGCGGTGTTCGCGAACGAGTTCCTGCCCGAGTTGCCGGCGCTCGGCGTCCGCACGGCGGTGCAGGGTGAGCGCCTCGACTACGAGCGGTTGAGCGGGCGGCCGCACATCCGCGTCACGACGATGCCGTCGGACAAGCACGACTGGTTCGACCTCGGCATCATCGTGAGCGTGAACGGCAAGCAGATCCCGTTCACGCCGCTGCTCACGGCGTTGGCCGGTCGGCAGCGGCGGCTCAAGCTCGTCGACAACTCGTACCTGTCACTCGCGGACCCCGCGTTCGACCGGCTCAAGGAACTCATCGACGAGGCCCGCGACCTCGACGAATGGGAGCCCGACCAGCCGATCCACGTGACGCCGCTGCAGGCCGGGCTGTGGACCGAGTTCGACCTGCTCGCCGACGAGACCTCGCACGACGAACGCTGGCAGGCGATCACCGCGGGGCTGATGGGGGCGACTCCCCCGGGGGACGTCCCGGTGCCGGACACCGTGCACGCCGAGCTGCGGCCGTACCAGCACGCCGGGTACGCGTGGCTGTCGTTCCTGGCGGCGCACGGCATCGGCGGGGTACTCGCCGACGACATGGGCCTCGGCAAGACCCTGCAGGTGCTCGCGATGGTCGCAGCGCGCCGTGCCGCCGACCCCGACGGGCCACCGTTCCTGGTCGTCGCGCCGACCTCGGTCGTCGGCAACTGGGTGGCCGAAGCGGCGAAGTTCACGCCGTCACTGCGGGTGGCGGCCGTCACCTCGACCTCGCTGAAGGACCCCGGTCTCGTCGCCCGCACGGCCTCGCAGGCCGACGTCGTCGTCACCTCGTACGCGCTGCTCCGGCTCGACTCGCAGGCATGGACCGACCTGCCGTGGTCGGCACTCGTGCTCGACGAGGCGCAGTTCGTGAAGAACCCGCAGTCGCAGACCCACCGGGTGGCGTCCGAGCTGCACGCACCCGTGAAGTTCGCCATCACCGGCACCCCGCTCGAGAACGGGCTGACCGACCTGTGGGCGCTGTTCCACATCGTCGCGCCCGGGCTGCTGTCCACCTGGACCCGGTTCGGCGACGACTACGTGAAGCCGCTCGCCTCCCCCGAACTCCGGGGCGAAGCGCGCCAGCAGCTCACCGCGAAGCTCCGGCGGCGGATCCGGCCGCTCATGCTCCGCCGCACGAAGCAGGCCGTCGCCGCCGACCTGCCGCCGAAGCAGGAGCAGGTCGTCCGCGTCACGCTCGACCCAGCGCACCGCGAGCTGTACGAGCGCACGCTCAACCGCGAGCGACTGAAGGTCCTCGACCTGATCGACGACCTGTCGAAGAACCGGATGATCGTGTTCCGGTCGCTGACGCTGCTGCGGATGCTCGCGCTGTCGCCGGCGCTCGTGTCGAACGGGTCGGACTCGACCCTGTCGCCGTCGACGTCGATCCCGTCCGCCAAGCTCGACCTGCTGCTCGACGAGCTCGAACAGCTCGCGGCGGAGGGCCGCCGCGCCCTGGTGTTCAGCCAGTTCACGTCGTTCCTGCGGATGGTGTCGGACGCCCTCGACGAGCGGGGCGTCGGCTACGAGTACCTCGACGGGTCGACCCGCAAGCGCCCACAGGTCATCGAGCGCTTCCGGCAGGGCACCGCGCCCGCGTTCCTCATCTCGCTGAAGGCCGGCGGCTTCGGGCTCACCCTGACCGAGGCCGACACCGTGTTCGTGCTCGACCCGTGGTGGAACCCCGCCGCCGAGTCCCAGGCCGTCGACCGGACCCACCGCATCGGGCAGACCCGGTCGGTGAGCGTGCAGCGCTTCATCGCTGAGGACACCATCGAGGAGAAGGTCCTGGCCCTCGCCGCGCGCAAGGCCGAGCTGTTCGCCACGATGATCGACGACGACGCCCTGTTCGCCGACGACCTGACCGCCGACGACATCCGCTCGCTGCTCGCCTGACGCGCGGGCGCAGTGCGCGGTTGCGCGTCAGGCGAGCGTGGGCGAGCGCGTCAGCGAGCGAGGGCGTCGATCGCCGCGACCTCGTCCGTCGAGAGTTCGATGCGGGCACCGGCGGCGTTCGACCGGATGCGCTCCGGGTTCGACGACTTCGGGATGACGACGAAGCCGTGCGCGACGTGCCACGCGACGATGACCTGGGCGCTGTCGGCGTCGTGCTCGCCCGCGATGTCGAGCAGCGTCGGGTCCTGCAGGTTGCTCGCCTTGAAGGGGCTGTAGCCCTCGAGCACGACCCCGCGCTCGGCCAGCCCGTCCGCGATCGCCTGGTCGTACTCGACCGGGCTCCACTTGATCTGGTTCACGGCCGGGGTGGTGCCGGTCGCGGTGACGAGCTCGTCGATCTGGTCGAGCGAGTAGTTGCTCACACCCACCGCTCGGGTCAGTCCGTCGGCCTGGGCCTGCACGACCTGCTCCCACACGTCAGGGCGGGCCTCGCCGTTCGGTGGCCAGTGCACGAGCCAGAGGTCCACGTGGTCGAGGCCGAGCTGGTCGAGGCTCTCCTCGATCGTCTCGCGCACGCGGTCGGCGTTGTCCGGCGGCAGCTTCGTCGTCACGAACATGTCGTCACGGGCGAGGCCGGACTCGGCGAGGGCCTTGCCGACGCCGCGCTGGTTGCTGTAGCCGGTGGCGGTGTCGATGTGGCGGTACCCGGCCGCCAGTGCTTCGCCGACGGCGGCGGGGGCCTCGCCGTCGGGGATCTGCCAGGTGCCGAAGCCCAGGAGCGGCATCGACCCACCGGTGACGGACACGGACGGATTCGCGTAATCGGTCATGCGGACCTGTCTACGCCGTGGTCGCGCATCAGTTCAGAGCGTGGCGGTCCACGGCCATGTCCGAGGTCTCCGCCATGATCGTCGAGGCCGCCCGGCGCCGCACCACAGCACCACCGCACCACCAGGAGTTCCACGCACCCATGACGTCCCGCCGACGCCGCCGCACCCGCATCAGCCTCACCTCCGTCCTCGTCGTCCTGGCCCTCGCGGTCGGTGGCTACGCGCTCGACGCCACCGGCGTCCTCGGACCGGACGCCGACGCGGCTGCCGGTCCGACGGCGGTCGCCACGGCCACCGTCGGCACGGACAGCGACGCACCGGAGCCGAGCCGCGCCTCCAGTCCGACGAATCCGACCGTCAGCACGTCGACCGACACCGACGCTGCGGACGCCCGCGCGCTCCTCGCCACGCTGCCCGTCAAGGGCAAGGCCCCCGGCACCGGCTACGACCGCACCGGCGATTTCGGCAGCGCGTGGATCGACGTCGACCACAACGGCTGCGACACCCGGAACGACGTGCTCGCTCGCGACCTCCGCCGCATCGCGCGGCAGGGGCCGTGCAAGGTGATGGCCGGCACGCTCGTGTCGCCGTACACCGGGGCGACGATCGACTTCGTGCGCGGGAACACGACCTCGACCCTCGTGCAGATCGACCACGTCGTCGCGCTCGAGAACGCCTGGCGCACCGGCGCCCAGCAGCTCAGCCAGTCGGAGCGGGAGGCCCTGGCGAACGACCCGTCGAACCTGTTCGCCGTCGACGGCCGGTCGAACTCCCAGAAGCGCTCGGGTGACGCCGCGACCTGGCTGCCCGCGAACACGGCCTTCCGCTGCACCTACATCGAGCACCAGGTCACGGTGAAGGCGAAGTACCGCCTGTGGGTGGCTCCGGCAGAGCGGGCCGCGATGGTTCGGGTGCTGGACGCCTGCTGACGTCGGGCGGGCCGGCGCCGCTGGGTGTCGGCCTGGAGGCCCGGCGCACCTCCGCCCCGCGTGGCAGGCTGCGGACATGGCTGAGCAACTCACGGTCCCGCAGGCGTTCGCGCTCCTCCAGATCGAGCCCGATGGCCGGAAGTCCGTCGACGGGCAGACGTTGGACACCGGTCTCGCGGGAGCGGTCCTCGCCGACCTCGCGCTCCGAGGTGCGGTCTCGCTGCAGAACGGCCTGGTCACCGTCGTCGACGGCGCCGCCACGGGCGACCCGGTGCTCGACGGCGTCGTCGGGTCGATCGCGGCGGCCGGTACACCGCGCAAGGCGAAGTGGTGGGTGAGCCGGCTCGGCAAGCAGCGGCTCCGCGACGACGTCGTCGCCGGACTCGTCGAGCGAGGGATCATCAGCGTCGAGCAGGGCAAGGTGCTCGGGCTCTTCCCCACCACGAAGCACCCGGAGCGCGACGGAGCACCGGAGGCACTGCTGCGATCCGGCATCGCGGACGTCCTGGCTCGGCGGGCGGGCCCGACGCCGTTCTCCGCCGCGGTCATCGGGCTGCTCGACGCGACGAACACGCTCCGCAAGCAGTTCGGCGCGGTCGACAAGGGCCTGGTGAAGGAGATCACCTCGGGTACCTGGGCGAGCCCGGCGGTGAAGGCCGTGCTCGAGGAGATCCAGGCCGCGGCGATGATCGTCATCATGGCGGCGACCACCGCGACGACGACCACGGTCATCACGAGCTGAAGTCGGCAGCACCGGGCAGTCTCTCGCCCCCTCGACCCTCCTGCAAAACGACAGGTGTAGCCTAAAGGGAATTCATCGTCGAAGACCCCAGGAGGCCTCCCCATGCCCGAAACCAACTCCGTCACGTCCCGCTTCGCCGACCGAGTCGTCCTCATCA
This sequence comes from Curtobacterium sp. RIT-PI-V, assembly GCF_025642935.1. Classification (NCBI taxonomy): domain Bacteria; kingdom Bacillati; phylum Actinomycetota; class Actinomycetes; order Micrococcales; family Microbacteriaceae; genus Curtobacterium; species Curtobacterium sp. RIT-PI-V. The sequence continues at coordinate 7,930 of NZ_JANZKM010000025.1, forward strand.
CCGGCGGCGGCTCCGGCCTCGGTCGCGCCACCGCCGTCCGTCTGGCCGCCGAGGGCGCTGCGCTCTCCCTCGTCGACGTCTCCGAGCAGGGACTCGAGGCGACGAAGTCCGCCGTGCTCGAGGCCACCCCCGCCGCCCAGGTCCTGACGACCGTTGCCGACGTCTCCGACGAGGCCCAGGTCGACGCCTACGTCACCGCCACCACCGAGCGCTTCGGGCGCATCGACGGCTTCTTCAACAACGCCGGCATCGAGGGCAAGCAGAACCCCACGGAGTCCTTCACCGCCGCCGAGTTCGACAAGGTCCTGTCGATCAACCTGCGTGGCGTGTTCCTCGGCCTCGAGAAGGTCCTCAAGGTCATGCGTGAGCAGGGCTCCGGCATGGTCGTCAACACCGCGAGCGTCGGCGGCATCCGCGGCATCGGCAACCAGTCCGGGTACGCCGCCGCCAAGCACGGCGTCGTCGGCCTGACCCGCAACTCGGCGGTGGAGTACGGCCGCTACGGCATCCGCATCAACGCCATCGCCCCCGGCGCCATCTGGACCCCGATGGTCGAGAACTCGATGAAGCAGCTCGACGCGGAGAACCCCCGGAAGGCCGCCGAGGAGTTCATCCAGGTCAACCCGACGAAGCGCTACGGCGAGGCCCCCGAGATCGCCGCCGTCGTCGCGTTCCTGCTGTCCGACGACGCGTCCTACGTCAACGCGACGGTCGTCCCGATCGACGGTGGGCAGTCGGCCGCGTACTGAGCCGCACCGTGACAGCATGGCTGGCGTGAGCAACGACCAGACGAACGGATCCGCCTTCGGCCGAGGCGTCGACAAGGCCCCGCCGACCGCGGCCGCCGAACTCCGCCGCCGGATGGCAGCCTCGCCGGCGGGCTTCCTGCGCAGCGCGGCGTGGGTCCCGTGGAAGCCGGCGGGTACAGCGGAGGCCGGCAGCGTCGCACACGTCATGATCCGCGACAAGCCGTTCGTGCCCGTCTTCACCGACCCCGACGAACTCGCCGCCGGTCTGCCCGACGCCGATGGGCGTCCGGTGCCGATGTCCGAGCTCGTGACCGCGCTGCCCGAGGAGTTCGGCATCGTGGTCGACCCGACGAGCGCCGAGGCGGCGAACTTCCTGCACGCCGACGTCCTCGCCCAGATGCGGGTGCAGATGCAGGGTGGCGTCCCGACGGCCGACGACTGAGTCGCGCCGCGTCAGGCATGGCACGCCGCCGCCGCATGGCGCACGCTTGAACAGGCATACCAATCAAACGCCGGGCAGGTCGGCTGCTGCTCAGCTGCTCGCGGTCAGAGCAGCACCGGTGATCGCCCACCAGTAGCCCAGCAGCGCTCCTGCCGGGACTGCCAGCACGGCGACCGCGACGGCGCGACGCATCATCCGGTTCCGCCGCGCCGCCAGGCCGATCTCCCGCTCGAGCCGTTCGAACCGCTGGACGTGGCGAAGGGTGTCGTTCACCACCACAGCCTCGACGTGCCAGGTCCCGCGTTCCTCGGCCAGCATCGACAGGAATCGGACGGCTTCGTCGGAGTGGACTCGCGGCAGATCCCTGATCCAGGCGCCGATCTGACGGGGCGCGACCGTCACGACGGCCGGTGCCGTCTTCCCGAACTGCAGCGTTCCCGCTGCGACGACCAGGAGGGGCTGCACCGGGATCGGTCCGCCGGCTGCGGCGGACAACAGGCGAGTCGCTCGTTCCCCCTCGGCGAGGGCGCGGTGCACGTGCGGTGTCCGCTGCCCGTTCACGGTCAGCATCCGGCCGCCGACCCACACCTTCTGCCCCGAATGGTTCTTGGTGTTGATCGAGAACACGCCGGTGGGTCCGACGACGACGTGGTCGATGTCCGTCATGCTCGTCCCGACCGGTACCGCGTGCAGCACCGTGAACTCGGGGCCGAGCGCATCGAGCTGGGCGGCGACCTGCCGTTCTCCGACAGCGCCCTTGAACCACGAGCGGGCCTCGTCACGAAGCGGGTCGTGCCCCCAGAAGCGCTGCCAGCCGGTTCGCGCCGGCCCCTCAGCCTGGATGGCCAGGCACTCCTGCATGACCGCGTACCCGGGCTTCCGTGCACGGAGCGTCAGCGCGGCCCCGCCCCTCGGAGTCGGGCGGTGGTCGGCGACAGCGGTGTTCTCCCCCATGGGTCCACCGTCCCAGGACGACAGGTGTCGGGACCAGCCCTCGTTCTGGCGTCACAGTGACGGCGGCGCGGCCGGCGCGGCCGTCAGCGAGCGGGCTCGACGAGCTCGATGAAGCGGGACAGCAGCGACAGCCCGGCGATCGACGGCGGCAGTCCGGTGGTCAGTGCGGGCGAGTGCACGAGGTACGCCGCCCACTTCGCCCGCGACAGCGCCACGTTCAGCCGGTTCGGCATGAGCAGGAAGTCGAGCCCGCGAGGGATGTCGGCTGCGCTCGACGCCGCCAGGGACACGATCGACACCACGGCCTCGCGGCCCTGGAACAGGTCGACCGTGCCGACCTGGGTGCCGGTGAAGCCTGCACGATCGAGCTCCTGACGGATCAGGGCACCCTGCGCGTTGTACGGGGCGACGACGATGACGTCCTCGTCGGTCAACGACCTGGTGGAGTCGCCGTCGGTCCAGGTCCGCCCGACGACATCGCCGACGAGGGCCACCACGCGGGCGGCTTCCTCCGGTGACGAGGTCGTGTTGCCCGCGTGCACGACCGGCACGGGGTGCACGCCCGCGTCGATGCCGTCGAGGTGCCGACCGGACACCATCGACGCGAGCTGCCCGTCGTAGGACAGCGCCGACACGGACTCGGTCAGCGCCGGCTCCATCCGCCGGGTGCGGGCCAGGAAGTAGCCGAACTCCGGCGGCAGGACGTGCTCGCCGTCCGCCAGCCAGCCCAGCGCCGACTCGTCGACGGGCTCCGGGTGCGAGCCCTGGGACACCTGCGGGAGCTGCTGCGGGTCCCCCAACAGCAGGAGTCGGGTCGCGGCGATCGAGGACGCGATCGTCGGTGCGAGCGAGAACTGCCCGGCTTCGTCGACGACGAGCAGGTCGAGCGACCGGCGCTCGATCGTCGACGCGTTCGCGAACGTCCATGCGGTCCCGCCGACGACACCACCGGTGCCGGAGGCCTCGCACGATGACAGGAACGCGGCGACCGCAGCACCGTTCTTCACGGGCGTCCACGCGGCCGCGTCGAGTTCGTCCTCGGTCGCACCGGACTTCGGCACCTTCACGACCCGGTCCGCGGGCACGCCGGCGTTCACGACCGAGGACAGGAAGTTCTCGGAGGTCGCGTGGGACTGCCCGACGACGCCGACCCGCCAGCCGTACTCGCGGACGAGCCGTGCGACGACGTTCGACCCGACGTAGGTCTTGCCCGTGCCGGGAGGCCCCTGGATCGCCAGGTACGAGTGGTCGAGGCCGAGCAGCGTCGCCACCACGGCGGACACCGTGTCGTCGCCCTGCACGGGCACGATCGCACCGCGTGGCGGCACCCGGCGCAGCAGGTCGAAGGCCGGGTCCGACACCATCGAGGGCAGCTCGTCGAGGACCTGCTGCCCCCACTCGGCGATCGCCTCGGGCTGCGGCTTCGCCCGGGGCGGTGCCGAGGGCGCGAGCACGACCGGGAACTCGTGGTGCGGCTCCGCCCCGACGGGCAGCCCCTCCTTCACGAGCACCTCGACGGCGTCGCCGTTGTCCCACACGTCCACGATCACGGCGCGCGACGACGCGCCCTTCGACCCGGGGCCCGGAGACACGACCGAAGGCGGAAGCGGGTCGTCGTAGACGAGGTGGGGCGTGCCTCCCGGCCGGAGCCGCGAACCGGGCGCGAGCGTCCCCGACAACCGGAGTTCTCGCGACTGCGAGCGGGCACGCGGCAGCGTGTCCCAGTCCCGCTCGACGGACGCACGCTCCACGACGAGCACGTCACGGGTGTCGGCCCAGTCGTCGACCGGGTTGCGCAGGCGGTCGAAGTGGTCCTGCCAGAAGGTCTTCGCCTCGCGCCGGTGGTAGTCGATCGCTGCTGCGGCGAGCGCCAACGCGGTCTCGTCGGGCGTGCGGTCGAGGGCGTCGACGTCCTCCAGGTGCGACGCGAGCGCGACGTACACCGGGTTCGGCTCGCGCTCGACGGGGATCGGCGGGACGTCGAGCTCGAGTGCCGGATCCGCTGCGTCCGGGTCGTCGGTGCGCAGGGAGCGGAGCCAGTCACGCAGCCGCAGGGTCGAGCGGCAGTCGTAGGCGTTGTAGTCGGCGACCTCGTCGAGCATGTGCTGGCCGGCGACGGGGTCTCCGTTCCGGAGCTCCTCGATCGCGTCGACGTAGGCGGTGATGCTGTCGGCCGCGTTCGTCACATCGCTGAGCCGCAGGTCGTCGCCCATGTACAGCGGCTCGAGCTTCTTGATCGAGTAGCTGTGGCTGCCGACGACCAGGGCCTTGCGGACGATCGGGTACAGGTCGACCAGGACGCCAGCGCGCAGCAGGTCGTCGACGGCCTCTTCACCAACCCCGTGCCGGGCGGCGAGCGACAGCAGGTGCGTCCGCTCGTAGGCCGCGTAATGGTAGATGTGCATGCCGGGGTACTGCTGCCGGCGTTCCTCGATGAAGGCGAGGAACTGCTCCAGCGCAACTCGCTCGTCGCGGATCGTGTGTGCCCAGAACGCGGTGAACTCCGCGCGGTCGTCGACCAGGCCGAACAGGTAGTCGAGGCCCCAGTGCACGCCGTCCTCGGTGTGCAGCGGGTCGCCTTCGAAGTCGAAGAACACGTCGCCGGGATCCGGCGCCGGGATCGCATCGAGCGCGCGGGCATCGAGGACCTCGAAGCGCGGCTTCGCGGGCTGGTCCGGCCCGTCGGCGCCGTTCCGTCGGGCGGTCTCCGTCTCGATCTGGAGGCCCGCCTGGCGCACCAGCCGATCCTGCGTCGCGCGGGGCAAGCCCGGCACTGCCCGGGTGCGGACCGCCAGGTCGTCGATCGTCCGCACCTCGTGCTTGATGAGCTTCGCCCGCTGGTCAAGGCGCATGCCGGCGACGAGGACGAGGTCGCGGTGCTCGGCCACCTGGGTCGAGCAGACGGCGCAGCGGCCACACGACGAGTAGCGCGGGTCACCCCACCGCAGCGGCTCGTCGGCGGCGATGCGCTCGGCGATGACCCGCTGCAGTTCGGCGCGCTGCGTGCGGTACACCGGCGCGATGTCGGCAAGGTCGTGCGTGGTCGTCGTCCGGTCACCGAGCACCAGGTGCACCTGCGCCCCGGTGGGGATGCCGTGTGCCTGCATCTGCTCGGCGTAGGCGGCGAGCTGCAACAGGGCGCTGATCTTGGCGTGCCGGGCGAGCTTGGTGTCGTAGACCTCGTACTCGCCCCGGTCATTGCGGATGATGAAGTCCGCGAAGCCGATGAAGCCCGGGCTGTCCGCCGTGGGTGCCGCGTGGAACGTCGGCTGGTACAGGACGTCGGCGCCGTCGGCGAAGGCCTGTCGCGCTTCGGCTGCGGCGCGTGCGTAGTCCGGCGGGGCGGGGCGGTCGAACTCGACGACGTTCCGGGTCTGCTTGAGGATGTCGAGGTAGTCGAGCTCGTGCTGGTCCCCCAGGCGGGCGGTGCGCTCGAGCATGTCGTCGTGCGCCTCGGACAGGGGTTCCCCGCGACCGAGCTTGACGTCGAGCCGGCGCAGGAACGCCCACTCGCAGGCCGACCACGTGCTCATGTCACTCGGGCTGAGCAGCACGTGCCCGTCGACGCCGATCTGCATGCGTTCCCCCTTGTTCTCCGGTGCGCTGAAAGCCTAGGGGCGAGCGCCGACACCCGAACGGGAACGGGTCGGCCCCGTCAGGGTCCGACCCGTTCCTCTGCGAACTCGGATTACCAGCAGATGAAGAGGCTGATGGAGGAGAGCAGGATGTGACCGCCTTCCTCGGGCGCGTCGGCCTCGATTGCCTGGAGATCATGAGCGTTCATCGTCGTCGTCCTTTCGTCGGTGAGTTGACGATCGTGAACGTACACACGTTGCGTTTGACATGTCAAACACTCCGCTGCCACCATCTCGGCATGGGTATCGGGTGGGCGCGCTTGAGCGGCGACTGGGCGGACTGGCGGATCACGAGCGACCTCGATTGGACGCGCTTCGGTCAGCCGGTCGGGGCACCGCCCGACCAGGGCTGGAAGATCCACTTGTCGGCTCGCCTGCAGGATGCCGAGCGGGTTCGATCGCTGGCTGCCGAGTTCTGCAGGACCGCAGGATGGTCGTTCAAGTACCTGACGGACCGGACGGTCCTCGAACGTGCCAACGCCAAGGATGCGCCTCGCACGAGCAGTGGGAAGTTCGTGACGATCTACCCTCCTGCGTCCGCGGTCGACGAAGCGCTGCTCGACCATCTGGCTGCGGTCCTCCACGACTGCTGCGGGCCGCGGATCCTCGGCGACCTCCAGTGGCGGAACTCCGTGGTGCACGTGCGCTACGGAGCGTTCCGTTCGCTCTCCGACTGGGACGGCATGCCTGCCATCCGAGATCCGAGCGGCGCCCTCGTGCCGGACCGACGAGGGGTCGTGTTCGACCCGCCCGACTGGGTCGAGCTGCCGAACTGGGTCGTGGCCGAACGGCTTCGATCAGCTGGAGCCGACGAGCCGCTCTCACGGATGCGCGTCTCCGGCGCGTACTCGTTCTCCAACGCTGGCGGTGTGTACCGAGCGTTGCACGACGCGCACGGCGAAGTGGTCCTCAAGGAAGGACGCGAGCACGTCGGAGAACACGCCGGGCGCGACGCTGCTGGTCGCGTCGAAGACGAGTTCGAGGCCCTTCGCCACTTGGAACGTTCAGGGGTGGCACCGCGCGTCTACGGTACGTTCCGCTCCGGAGGTTCGGCGTTCATGATGAGCGAACGGCTGCCGGGCACACCGTTCAACCGCGCAGTCATGTCGCAGAACCCGCTCACCGCCGCCGAGGCCGACCGCACGGCGCTCGACGAACACGCAGCGAGCGTCCACCACGTCGTGCGGGCGATCGAGCGCGAAGCCGAGAGGCTGCACACGCTCGGAGCCGTCCACGGTGACATCTCGCCACGGAACGTGCTCGTGGAATCTCCGTCGGCCGCGCGGCTGATCGACTTCGAGTCGTGCACGGTCGGCGACCCACCCGGGACCATCGTGCCAGCGACGCCGGGTTTCAGCGCGCCGAACGCGGTCCGTGGGCCAGACCGAGATCTGTTCTCGATCGCATGCCTGCACCTCGCCGCACTCGTTCCCCTCACGTCGCTCTTCCCACTGGACCCCGGGAAGATCGATGAAGTCCTCGCCGCAGCCCGGGTCTGGTTCCCGACCGCGCCAGTGGACGCACTGCGTGTCGTCTTCGGTCGATGCGTTGCCCTGCCGGACGGGAACACTGCGCGAACGACGCCACCCGGTGTTGCCGAGCTCCGGGACGCGATCAGATCGCGGAGGGAAGCGCCCGGGTCGGCGCACCGGCCCGGCCTCGAGCGCGGAGCGGACGGCCTCGCACTTGCGCTGCGACGGTCTGAGCCCGACACGAGGACTCCCCCGGGTCCTCTCTCGAGCCAGGCGTCCTCAGGCGCGGGCCTGTTCTCCGGCCGGGCTTCCGAGGTGCTCCTGGGCAGGACAACGCCGGCGTTCCTCGCCCGACTGCGGGACGAGGTCCTCGGCATGCTGCGCGTCGATCTCGAGGACGGGCTCGCGGGGATCGGCCTCGCGCTCCTCAGCGCGCCGACACCGGGCGTCCACCGGGACACCGTGGACGTGATCGCGGGACGTCTCACGGAGTTCAGCCGCGACGACAACCGCTCCCGGCACCTGCCGGCCGGACTCCGCAACGGACCGTCCGGCATCGCGTTGTTCCTGGCGCTGTACGGACGCTTGCACGGAGACGACGCGGCCGTCGAGGCCTCCCGACGCATGCTGGAGATCGACGCGCAGCGCCTGGAGCATCGACAAGGGTGGGGCCGGCAGCTCCGTCACAGCGGCCGACTCGTGCCCTTCCTCGGGTCCGGCTCCGCCGGCGTCGGGGTCGCGCTCGTACAGGTGTTCCGCGCGACGACCGACCAGGACCTCCTGCCGGTGCTCCACGGCGTAGCCGAAGCAGCGTCGCCGGAGTTCACCGCGCATCCGGGTCTGCTCGACGGACGTGCAGGACTGGTCCACTTCCTCGTCGACGTCGGCGAGCTCGGGATCGCACCGTTCGATGCCGAGTCCGTCGGCGAGCGCTTGAACGAACACCGTCGGCGTTTCGCGCTGCACCGCCTCCAGACTCCCGACGGGGTCGCCTACCCAGACCAGCATCTCCGAGCAGTCGACGACGGTTGGGGGCATGGCGGAGCAGGCGTCCTCACCGCCTTGGCCGCGATCGAGGACTTCGAACGTGGTCGCGACGTGCAGCAGGATGTTCCGTCGTTCCTCCGCGGCGGACACCGATGATCGCGCTCTCCGTCCTCGGGATCTCGGCACGCTCGATCCGTCCGGACGGCCGCAGGATCATCAGCGACGTGAGCTTCCGCGCCGAGCCCGGCAGCCTGACCGCCATCGTCGGACCGTCCGGAGCCGGCAAGTCGACTCTGCTCGACCTGACAACGGGAATCGAAGTGCCAGCCACCGGCTCGGTCCTGCTCGGCGGCACGCGCATGCACCCTGCCACGGACTCTGCCAGAGCACGGTTGCGAGCGCGGGTGTTCGCCGCAGCACGACAAGGTGACGACCTCATCGATGCGCTGTCGGTCGACGACAACGTCCTGCTCGGTCAACGACTCGCTCGCAGGATCGACCGATCGTTCGCGGAACGGGTGTGCGCGGCGCTCAACCTCGACCGTGACGTTCGGCGAACGCCGGTACAGCACCTGTCGGGCGGGCAGCGGAGGCGAGTCGCCCTCGCGCGAGCGTGCGCAGCCGGTACGGCGATGCTTGCCTGCGACGAACCGACCACGGCGCTGGACGACTCGAATGCCGGGCTCGTCCGTGGAGTCCTCCGGAGCGCGGCGACCTCGGGCAGGACAGTGGTCGCCGTCACCCACGACTTCCAGCTGGCAGCGGACGCCGACCGGATCGTTCAGCTGGTCGACGGCCGGACGACAGCGCTGCTCGATCGTCCGACCGAGCAGCAGGTCCGCCGCCTCATGACGGTGCCCTCGTGATCGCGCTCCTCGCTCTGGCTCGCACCGTTCGCGCTGATCCCCGTCCGGCGCTCGGGTTCGTGATCACGGTGGTCGCCGCCGTGCTCGGGCTCGGGGTGGTGGTCGGCGGCGGGCTCGATCTCGCGGGCGCCCACCCGGACACCGCACGAGCACTCGAAGCGGTCATGCAACTCACGGCGCTCAGCTCGACTGTCGCTTCGTTCGTGTCGGCCCGGGGACTCGCGGTCTCGCTGCTGCCGGAAACGCGCTGCCTTCGAGCACTGGGCACGAGCTGGACGACGTTCTGGACGTTCGGAGCCGTGGTCGTCTCCTCCGCAGCGGTCGTCGCCGTGCTGTTCGCGGTCGTGGTCGCACAACGGCTTCGGACGAGCTGGGTCGTCGGCCTGGCGGACGTCCTCGGCGTGACGGCTCCTCCATCAGGCGGCGTCCCGAGCGGTGTGATCACGTGTCTGCTCGCGGTCGTCTGTGCAGCAGGTTGGTGGAGTAGGGTCCGAGCTGGCCGGTTCGCCGTCGTCCGGTCCGGTCGTGCCTGGAGGGCGGCGAGCGCGTTCGCTGTGGCGGCGTTGTTCCTGGTGCCCACGGTACTCGCAGTTGCATTCGCGCCGCACCTGCTGAGCATGGTCAGCGGCGCCGGGGACGAGACAGCTGCCAGCCGCCTGACCGTGCTCGACTCGTCCGACGGTCCGCTCATCGTGATGTCCGCCGCTGGCTTCGGGCTCGTCGGCGCGGCAGCCATCGTCGCCTCGGACGCATCCCAGTCCATGGTCGGGAGCGCCGCTCGCCTCCTGCGTTCCGGTCCACTCTCGCCGTTCATCGGACTCTGCCTGGCCCGAGCCCGAATCGGGTTGTTCGGCGCGCTCACGACGCTGGTCGCAGCCGGGGTCGGGTTGACGGTCACGAGGACCATGACAGCAACCGTTGCGGACAGCCTGGCGAGCGAGCGAGCCGGAGCCGGCCTGGTCGAACTCGGGCTCACACTCGGTCCGGCGCTCTGCATCGCTGCCGCAGCATCGGTGGGTTCGGCGCTCGCACAGAGCCGCGGGACCGGCACCGACCTCGCCGCGCTCAGGCGCATCGGTTGCACCCGGGCCGGCACCACCACCACACTCTCCGTGGCAGCCGTCGCGATCGGCGCAAGCGGTTCCCTGATCGGGCTCGGTGCGGCCCTCGGCGTGGCACTGGTCGCGATCGCGACCGGCGTGGATGCCTCGTGGCTCTCGGCCATCGACCCGACCGTGCCACTCGTCTCCGCTCTCACGGCGACGCTCGGCACTGCGGCGGTGTTCGTGAGTAGCGAGCTCGTCGGCGTCGTGCTCCACAGCCGTCGGGGCCGCCGTCGCGGGGGCGCCTAGCGCAGCTGACCGTTGGAGACCGGCACGAACCGCGGCCCGTCGTACCCGTCGCGCGTCACGTGCGCCGTGAAGTCAGCCAGCGTGCGGACCCAGTGCCCCCGCTCGCCGTACAGCGCCTGGTAGACGACCACCGGTTCCTCGGTCTCGACGTCACGGGCGACGAGCAGCACCTCGTAGTCGTTGCCCTTGAAGTGTCGGTACCGGCCAGGAGTCACGTCGTCGCTCACACCCGCGATGCTAGGGCCGGGCGGCAGAGCGCTCCTACACTCGGGCCATGAACGAGCACGCTCGAACGGACCGCGGCCTCGACCGACTCGTCAACTTCTCGGACGCCACCGTCGCCATCGCGATCACGCTCCTGATCCTGCCGCTGGTCGACATCGCCAGCGACCTGCGCGACGGCGAGGGCGCGGGCGACCTGCTCAGAGCGCACTGGCCCGCCCTGCTCGAGTTCCTCATCACGTTCTGGTTGATCTCGCGGTTCTGGATCCTCCACCACCAGGTGTTCGAGCACGTCCGCTCCTACAACGCCCGGGTCATGCAGTTGAACTTCGTGTGGCTCATCAGCATCGTGTTCCTGCCCTTCGCCGCGAACCTGCTCAACAGCGGCGAGAACGACGACCGGGTGGCGCACGCGCTGTACCTCGGCAGCATGGTCGTGACGAGCCTGGCGCTCACCGGCATCGAACTCGTGCTGCGCCGGAATCCGGAGTTGCTCGCCACACCGCTGGGCGACTCGGCGCGGGGACTCATCGCCGCCGGCCTGCTGTCGCTCGCCCTGATCCTCTCGGTGGTGTTCCCGAACATCGGCCTGCTCTGGGCGCTGCTCCTCGTGCTGCAGGGCACGGTCGCCCGGCTGCTCCGCCGAGTCTGATCGCGGTACGGTCAGCGCATGGGCTTGGGGGACGCGGAGACCGTACTGGCACGCAAGAACGCGAACTTCGTCATCGACGACGCGGCAGCGGAGGCCGGCCTCGTCCGTTGGATCGCAGCACCCGGCCGGTTCGGCAGCCGCCGCCACGAAGCCGCGGGAGGCCGACTCACCCTCACCCCCGCGGTCCTCTGGTTCCGAGCGCACCCGTTCAACGTCGTCCGGCCGACGTTCGGCATCCCGCTCGACTCCATCGCGGAGCTCCACGACACCTCGCAGAACGTCTCGCGGCAGATGCAGGTCGTCCTGCAGGACGGGCAGCGCCTGACCTTCGTCATCTGGGGCGTTCGAGCGTTCATCGAGCGGATCGACCAGGCGCGCGCCGCGCTCTGACGCCGATGCCACCACAGCGAACAAGCCGACGGCCTCGTGTCCCGAGCCCGTCACGTTCAGTCACGTTGGCGCCCTGCGCACCAGAACGACGTACCGTCACGGCATGACCGTCATCGTGGCCGTCGCCATCCTGGTGGGAGTCCTCGCACTCGCCACCGTGATCGGCCTGCTCCTGCGCACAAGCACCGGCCGCGCGCGGAACACGGAAGCCAGTACCGACAGCACCGTCGCCGACATCGCTCCCCCGACCGCCTTCGGCACCCGCGCCACCCTCGTCCAGTTCTCGACGCCGACCTGCGCCCGCTGCCCCGCGACGGCCCGCCAGCTCGACAGCCTCGCAGCGCAGTACGCCGGCGTGACCCGGCTCGAGATCGACCTGACCGAGCACCCGCACCTCGCCACTCGCTTCAACGTCCTGCAGACCCCCACGGTCCTGCTCGTCGACGGTTCCCACGCCGTCCGCACCCGCTTCGGAGGGCCACCCCGCCCACCGGAGCTCGCCGCAGCCCTCGACACCGTCCTCACCGGCCCACAGGAGTCCCGATGACCACCGCCCCCGACAAAGCAGGCATCGACCCGCGCTCCCCGCGCTTCGGCGCCGCGATCACGACGGTCCTGCTCGCGCTGACGATCGTCCTCACGCTGATCCCCGCGACGTGGGTCGTCGGCATCGTCCTGCTCGCCGTCATCGTGGCGCTCTTCGCCATCGGCGGCATCGCCGGCATCCGCCGCCACCCCTACGGCGCGCTCTTCCGACGGGTCGTCCGGCCGCGGCTCGCCCCGCCCGCCGAACTCGAGGCTCCGGAACCTCCGACCTTCGCCCAGCAGGTCGGCCTGTTCGTGACCGCGGTCGCCCTGCTCCTCGCCCTGCTCGGCGTGCCGTACGCGGCCCCGATCGGCGCGGCCGTCGCCCTGGTCGCAGCCTTCCTCAACGCCGTGTTCGACGTCTGCATCGGCTGCTTGCTCTACGTGTGGCTGGTCCGCGCAGGCGTCTTCCGTCCGCGACGCGGCATCGCCTGACGGCGGTCGACCGGGAGGCCCAGCCCGCTTCCGCCCCGCCGCCCGCGCCGTCGGTCTGGTCCCGTCCACCGCCCGGCGAACAATCGGAATCACCTCGCGCCGCGCGATTCCGCGGTTCGAGGTGACTTTGGTTGTGCGGCGGCGGAGGCTCCCCCACAACAAGTCGTTCACGATCGCCCTGCCGTCTGGGCCGGCATCATCACGACGAACACCGAGCTGACCTACTGGCTGTTCGTCGCACCGATCGCCATCATCGCGACCGTCGTCACCGTCGGGCGATCCGCTCGTAGGGTGGGGGCATGGGGGAACTCGAACTGACAGCACGGCGCGCCTGGCGACGGACGGCCCTGCTCGCACTGATCGGAGCCGTCGTCGGCGCCGTCATCGGCGGGCTGCTGGCCACGACCGAGTCGGGCGCCGTCGCAGTCCTCACCGTTGTCGGCTTCGGCGCGTCCGTCGGTGGCCTGACCGGTACCTTCTCGATCCTCGCCACGACGATCGGGATGTCGACCGCGATGCAGGCCACAACGGCGGGGCTCTCCCCTGCCGGTAAGCGCATGGTGACGCAAGCGATCAAGACCGGCAGCCCGATCCAGCCACCCGAGTCCGACCTCGCCCTCCGGGCACGCGAGCATGCACGACTGCTCTCCACCTACCAGCCGCTCGCCCTCGCCCAGTTCCTCCTGCTCTACCTCGGCATCGCTGGCGCCCAGTTCCCGATGTTCGCTGACGAGGACGTCTCCGGCTCGGCGTTCCCCCGGTTCCTCTGCACAGCACTGCTCATCACCGCACTGATCGTGACGCCGATCCTGCTGCGCGCAGTACGTCGATCGCGGCGGTACCTGCGGGCGGCAACTGTCGCCGCCTCCCCGACACCGTAGGCCTGACGAGCACGACCGTCCGCACAACCAAAGTGCGTCCGAGCCGCGCGATTCTGCGGCGCGAGCTGACTCCGGTTGCGCGAACCGGAAGCGCGCCGCACCTCGCCGCCAGGCCCGGCACGCCCACCACCTGTAACACGCAATTTACTTTCACCCCTGGCGCTCGCGCACGAAAGCCGCTTTCATAGCGGGATGACGATCACCGACCGGGTCGAGCGCGCCGACGCCTTCGCTCTCGTCCGCACCCAGTCGGCCACGATGCCGTCGAGCATGCGCGCCATCGCCGACGCCGTCCTCGAGGACCCGGCAGCCGCAGCCACCACGAACGCCGCCGAACTCGCCGGCCGCGCGGGCGTCTCCCCCGCCACCGTCTCTCGCTTCGCCCAGCACCTCGGCTTCGCGAACTTCGCGGGTCTGCAGCGCAGCATGACCCGGGCCGTCGAGCGCGGCATCCACGAGCGGGAGCACACCGAGATCCACGCGGGGGTCGCCGTCGACGACGACGTCGCCACCGTCATCGCGAAGGTCACCGAGGATGTCCGCGCCGTGATGGCCGATACCCGCGCCGCACTCGACCCGCACGCCCTCGAAGCAGCGGCTGCAGCCGTGAGCGGTGCCCGCCGGGTCGTCCTGTACGGCGTCGGCGCGAGCGGCATCGTCGCGCGGGACCTGCACCTCAAGCTCGAGCGCATCGGCATCGTGAGCTCGATCGCCGACGACCCGCACAACGCCCTGACCCTCGCGAGCGTCATCGGTGAGCACGACGTCCTGGTGCTCGTCAGCCACTCGGGCTCCACCACCGAGACCCTCGAGGTCGCCCACGCCGCCGCGGCCCAGTGCTCGACGATCGTCGCCATCACCGGCCACGCCAACGCCCCGCTCGCCACCGCGGCCCACCACGTCCTGCTCGGCGTCGCCGGTGCCGAGAGTGCCCTCCGCCCCGCAGCCATGGGCAGCCGCATGAGCCAACTCGCCATCGTCGACGCCCTGTTCATCGTCGTCGCGCAGCGCACCGACGAGCGGTCCCAGCCGCTCCTCGCCCGCAGCCGCGACGCCGTCCGCACCCACCACCGGAACTGAGCACCACCATGACCGACACCCACGACGCCCTCCGCGACGAACTCGCCGCCCTCACCACCGAGGCGACCGACCACTCGCTGGACGACATCGACACGATCTCCACACTGGAAGCCGCCCAGCGCATGAACGCCGGCGACCGCAGCGTGCCTGCGGCACTGGAGCCGTGCCTCCCGGCCATCGCCCTGGCGGCAGACTCGATCGCTCTTGCGTTCAGTCGAGGCGGCCGACTCATCTACGTCGGCGCCGGCACGCCGGGCCGGCTCGGCGTCCTCGACGCCAGCGAGTGCCCGCCCACCTTCGGCACCGACCCGTCGCAGGTCGTCGGCCTGATCGCCGGCGGCGACGTCGCCCTGACCACCGCCGTCGAGGGCGCCGAGGACGACGAAGCAGCGGCCGTCCGCGACCTCGACGCGCTCAGCCTGACGGCCGACGACGTGGTCGTCGGGATCAGCGCGTCCGGCAGGACGCCCTACGTGATCGCAGCCATCCTGGAGGCCCGGCGCCGGTCCGCCCTGTCGGTCTCCGTCGCGTGCAACCCCGACTCGGCCGCGGGGCGGGAGGCGGACATCGCCGTCGACGTCGTCGTCGGCCCCGAGTTCATCGCCGGGTCGACCCGCCTGAAGGCGGGCACCGCGCAGAAGCTCGTGCTCAACATGCTCACCACGCTCGCGATGGTGCGCAGCCACAAGACGTACGGCAACCGCATGGTCGACGTGCGGGCGACGAACGCGAAGCTCGTCGCGCGGGCGTTCTCGCTCGTGCAGGACGTCACCGGCGCTCCCCCCGCTGACGTCCAGGC
This sequence comes from Curtobacterium sp. RIT-PI-V, assembly GCF_025642935.1. Classification (NCBI taxonomy): domain Bacteria; kingdom Bacillati; phylum Actinomycetota; class Actinomycetes; order Micrococcales; family Microbacteriaceae; genus Curtobacterium; species Curtobacterium sp. RIT-PI-V. Next base: position 23,431 of record NZ_JANZKM010000025.1, read on the forward strand.
TGCGCTCGATGCCTCGGACGGCGAGGTGAAGACCGCCATCGCCGTGATCCTGACTGGTGCCTCGGCTGCTGACGTGCGTGCTCGTCTCGATGCTGCTGCCGGCTCGTTGCGCGCCGTGTTGTAGATCTCGTTCCCCTTTCCGTTTCCTTCCCCCGAGGAGCACAGCAATGCCCGATGCACAGCAACTCGCCCAGCAGATCCTCGACTCCGTTGGCGGTTCCGCGAACATCGCCGACGTCGAGAACTGCATGACCCGACTCCGGGTCGAGGTCGTGTCCGAAGAGTCCGTCGCGCTCGACGAGCTCAAGGCCACCGACGGCGTCATGGCCGCCATCGCGGCCGGCTCGAACCTGCAGATCGTGCTCGGCCCGGGTCTCGTCGACCGCGTGGCTGACGACCTGGAGGCCCTGCGCGCGGCCGCCCCGGCGGCTGCGGCTGGTGGGGCTGGCGCGTCCAGTGCCGCTGGTGCGTCTGGTTCGTCGCCCGAGGAGCTCGCCGCTCGCGGCGCGTCGATCAAGGCGACTGCGCGGGCTCGTTCCGACGGCCGCACCATGCGTGCGATCCGGAAGATCTCCGCGATCTTCATCCCGCTCATCCCCGCGCTGATCGCCTGCGGGCTGATCGCCGGGATCAACGGCATCCTGACGAACCTGGGGTGGGTGCCCGGGGTAACGCCGTTCCTCGGGGTGCTCTCGTCCGGGTTCTTGTCGCTGCTCGCCGTGTTCGTCGGGATGAACGCCGCGAAGGAGTTCGGCGGCACGCCCATCCTCGGCGGTGCGGTGGGCGGCATCATCGTCGCGGCCGGCGTCGCGAACGTCACCGTGTTCGGCGAGACCCTGGCTCCCGGGCAGGGCGGCGTGCTCGGCGCCATGGCCGGCGGCATCCTCGCCGCGTACGTCGAGCGCTTCATGCGGCGCGTGACTCCCGACGTCATCGCACTCATCGTCGTGCCGACCGTGACCGTGCTCGTCGCCGGGTCGGTGACGCTGGGCATCCTGATGTCCGTCGCCGGTGTCGTCTCCGTCGCGATCGGGACCGCTGCGACCTGGCTGCTCGCGAACGGCGGGGCCTTCGCTGGCTTCGTGCTCGGAGGCCTCTTCCTGCCGCTCGTCATGACCGGCATGCACCAGGGACTCATCCCGATCCACACCACCCTGATCGACCAAACCGGGTGGACCGTGCTGTTGCCCGTGCTGGCGATGGGTGGTGCTGGGCAGATCGGTGCCTGCATCGCGCTGTGGGTGCGGTTCCGTTCGAACGCTTCGCTGGTGCGGACCATCCGTGGCGCGCTGCCAGCAGGGTTCCTCGGTGTCGGCGAGCCCCTGATCTACGGTGTGACGCTGCCCCTCGGGCGGCCGTTCATCACCGCGTGCATCGGTGGCGCCTTCGGTGGCGGTGTCGTCGGGCTGTTCGACCAGCTCGGGCACTCGGTGGGAGCGATCGCCATCGGGGCTTCGGACCTCTCGCTCATCCCGCTGCTGAACGGCTCGTCCGGGTACGGGTGGGCGCTGCTCGGGTACGGATCGGGGCTCATCGTGGCGTACGTCGTCGGGTTCGTTGCGACGGTGCTGTTTGGGGTGTCCGCGTCGGTCAAGGCCGACCTCGAGGAGCAGTCCGCTCCTGAAGCGGCAGATAACGCCGTATCGTCGGTCGTGCATAACAAGGCTAGCGATAGCGCTGAGCCTGCTCGCGAAACCACGGCCGCCGCCAGCCCCTTTCCGCGTTGAGCGTCGCGCGAGAGGCCTACGGAAACGCGCAGTCTCGAGTCCTACCCGACCGGTTACAACCATGCCTGCGGCCGTGCTGCGCCGGTGACGGCAGCGGAAAGGGTAGAGATTACTGCTGGCACGTCTATCCGCTCTGCCGGCCCGGGTTGCAGCTGTTGCGCAAGCCAGTTGGACCGCAGGTCCATCGTCTGCCTGATCGCCGAAGCGACCGCACGCTCGATAGTGTCCTCCGAGGGCCGCGACAGGCTCCAATACGAGTCCCCGGTCACTGATCATGCTCCGACCTGCGGGTACCCACCGACCCGCATGGTCTGCACGAGTGCCCAGGCAAGCGGACAGACCAACATCGGCATCGTGCGCATCACCCCCGAAACGGGCTCCTCACGGGCCTTGTGTTGATCGCGCCCGATCGCCAAGATAAGAAGTCCGAACGAGAGGGGCACCGTGGGTACGCAGCTACGGCAAGCAGACGCTACACCAACCAAGCAATTCTTTGTCCAAATGCTGACCCGAGACATCTCTCTTACTGACTGCATACTTGACCTAATCGATAACAGCATCGACGGAGCATGGGACAATGCCCAGATTCCGGCTGAAGAAATAGTTCGCAACCCGATTGACTTCGATGACCGCTCATTGTCCGGCTATCGGATCGACATCGACTTTACCGACTCCAGTTTCGCAATCCGAGACAATTGCGGCGGGATCACGCTCGACGATGCGGCAGACTATGCCTTTACCTTTGGCCGCAAAGAAGGTCGCGTGGACAACGACTTTTCGGTCGGCGTTTACGGAATCGGAATGAAGCGAGCAGTATTTAAACTCGGATCGTTAATCGACATTACAAGTACTTACACGGAATCAAACGAACGTCAAGCCTACAAAATCCCGATCAATGTCGCTGCCTGGCTCAAAAGCAGTTCCCTGCCCTGGGATTTTGATATAGAGGAGAGCGAATCCCTCGAAGAGGACGGGGTACGCATCGAGGTGACGGATCTTGCCGACGGAACACAACGAAGCTTCGCTGATCCGACTTTCGAGGGAAGACTGGTTCGAACCTTGGCTCGCGACTACATGATCCCGCTCATGCACGGTCTCGAAATACGAGTGAACTCACGTCCGGTAGTTGGATGGGAATTCAACCTTCAGGAGAACGAGAACTTTGCTCCCGTTCGGTTAGCTTATAACGACGAAGGAGTTCGCGTTGACCTGATCGCGGGAATGTGGGGAACGCCACCAGACGACCCCAGTCCGGACGAAAAGCCCCGCAAAGACGATCCATCTGGTTGGTACATCGTCTGCAACGGTCGGGTTGTCCTGGGACCTGACACAAGCATTACGACTGGGTGGGGCGATCAGCTGCCAAAATGGCATAGACAGTACTCCGGTTTCGCCGGCATCGTTGTATTCAGCTCAACCGACCCTTCGCGTCTTCCAATGACAACGACAAAACGGAATGTCGACGCCTCCTCGCGACTCTACAGTCGCGCTGTTGAGAAGATGCACGAGCCTGCACGCGCTTGGATCGACTACTCCAACAAGCGCAAACAAAACCTTGAAGAAGCGCAGGAAGCCGAGAAGGGAACGGCTTCAGTCAACGTCTTCCGAGCTGCTGCGCGGCAGGAGATTCGCGTACCCGTCATCTCGAAGCCCGCTTCTCGCGTGCGCGTCGCAAATGTCAACTACGCCGTCGAACTAGTTCGGATGCAGCGGCTTCAAGAGGCGATCGGTAACATTAACATGAGTTACCGAGACGCAGGGATTGCCGCGTTTGAGTACGCCTACGATGACTTGGTCGGGGACTGATGGGGTCGACAAATTACATAAACTTTAGCGTTCGCCAGAACAAAGCCATAGAACGTAAGATCGCTTTTGAATGCCTGTCCAAGCTTGTTACGGATAAAGGCGATAGCTATATCTATGTCGGCTTCGGCTCGGTTTGGTTCGTAGATTTCGAAGCCGCACACCGGGACCTTCGGATTAATTCTATGATCTCCATTGAGTCCGACGAAGTGGTATATCGAAGGGCAGCCTTCAACGCACCATTCCGAACGGTTTCGGTAGAACAGGGGAACTCTGCCGACGTTCTGCCCGATCTCCTCAAGCGACCAGATCTTTCCTCCCGACCGTGGGTCGTATGGTTGGATTACGACACGACGATGGATGAGACCAAGCTCGACGAACTTGAGAATCTGGTAGTCAATCTTCCGCCGAATTCCGCAATATTGACGACCTTTAGCGCTTCCGCAGGCCGGTATGCGCAGCAGACCCAGATCGCAGATCGGCTAAGCTCACTGTTCGGCGATACGTTCGATGCGACCGAGTTTCCGCGCCTTAAGGACTACAAGAATGAGAAGAAACTCATGCTTGCCCTGAGTAAGGCGGTTAGGGATCGGATGATCTCACGATTCCATCGAAGCGGGCGTACAGGTTCGTGTCTGCCCATAATCGAACTTCAGTATCAAGACGGGACACCAATGACAACGGTCGGGTTGGCCTTGACTGATCCAGCGGAGTCTAAACGGGTAGAGGGCTTAATCGGAGACCCCTCTTGGCGCGGGATCAGCAATGACCCAATCGCAACTCCTCCCCTCACGCAAAGGGAGACAAACGCACTCCGTACTCTCCTTCCAAGTGATCCCTTTCCCACCAGATCGGCCGTCAAGACACTCGGCTTTGATCTTGCGGAGAACGAGCTCGCATCCTTCTCCCGCCACTACCTCGACTACCCCACCTTCGTTCAGACTGCATATTAAACGAACATGGCATGCAGCAACCAATCCGCTGCGTCCCCGCTCTAGGTGAGTTTCCTGAGCGCTCGGGGTACAAGCCTGCACAACCTGGAGCCAACAGTGTCGGCAAAAACATCTCGAGCAGAAGGCATCAGTCCGTCCATGTTTGGCGATCCGCCGCGCGCCCGTTTGTTCACACCGAGAAGTTGTGTGAGTCTGGTCGACATGGCATCGACCAGTGGCTTGAACGCTCCTCGCCCGGTGGCGATCGACCTCTTCTCCGGAGCGGGCGGACTGAGCCTCGGATTCGAGATGGCAGGATTCGATGTGGTGAGCGCGGTCGAATACGACCCGGTCCACGCCGCAACGCATCTGTATAATTTTCCGTTGACCGACATCCTTTGCCGCGACGTCGCGCGGATTGACCGAAGCGACCTATTGAAGTCTGCAGCGAAAGGTTGGGCGAAACACAACCCCGACGCGGGCAAATGGGATGGTACCGTTGACGTGATCATCGGGGGACCATCTTGCCAGGGCTTCTCAGCAATGGGTAAGCGCGATGTCGATGATGAACGAAATAAGCTGATTGGCGAATTTGTCCGACTCGTGGAGCAGGTCAAACCGAAGGCGTTCGTAATGGAGAACGTACCGGGAATTCTATCAGCCCAGTACGAAGCTCTGTTAGGTGACGCGTTGGCTCGCTTCCGTGCAGCAGGCTACGTCCTCGCCGACCACAGTCGCCCCCTCGATGCTGCAGATTATGGCGTACCCCAGCGCCGGAAGCGCGTCGTCTTCATCGGTGTTTTGGGGGCTATTGACGCGCCTGTCCCCCCAGCTCCAACTCATGATGAGCCGGTGACTGTCGCGGATGCATTCGCTGGACTACCTTCACTCGTTGGCAGAGAAGGTTACGAGGGTGATCTTTTCGAGCTGAATGACGAGCAGCTTCGCATCTACACCGAGACCACAAATGCATATCTCTGCTCACTTCGAGAATACGATCGAAAGAATTTTGCACATCCTCGCCCAGTGAATCCGCGAGTCCTTACTGGATCTCGCGTGACTGAGCACAAGGCTGCTTCCATTGCACGATTTGCGGGAGTCGAGGAGGGCAGGGTTGAACCGATCAGCCGTGCTTGGCGCCTGTCGACGGGGGCTCCGTCTCGTACGCTTCGTGCAGGCACGGGCAGAGAACGCGGTGCGTTCAGCGCGTCCCGTCCGCTCCATCCAAAGGAACCACGGGTTATTACGGTGCGCGAAGCAGCCAGGCTGCACTCGTTCCCCGACTGGTTCCGTTTCCACACGACGAACTGGCACGGGCACCGCCAGATCGGTAACGCGGTTCCACCACTCCTTGCTCGAGCCGTGGGCGAAGCGGTTCTGTCGGCTTTGGGAATCGACCCTCGTCACTCAAATCAAAAGAGGATCGACGGTGGAGACGCCAAGCTTCTCGAACTTACGCCTACGTCGGCGGCGGAACGGCTCAGCGCCTCAACCGACGAGGTACCCCGAGCGCGACGCCGAGTGTCCATTGGCGTAGTTCCTCGGTCTAGCACGGAAGATTCGCTGGCCGGTTGAACTTCTCGCTGCTACCGCGCTCTCCGAGGGACGATCCAAGCCGGCAATCTCCAACAATGGAGCACGGACACAATTGACTCAACTAGTCTCCCCACCGTAGCTCTGACACTAAATTGCCCGCCATTTACCGAGAAGTTGGCGTCGAGCAGAGAAGAAGTCACCTCGGCTCGTTCATCGCGGCCAAAGAAGACTCGCCGCTTGCTTCTGCGACCGGGCGACTTGCTTGATTCGAATTCGAAGCCGAGATAGTCAAGTCAGTGCGGGAGTACCGGCAGCGTCAATTACGTAGAATAAGCGAGGAGGTCAGTACCGCTCACGCCGAAGCGGACTGGCCATTGTCAAGGACTAAATGTGACGTCGCAGGTACTCTCTAAGCGACGGATCGGCGACGAAGACGTAGGTACCGCGCGTGCCCCGTGTTAGTAAAACCGAGTAGATGTTGGAGACCAGGCGCATCACGTCGGCATCAGAGTAGTTGATCCCGAGACGAGGGTTGTTCTCCATGCCCTTCTTGTCGAAGTAGTTCGACCGGTCGAACACCATCTCCTTCGAGACCGGGTCGAACCGCATGTCAGGGCCGATGATGACCCCTACGTAGTTCAGGTCGTACCCCTGCACAGTGTGGATCGAGCCCACCTGGTCGACGGCACCCGGTGAGGTGATCCAGTCAGTCTGTGTCTGGTTCCACTGGAACTCGCGACCGTCGATCTCGATGTCGATGGCGCTCTTGTCGTGCTTGCTCTTCCACTTCCAGGCGTAGCCAGCGACGAGCCGTGAGAGACCTACTTCGTCGTCGTGTGCCCGGATGGCATCGTGCATCTCCCCCAGGTCATCGAACATCCGGAATTCGTAGTCGCCGAACGATCGTGGCTCGGGCGATTCTCCTCGCATGATCGCCCGCACGTACGACACGTAGTCGGCGCCGCCTTGCACGCGCATCTGCGTGAAGAGCCGGTAGTACCGATCGTTCTGTCGCGCCGATTGCACGAGGTCCGCCTGCAGCTCCTGCGGCAGATCCGCCGGGCGCACGCTCTGCTCTGAGTCAAGCAAGAAGATCTGGTGTCTGCTCCGGTCTCGTATCCAGTCGAGCTGGGTGTAGTGGTCAGCATCAGCGCCGAAGAGCTGGCGGTTGATCTCACCGAAGGCCTTGTTTTGAGGTCCCGATGCTTGGTTCGCACGGTGGTTCAGTCGGTGGGACTCGTCGACGACCAGCAGGTCCCACTTCTCAGCGCTCTTCCCCACCTCGAACGGGGTGAGCACCATGGTCTTCTCGAGGCCAGGGGTCTTGCGGAACACGCGCTTCAGGGAAGCGCGGAGCGCCTGCTGCGGGATGACTAGGCCGACGCGGAAGTCAGCGAGGCGCTCACGGTTCTCCTCGGTGAAGTAATCCGAGAACATCGAGTCGCCATCCACCTCGTCGACCCCAATACCGTTCGCGATGTCGCGGAGCAACTTGAGCAGGTAGACCGCCACGATCGTCTTGCCTGTCCCCGGGTCGCCCTGCACGACGATCGTGCTGCCAGAGCCTGTTGAGAAGTCATCGAACAACCCCTCGAGGATGTCCTCCATCACGACGGCCTGATCACGGTTGAGCGCCTTGAACGGCGAGAGTTTGAACAGCTCGCTGTTCTCGATCTCGGCGATGCTGCGTGTGAAGAGCTTCTGCTTGCGCAGCGCTTCGAAGATCTCCTCGAAGGTCTCTCGATACCGCGCGCGGTCGTAGTAGTCCGCGTTGACGACGCCCTTGTTGCTGTTCAGCACCGTGTACTTGTCGTCCCCAGCGAACAGGCCGATGAGTTGCGACTCCAGGTCCAGACACACCGACTTGTTGAAGGTTCGGTCGAGCACAAGGCGCACGGCCTTCAACGACCGACGTTCCACGGAATCGAGGTGCTGCCGCATGCGGGAAGCCGTGTTGAGCGTCTCGCCGACGTACACACGCTTGCCGTCGTCGAGGATGTAGACGACCGGCCAGTTCAGGAACCGAGGATCCTCTTCGCGCCACAGCCGCAGGTGCCGCTCATTGAACGGGAGCTGCGCGATGTCAAAGCTGGTCATACTTCGTGCTTCGTCCTCGGGCCCGATCGACCGGGTACTTGTCCCGGGTGACGGCGAGTTTCTCGCGGATGATCTCCGCGGGATCGACGCCGAGTCGATCGGCGAGCAGATGGCAGTAGGTCAGGACGTCGGCGAGTTCCGAACGGACTCGATCGACGTCGGCATCGGGGGCCCATTGAAAACACTCGAGCAGCTCCCCGGCTTCGATCGAGATGCTCTTCGCCAGGTTCTCCGGCGAATGGAATTGCGCCCAGTCGCGTTCCGCAACGAACTCACGGAGTTCCTCGCGCAGCCCCTCATCCGCCATGTCCGCACGCTAGCAGGCCAGCGAAGATTCCCTCGTACCAAGTCCCACAGACGCGATGGGAACTGGGCTCCGTGGGAGGCAAGAGTCCGCCGACAGCGGGGAGTCGAGCAGGAATTTCGCAAGGTCCGCGGTTCATGCGACGATGTCGACCAACACCGCGTACCCGAGCGCGGCTCACGCAAGAGGACAACCGAACATGACCGAACCCGACGCTGCCGACGCGACCCTTGAAGCCGAGGTCCCCGAGGAAGACGTGACTCGGAACATCGCGAAGGCCGTGACCGGCCGTCGTTCCCTCGCCCGGCAGTACGTGAAGTGGCTCCGCCGTCGAAACCCTTCGGCCACTCCCGCAGACATCATCCAGATGCTCGAACGCCACTACACGACGTCGATCACGACGGCAGGGGCAGCGATCACGGTGGGATCGATCGCAGCGGACATCGCGATTGCCTCGATTCCTGTTGCGGGCCCGGCCGTCGCCGGAGCGAAGAGCGCGGGCGCGCAGGCAGCGAAGGCCGGCACGAAGGGCGCGATGAAGGTGGCCGCCAAGAACCTCGCGAAGAACGCCGCCCAGACCGGCGCTCGTGGTGCGGCATCCCGGCTGCTTCCCGCCGGAGATCAGCAGCTGCAGTTCGAGATCACGGCAGTCTTCGGTCTCGCGCTTGCCGACCTCCACGACATGGACCTTGACAAGGACCAGGCGCAGGCGCTGATCCTCGGTCTCACCAACGAGCGAGTGAGTCAGCAGCAGATCGCTGCGATGGCAAATGACGTCGCTGAGGTCTCAGCGGGCGGCACGGTGGGCACCGGCCAGGCGATCGCTGCAGGTCGGGACGATTGGTCGCATTGGGCCTCGACGCTGTCCAACGCCGTGCCGGGTGGTGCTGCCCAGAGCCTCGTCCGCACGATCCAGACCGGCGAGCTCGACCCGATCCGCGAGGGGATGACCGGCAAGCAGCGCGCGACCGTCGAGTACGGCGTCGGTGCAGTGACGGGCGGAGTAGCCCGTTTCGTGTTCGGCCGCGACGTCGTGAAGTCCTCACGCACCGCTTTCCCTGAGGCGCCAGAGACGTTTCCGGAACATCTCGTGATCTCAGCCGATGGAAATTCCGAGGATGCGCCGTCCGAGAGCCACGCGCTGGCCGCATTGGAAGACGCCGCTCGGTCGACCGGTAGTTGGGTGAGCGGGGCGGCTGGAGCAGTCGGCACGGGTGTTGCTGGTGCGGCGAGTACCGCCACGCGGGTCTTCCGGCGAGTCGACCTGGACGGCGACGGGGTGGCCGATGAGGCGCAGGCGCTCACCGCGGCCAAGCAGGTCGGCGGCCGGGTGGCCGGTGCCGCTGATGCAGTGGGCGGCAAGGTCGCTGGGCTCTTCCGCTCGCGGAAGTCCCCGACTCCGGAGGAGTGAGCCTTCGACTGTCTCTCGACAGGAGTCGAGCAGTAGCAGCGACCGTCTGACGGACGGGAGACGCGGCGCCACCCGGCACCGCGCCTCCCGACCCTCACCCCAACGTCAACTCACCAAGTGAGCACGAACCGCCCCCGCGTCCCCCCAGCCTCCAACCGCTCATGCGCCTCCACAGCCCGAGCAGCCGGCAGCACCTCGGCGACCCGCGGCGTCAACGTCCCACTCTCCACCGCATGCCGCAACTGCTCGAGCTTGTCGAACGACCGGTACTCCGAGAACACCATCACCTGCACGAACTCGATCCCCCGAGCCCCGTTGCCCTGCCACCCACGCACATCGAAGAACACTCCGCCGTCGCGAACCGCATCCACGACCGAGGTCCGCTGCACCGCAGCATCGGCGAGCGCATCGACCCCGTCCGGCACGAGCTCGCGCACCGCGGCAGCAAACCCATCCCCGCGAGGCACGATGTGGTCCGGCCCGAGCGACCGGACCAGCGCCTCGTCCTTCTCAGCTGCATCCGCGATCACGGTCAGCCCGGCGGCCTTCGCCAGCTGCACCACGTAGTTCCCGAGGAGCCCCGCAGCTCCGGTGACGGCGAGCGTCTGCCCCGGCCCGAGCGAGGCGTGCGACAGGATCTGCAACGCCGTCAACCCGTTCATCGGGACTGTGGAGGCGAGCGGGATCGACGTCCCACGGGGGATCCGCGTGAACGACCCCACCGGCGCGACGAGCTCCTGCACGTAGGCGCCACCGTGGGCGCTGAGCGGCAATGCCATCGCCATGACCTCGTCGCCGACCTGCCAGCCGGTGACGTCGGGCCCGACCTCGTCGATCACCCCGGCGGCGTCCATCCCCGGCACGTACGGCGGCGAGGCCTGCGAGCTGTCCCGCTCCCCGGCACGCACCCCCGTGTCGGTCGGGTTCACGGCGAACGCCTGCACCCGGATCCGCACGGACCCCGCACCGGCGTGCGGCTCCGGCACCTCGTGGACGGCGAGGGCCTCTGGCCCTCCGAACGCTTCGACTCCGATGACCTGCATCCTCCCGGTCTACGCGCGCGTTGCTTGACGCAACCTGACGCGACCCACCATCGGACGGGAGGCACGACGCCAGGCCGCCACGGGCCTCCAGTCCGTCACGGGGTGACGTCCACTGCACGTGGTGCGCCATGCTGGCACCGTGCGTTTCGACGAACTCCTCACCCGGTCCGACGGTCCCGCGATCGCCGAGCAGCTCGCGGCCCTCCGCCGACCCGCGCGGTACGTCCTCGAGGGCATCCACCAGGAGTCCCGGCAGAAGTACTGGCAGTTCCGCGTCGACATCGACGAGGCCGCGCATACCTGGACGCTCGTCCGCCAGCGGGCCAAGCCGGTCTCCTACCACGACGGCGTGCTGCACGACCCCCACGACGGCCCGCACGAGGTGTCGTTCGCCCGGAGCATGGTCTCCGATCCCGTCGTCCGGATGGCCGTGCCCGACCTGATGCTCCGTTGGGGTCGCGGCCCCGAAAGCTTTCACCCGATCCTGGTCCAGCACATCGGCGAGCACTCGATCCTGTTGACGTTCGAGCACCACGAGGACCCGGCGTTCCGCACGACGCTGGTGATCGACGAGCGCGACGGCATCGCCCGCCGTTCCTACGAGCACGGCGAGGCCACGATCATCACGAGCGTGCGGACCGCCGAGCCGGACGAGGTCCTGCCCCGCGCCCGCTTCGTGCAACCGACGGACTGGATCCGTCCGCAGTACTGAAGTCGTGGCGGTTCCGGTTCGCGATCCCCGACGATCGCGAACCAGAATCGTCTGCGGTCACACCGCACGTGACGATCACCCCTACCGCAATGCTGACCGGGTCGTCCTGTTCTTCCCCCTCACGGCTGGACCTCCTACCCTGCGTCGGCGTAGGGGATGCAGTCACTCGCGACGAGAAGCGTTCCCTCGCGCCGATCGAACATGATCGTCGATTCCGCCGAGGTATCCAGCAGCTGCGGATTCCCGCTGACAGTGGTACCGAAACCCCGGCGGTTCCCTCCGGTGCTCCATGAGGCGGCCAGGGTCTTCTCCGCTGCGACGCGGTCAAGCGCAGTGGGCAGGTCGACCCGTTGGCGGAACGACCTGCACCGGTTCCCGAGGGCGGTCGTGCTCGTCGAGAACCACGTCCGCTGCTCGACACCGCTCTCACGCAGATCCAGGACATCGAGTGCGTCGGCGACGTGGGACTGCATGGCAGCGCCGGCCGCCTCGGCCGAGGACGGCCCGTCGTACCCCACGTCTTCGAGCTCCTCCCGCTGCTGTTGCTCGCGGTACGCATCCGCTTGTCGGGCCGACCGCGGCAGCAGGTCGAAGGCGGGGACGACGACCAAGAGCGCGACGGCGACCAGTCCGATGCCGCTCACGACGGTCGTCGCCGACGCCAGCCCGACCCAGGCCTTGTCACGGAGCGCTCGGATGCCTGCGATGAGTGCCGGCACCGTGGCGACCAGACCGATCCCGATCGCGACGAACAGCGGCCCCGCTACCTCGTCCCCGTGGTGCACCCCGCCCCACGCAGCATCGATCTGTACGAGGAACCCGACGAAGAGTGCGATCAGGACCCCGATCGGCGCAACGACGAGACCGAAGACGAGCCGGTTCCGCCGCAGGTCCGCCCGCTCGGCAGGGGGCGCGACGGCATCGGCGTCGGCCTCGGCGTCGGCGGCTGATCGAGGAGGAGTGGGCATGCGTCGGCGCCGATTCCGGGTTACCGGTAGTCGTCCGGATCGCCGAGCACGCAGACGGAGTCGACGTTGACATGGGCACGCACCTTGGTCGCCGCGATCGAAGCGCGCGGCTTGTCCTTCGCACGCGCGACGATTGCGTACACCTTCCCAGTGGCGGCATCCATCTCCGACGTCGTCGTGGAGAGCTCGTATCCGCGCTGCTTCCAGTGGTCGCCTGCTGCCTCGACCAAGGACTCGGGGTCGCGCGGCTCTGCGACCTCGACGAAGTAGCTGAACTGGACAGCCTTCTGACCGTCGACCTTGCAGTCATTCGCGACGGGCTTCGGAACCTCCTGCGGCCACGTGTCCGGTGCCAGTTCGAGCACCGAGCGCAGCTCCGTGACGGCTTCAGATCGTGCTTCATCGATCGTCATGGTCTTCCCTGCTCCTGTCGTGCCGCAGCCGGCTGCGCCGAGCGCGATGGCGCACGCAACGGCAGCGGCGGTCATGGGTCTCGTTGCTCGCCTCGTCATCATCCTCACCGTAGTGTCGCCTTCGCCGTCTCGAGCAGGGTGTTCGTGTCGAGGTCGAGGTAACCGTGATCAGCATCGGGGTCCCCGTCGGGGTTGACGACGAGGTCGTGGACGTCCACCGCCGGCGATCGGTCGGTCCCGGAGGCGTCGATCACCGTCGAACCGAAATCAGGGTCGGTGGGATCGAGTCGTTGCGGGTAGCTCAACGACCGCCCGATGTGCGCGACGTTCCAACGCTCTTCCGCCTGAGCGGAGTACACGTGGTCCACGTTCGTCGCGGCTGTATCCGGGATGCTGTTCGGGATCCCTGCCGATCCGTGGGTGACGAATGAGTGCACCCCGAGCTCCGGGTGGTCGTGCAGGGTGATCGCTGCGGTCGTCGATCCGTAGGAGTGCGCGACCACGTTGAGCGTCGTGTCCGGGCGGGTCGCGCGGAATCCACCGAGGTCGTCCGCGAGTCGCTCGGCGCCGGCCCGGGCGTGCGACTCCCCGAACACACCAGGGTCACCCGTCGTGAGCACGTTCCCCGGCGCCTCGTACCCGATCCAGGAGACCATCGCCGTGTTCTGTCCTGCTTCGGACAGCCGCTGGGTGGCGGCCACGTTCGCACTCGCGCGCATGAGCACGGTCGTGTCCTGCAGGGTGGTCCCCATCCCCGGCACGAGGTAGCTCACGTTGTCGGCGGTGTCGAGGTCGCCGATGGAGATGGCACCGAGCGGTGGCTGCGCATCGCTGAAGGAGACCATCTGGCGAGGCATCCCGTCGACACCGTTCAGGTCGGTCCGGACTCCTGCGACGAAGTTCTTGAGCTGGTCGTACCGACGCTCCGCGGCGTTCAGCTTCTGCTGCGCCGCGAGCTGCGCGGTCCGACCGATCGCCGCCTTGAGGTCCTTCTTCGCGTCCGTCACGTCGCCTTTCGCCTGCTCGAACGCCCGCTGCGCACTCAGCCGGTTCGCCTGGTCACGCGCCCAGTACGGCACCCCGTTCAGGTTGCCGATCACCGCGGGCAACGCCGTGATCAACGCGTCCTGCGCCGCCGAGTGCTCGCCCGCGGTCCCCCGGCCACCGAGCCCGTCCCACCACGCCTGCACGACCTCGGGCGGCATCCCGGCGATCCGGTCCGCGACGCCGTTCCCCTGTGCCGCGAGCACCTCGGGCGGCATCCCGGCCACGGCCCGCAGGAAGTCGGCGTCGCTCATCGCGGCGAGCGACCCCGCGTACCTGACAGCGACTCCGAGAACGTCGCTGTCAGTGAGACCCGCCGCTGCGGCGTGATCGGCCGCAGCCCGCCGCTCCACGAGGGCGTCCCACTCCGCGTCGAGTCGCTTGGCGGCTGCGGCGAGGTCGTCGGCGTCGGTTTGCAGACGGTCGACTCGACGGGCGTCGGCTTCGGTGGCGTCGCTGCCCGCGGCGGTCGACTGAGCGCTGCCCATCGAGACGGCGTTGGCGATCGAGTCGACGGCGTTCGTCAGCTGAGCGGCTTGGATGCGTTCGGCCTCGTCCTGGATCTGTCGGACGGCCTCGGCGTAGGTGTCGAGCACGTCGATCGCTGCGTCGAGTCGACTGATGATGCGCTGCGCGGCGGGCGCGATCGTGCCGATGGTGGTGGTGAAGCGGTCCTTCGAAGCGCCTTCCCACCCGTCGGCGCCGTGTTGCGCACTGACGACCTGGTGCGCGCCCGTGCGGATGTCGTCCTGGTGATCGGCAAGAGCGCTCGAGAGCTTGGTGATCGCGCCAGGGTCGCCGGCGAGGGGGTCGGCCGCCATCACTTGCCCCCGGCCTTGCCTGCCAGGTCGTCGTCGGCGTCGGCGAAGAGCGACCTGGTGTCCTTCGCGTACTCGCCGAGCGTCCGGCTCGTGTCGGCCAACCACTCGGCCGATCGCTCTTGGGCCGTCCGGAAGGCCGCGAACGCCTGGGCGATGTCGCCTGATCCGGATGCACCGCCCTCGGCTGGGAGCGAGGCGCCCTTGAACGTTCCGGTCGCCCTCTCGAGCGCGCCGTGAACAGCTTCGAGCGTGCTCCACGACACCGTCAGATCAGCCATCGTCTCCCCCGTCTTGCCGTTGCAGCCTGCGCCACATCCCCGGACGCAACATATCAGAGAGTTGCCGGACGCAACGAGCCGTGGAGTGGACTGTGGACGACCAACCCGCACCGCGCCTCCGGTCCGGCACCATCCCCCGATCGGACGATGCCGAGACCACCGCCCCGGCCGATCCCCCACCGCGACCGGGCGGCGAAGCTGGACTCATGCCCGAGTCCCCCGCCATCGAGGTCCAGCACCTCGGCAAGCAGTACGCCACCGGCAAACGTGCCGTGGACGACGTCTCCTTCACGATCGAACGCGGGGAGACCTTCGCCCTCCTCGGCCCCAACGGTGCCGGCAAGTCCACGACGGTCGAGATCCTCGAGGGCTACCGCTCCCGCACCGCCGGCGAGGTCCGCGTCCTCGGCCACGACCCGGCACGGACGAGCCGCAGCCACAACGCACGCATCGGCATCGTCCTGCAGACCAGCGCGGAGTCCCCGAACGTCACCGTCGCCGAGCAGCTGAACCACTTCGCGGCGCTGTACCCGAAGCACCGCAGCGTCGAGGAGCTCCTCACCGCGACGGGGCTCGAGACGCAGCGCAACACCCGCATCAGCCGCCTGTCGGGTGGCCAGCGCCGCCGCGTCGACGTCGCCCTCGGCATCATCGGCCGCCCCGAGGTCCTGTTCCTCGACGAACCGACCACGGGCTTCGACCCCGAGGCCCGCCGGCAGTTCTGGGACCTCCTGCGCCGGGTGCAGCACGAGGGCACGACGATCCTGCTCACCACGCACTACCTCGACGAAGCCGCCCAGCTCGCCGACCGGGCAGCGGTGATCGCCGACGGGAAGCTCCTCGACCTCGCACCCATCGACGAAATCGGCGGCACCGAGGCCCGCACGCCCCGGGTCCGCTGGCGCGACGACGGCGGCGAACGCCACGACGAGCGCACCACCGACCCGACAGCGCTCATCCGCAGCAGCACCTCGCCCATGCACGACCTCGAAGTCATCCGCCCGTCCCTCGAGGACGTCTACCTCGACATGGTGGGACAGAAATGAAGACAGCGACGAGCCGCATCTCGTACGAGATCCGCACCTACTTCCGCGCTCCCGACGCGGTCTTCTTCACCTTCCTGTTCCCGATCATCATGCTGGCGCTGTTCTCGGTGGCGTTCTCCGGCGCCGCCGACATCCAGGCCGGCCCCGACGTCAGCGTCGACTACGCCACCTACTACCTGCCCGGCCTGGTCGCGACGGGCATCCTGCTCTCCGGCACGCAGGCCCTCGGTGTCGACATCGCGACCGAACGCAGCGACGGCACGCTGAAGCGACTCGGCGGCACACCACTGCCTGTCCTGTCGTACTTCGTCGGCAAGATCGGCATGGTCCTCGTCACCACGCTCGTGCAGACCGCCCTGCTGCTGGCGATCGCGAGCCTGGTGTTCGGCGTCGACCTGCCGACCGCCGCGAGCAACTGGGGCGTCTTCGCCGGGGTGATGGTCCTCGGCATCGCCACCAGCTGCGTCCTCGGCATCGCGGTCTCGGCGCTCCCCCGCGAGGGCCGCCGCGCCACCGCCACCATCGTCCCGATCGTGCTGGTGCTGCAGTTCATCTCCGGCGTCTACCTGCCCTTCACGCAGCTCCCCTCCTGGTTGCAGGACGTCGCCTCCGTCTTCCCCCTGCGCTGGATGGCGTCCGGAATGCGGTCCGTCTTCCTGCCCGGTGCGTTCGAGTCAGGTGAGCCGGGAGGCGCGTGGCACCTCGGCCTCGGAGCCCTCGTGTTGGCAGCGTGGCTGGTCCTGGGCACGGTGGCCTGCCTGCTCACGTTCCGCTGGAACCGCAAGGACGCGTGATGGGGCCTGTGGAGAACCGCTCCGCGGTGCTGCATCGATGGGATGCTGTCGTCATGAGCGGGGAGACGTGGGTGCGGGGCCGGTGGTTGCATGTGTTCTTCGCGGGCACGATGCTCCTCACCGCCGTGATCACCGCGCTGGGCTGGTCCCCGTGGTCGGCCCGCTGGCCCGCGTACCTCGCGGTCGTGGTCCTCGTCGTGGCGTACCTCGGGTACGGGCACCGCGGCTACGACACCCCCCGAGCCGCCGCCGCGTTCCTGCCGCTCGTCATCGTCGCCGCTCTGGTGCTGCCGGCCGTCGTCCCGAGCACCGCGTTCGTGCAGTGCATCGTGTTCCCGCTGGTCTGGGTGCAGTCCGAGCGGGTCCGCACCGCGGTCCTGTTGTCCATCGCGGTCGGCGTCGCGAGCGGCATCGGCCTGCAGGTCTCCGAGGGCCCGGACGCCCTCGTCAGCACCCTGCTCATCGAGGGCATCAGCGTGATCGGTGCCTGCGCGATGGGCGTGTGGATCTCGAGTGTCGCCGGTCTGTCCGAGGAGCGCCGCCAGCTCGTCGAGGAACTCCGCGCCACCCAGCAGTCCCTCGCCGACGCGAACCGCACGGCGGGCATCGCGAGCGAACGGGAGCGCCTGGCCCGCGAGATCCACGACACCGTCGCACAGAACCTCGCCGGCATCGTCATGCTCACCGAACGGGCCCGCGGCGATCTGGCGAACGACCGCTCCGATGCGCTCGAGGAACGACTCACCGTCCTCGAAGAGTCCGCTCGCGCCGCCCTCGAGGAATCCCGCACCCTCGTCGCCGCCGGAGCCGCCGGCATGACCCGCGACAGCCTCGCCGGCGCCCTCCACCGCCTGGCCGAACGGCACACCCGCGAGACCAGCGCGGTCGTCACGGTCGACGTGGCCGACTGCGTGCTCGATCGTGATGCGCAGGTCGTCCTGCTGCGGGTCGCGCAAGAGGCCCTCTCGAACGTCCGCGCGCACGCCGGCTCCGCCTTGGCGCAGGTCCGTCTGCTCGCCGAGGACGGGCAGACCGTGCTGCGGATCACCGACGACGGCACCGGGTTCGACCCCGAGCAGCCGACGGCCGGGCACGGGCTGCGCGGGTTGCGGGAGCGCCTCGCCCTCGCTGGCGGCACCTGCACGATCACGAGCGCCCTGGGCCGGGGCACCGTCGTCGAGGCCACCCTGCCCACCGGACCCGCACCGGGTCTCCCGTCCGCCGTTCGCCACCCCGTGGCGGAGGTGGCCCGGTGATCCGCGTCGTGGTCGCCGACGACCACCCGATCGTTCGCTCGGGCATCGTCGCACTACTGCAGGACACCGACGACATCGACGTGGTGGGCCAGGCCAGCGACGGCCGAGCAGCGGTGTCCGTCGTGCTGGCCGAGCGCCCCGATGTCGTGCTGATGGACCTGCGGATGCCTGAGCTCGACGGGGATGCGGCGACGGCGGCGATCCTCGCGGCCGAGCCGGGCGTCCGTGTCCTGATCCTGACGACGTACGAGTCCGACGACCAGATCCTCGCGGCGATCGAGGCCGGCGCCACCGGCTACCTGCTCAAGGCCGCTCCGGAGTCCGAGATCCTCGCCGGGGTGCGGGCGACCGCGCGGGGCGAGACCGCGCTTGCGCCCTCGGCCGCGGCTGCGCTCGTCAGGCGTGCCAGCGGTGGGATCCCGACTGGCCCGTCGCTGACTCCGCGCGAGCTCGAGGTCCTGCAGCTCGTCGCCCAGGGCAACTCGAACCCGGCGATCGGCCGCGCCCTGTTCCTCAGCGAGACGACGGTGAAGACGCACCTCGGTCACGTGTTCGAGAAGCTCGGCGTCAACGACCGCACCCGTGCCGTCACCCGTGCGATGGAGCTCCGCCTGCTCCCCTGATCCCCCGGTGCGCCGGACATCGGGAGCGGGTGTACCGTCAGGTAGTCAGCATGCTGATCATCTGAGAGGACACGCACATGAGCGCCGCAGCCGCAGCTCCCACCACCACCCCGGACCGCCGTCGGTGGATCGGTCTGGTCGTGATCAGCCTGGCGGTCGCGCTCATCATCGTCGACTCCACGATCGTGAACGTGGCGATCCCGAGCATCGTCGCCGACCTCGACATCGGTTCGACGCTCGTGCAGTGGGTGCAGGAGAGCTACACGCTGGTCTTCGCCGCGCTGCTGCTCGTCTTCGGTGCCGTCGCGGACCGTTTCGGTCGCCGGCGCCTGCTGACCGTCGGCGTGATCCTCTTCGCGGTGGCGTCGGTCCTGGCTGCCCTGTCCCCGACGGGCGAACTGCTCGTGGCGTCCCGCGTGCTGCAGGGGGTCGGCGGCGCGATGGTCCTACCCACGACGCTGTCGATCCTCAACGCGACGTTCACCGGCCGGGAGCGCGGCATCGCCTTCGCGGTGTGGGGCTCCACGATCGGCGGGATGGTGGCGGTCGGTCCGCTGCTCGGCGGCTGGCTGACGACGGACTTCTCGTGGCGGTGGGCCTTCGGCATCAACGTCCCGATCGTGGCGGTCATCCTGGTCGGCCTCGCGGTCGCCGTGCGGGAGTCGCGCGACGCCGAGCACACCGGCCGCATCGACCTCGTCGGAGCCCTGCTGTCCGTGATCGCGAGCGCTGCGCTGGTCTTCGGGCTGATCGAGGGCCGCACCTACGGCTGGTGGACTCCGTCGTCGACACCGTTCACGATCGGCTCGTGGTCGTGGTCGTGGGACGGCCCGGTCTCGCCGATCCCCGTCGCGTTCGTGATCGCGATCGCTGCCGGGGTGGCCTTCGTCGTCCGCTCCCGGCGCCGGCAGCGTGCGGGCCGGTCGACGCTCATCGCCCTCGACCTGTTCGGCATCGGCTCGTTCCGGAACGGCTCGATCGCGGCGCTCATCGTGTCGCTCGGCGAGTTCGGCATCATCCTGTCGCTCCCCCTCTGGCTGCAGAACGTCCTCGGGTACTCGGCGCTGCAGACCGGCTTCGTGCTGCTGGCCCTGGCGATCGGGTCGTTCGTCGCGAGCGGGTTCGCGGCCACGATCGGACAGCGGATCGGGGCGCTGCGGATCGTACGGATGGGCATCGGCGCCGAGATCGTCGGGGTCGCCGCGATCGGGTTCGTCGTGACGTCGTCGACCCCGTGGTGGGCGATCGTCCCGTGCCTGTTCGTCTACGGCTTCGGCGTCGGGCTCGCGACGGCCCAGCTCACCGGCGTCGTGCTGCAGGACGTCCCCGTGGAGCGCAGCGGCGAGGCCTCCGGTGCCCAGAGCACCGCGCGCCAGATCGGTTCGGCACTCGGCATCGCGGTCCTCGGCACGGTGCTGTTCACCTCGACCGGCACCATCCTCGAGCACCGCCTGCAGGACGCCGGCGTCTCGACCGCCCAGTCCGAGCAGATCGCCGACACCGTCGTGCAGTCCTCGGGCGGAGCGATCGCCGGCCTCGAGGGACAGACCCGCGCCGACGCCGCCGAGGCGTTCTCCGACGGCACCCGCGCCGCCGCGTTCTCGGCCGCGGG
Source organism: Curtobacterium sp. RIT-PI-V (assembly GCF_025642935.1). Classification (NCBI taxonomy): domain Bacteria; kingdom Bacillati; phylum Actinomycetota; class Actinomycetes; order Micrococcales; family Microbacteriaceae; genus Curtobacterium; species Curtobacterium sp. RIT-PI-V. Next base: position 43,851 of record NZ_JANZKM010000025.1, read on the forward strand.
CTTCCTGGTCATCGGCCTCGGTGCGACCCTGCGGCTCCGCGCCCCGCGCCACCCCGGCGACGACCCAGAAACCGACGCCGAAACCGACGCCGACGCCGATCACCAGACCCAGGCGTGACCGGGGGCCCCTTCCTGCACCACTGCTGACGGTTCTGGTTCACGATCCCCGAGGATCCTGAACCAGAACCGTCACCGGCCGGACGCGGACCCGCGTCCCCCGCGCCGTGGACGCGACCACCGACGGGACGGGAGGCACGGCGCCTGCCTGCACCGTGCCTCCCGACCGCTCCGACGTGCGCCCTGCCATCGCGACGCGCGCCCCGCTCAGTGCTCCGCGCCCGCCCCCTCCGGTCGGACGCGGAGCACCCGCGCTGTGGGGGTCGCCCCGCCGTTCGCGACCTCGAGCGAGCCCGAGGCGGCGTCCCACGCCACGGACCACGACCCGAGCGCCGTCGGAAACAGCGGCTCGACGACGACCGCCTGCCCGGCGAAGCCCGGCAGCGGCAACGACACCGACCCCGATGCACCGGGCAGCGACCACACCGACAAGTACAGATCGCCCGACCCCGCCCGCAAGCCGAGCGCGAGCCACGGGTCCTCCCAGGCCGGCAACCCGAGCGGCCACACCGGCACCGACGACTCGATGGCCTCGAGCACTGTCCGGTGGGCTTCGATCGCAGAACGCACGACCGCCCGCTGCGATGTGCTCATCGAGTTGAGGTAGCCCGACAGGTACATCCGCCCGAGCACCCCGTTCACGAGCGACAGCTCGAACAGGTCAGGCGACATCGACGGCGCCGGGTACGCCCAGTTCCCGGCCTGCTCGGGCAGCATCGCGGCGGGGGCAGCAGCGACGATCGAGGCCGACAGCACCGGGTCCTGCTGGTCCGAGGTCGACTGCATGTGCAACCGGGACAGCATCGCGGAGTCGGCGCGCATCGCTCCCGAGGCGCAGTTCTCGACGAGGAGCGCGGGGTACCGCTCCTGCACAGCATCGAGCCAGTCGAGGAGTGCGCGCTGGTGCTCGAGCATGCCGGGAAACGGCCCCGTCATCGTGTTGTAGTCCATCTTGAAGAAGCTGACCCCGAGCGACCCGACGAGTCGATCGACGACCGCGTCGAGGTGCGCCCGCGTGGCAGGTGACCGGAGGTCGAGCAGGTGCCGTCCGTGCTCGGCGACCCGCACACCGTGGTGGTGGACGAAGGCGTCGTCCGGCAGGGTCGCGGCCAGCGGCGAGTGGATGCCGATGACCTCGGGCTCGAGCCACAGCCCGGCCTGCATCCCCCGCGACCGGATGTGATCGATGACGAACCCGAGCCCGGTCGGGAACCGCGACGCGGCTTCCTCCCAGGCCCCGACGGTGTCCCACCAGTGCCCCTCGGCGTACCAGCCGGCATCGATGCAGAACAGGTCCGCTCCGGCGTCGGCAGCGGCGTCGATCAACGGCAGCAGCTTCTCGGTGGTCGGGTCGCCCATGAGCGTGTTCATGTAGTCGTTGAACACGAGCGGCAGGGCTCGATCGGCCTCGCGCACGTGCCGGAACGCCCGACGCTGCGCCGTGAGCACCTCGAACGCGCCACCGACCGAACCGGCGATCCCGACCGACACCGGCACGGACACGAACGGCTGCCCCGGAGCCACGACGGCCGTCCACTGGTGCTCCTGGTCGGTCGGCCCGCTCAGCAGCACGTACGCGTGGCGCCGGGTCTCGCCGAGCTCGTACAGCCACGGCCCGTTGTGCTCGACCTGCCAGACGAGCGCGTAGGGCGCAGCACCAGCGGATGCAGCAGGCGTCAGCACGCCGATCGGCAGCGCCTCGCCCGTCGACCACGATCCCCGGTTCTGCACGACGGCGCGGCTGCGGGGTGGGTGGTGCTGCACCTCGCGGTCGATCGCTGCGAGTCCGATCGACCGCAGCGGATCGGTCCGCCACCGACTCTCGGCCGCCCAGTCGTTGTCCGCGTGCACGAGGGCCAGGTCGTCGACGCCGACCCCGGAGTCGGTCAGGAACGCCCCGGTCGCGAACGACGACACGAAGTCCACGACGTGCTCGCCGTCATCGGCGGACGCCTCGGTCCACGTCTGGAAGCCCGGGACGTCGGCTCGCGCCCGGAACACCGATTCGACTTGGAGGCCCGTGGCCGCGTCCGCCTGCACGATCCGGAACCACGGATCGGCCGCGTCGTCGGACACACGCCACGACACGGGTCGCAGTCGCGCCGCGATGGTGGAGTCCACGTGCCGGTACCCGCCCGGGAACCGCCCGTGCCCGACGGTGGTCAGCTCGACCAGCGGCTGCGGATCTTCGGGTCCGTCGGCGAGCGCTCCACCGGCCGTCACGAACGACACGAGTGCCGCGGGCTGGTCGTCGCCGATCCGAAAGCGTGCCGCGAAACCGGGCGTGACCCAGTCGGCGAACGTCGGCCGCTCGCTCACCGTGCGCCGACCGGAGCGGGCTCGCTCGACACCCACGCCCCGACGCCGTGGTCGTAGCAGGTGGTGTTGTCGATCTTCGAGCGGTCGAGAGCGCTGCCCGAGGTCACCTTGCGGTCGATGCGCTCCGGGTCGGGGGCCGCCTCGGCGAGCAGCCGGGTGTAGTCGTGCTGCGGGTCGAGGATCACGGCGTCGGAGGGCCCGCGTTCGACGACCCGGCCGCGGTAGAGCACCAGGATCTCGTCGGAGAAGTGCCGTGCGGTCGCCAGGTCGTGCGTGATGTAGAGCACGGCGAGGTGGTCCTCGCGCTGCAGGCGGCCCATCAGGTTGAGCACGCTGAGCCGGATCGACACGTCGAGCATCGACACCGGTTCGTCGGCGATGAGCACCTGGGCGCCGGGGGCGAGTGCGCGGGCGATCGCGACGCGCTGCCGCTGTCCGCCGGAGAGCTCGTGCGGGCGGCGGCTCGCGAAGTCCTCGTCGAGGTTCACCCGGCCGAGCAGTTCCCGCACTTTCTCGGCGGTCTCGTCGGCGCCCCGGGCTCGGTGGTGCAGCTGGAGCGGCCGGGCGATGTGGTGCTCGATCGAGTGGAACGGGTTGAGCGACGCGAAGGGGTCCTGGAACACCATCTGCACGTGCCGGCGGTACATGCTGCCGACGACGGGGGTGCCGTCCTCGAGCTGCACGTCGATCGTGCCGCGGGTGGTGCTCTCGAGCTTGGCGAGCATCCGGGCGATGGTGGACTTGCCCGATCCGGACTCACCCACCAACGCCACGGTCTTCCCGGGCAGCAGCTCGAACGACACGTCGTCGACGGCGTGCAAGGTGGTGCGCTTCAGGCCCTTGCGGGTGTGGAAGTCCTTGCCGAGGTGGCTGACGGTCACGCTGGTCATCGGATCTCCTCGTGGACGGCGGCCGCGTGGTCGTCGACGCCGGAGCGGATGAACGCGCCGCGCTCCCCGGACAGGCTCGGGAACGACTGCAGCAGCTTCTGCGTGTACGGGTGCTTCGGGTCGTGCTGGATGACCGAGGCCCGGTCGCACTCGACGACCTCGCCGCGCAGCATGATCGCAATGCGGTCGCTGATCTCGAGCAGCAGCGGCAGGTCGTGCGTGATGAAGACCACGGCGAACCCGAGCTCGTCGCGCAGTCGGACGATCTCGCGCAGGATCTCGCGCTGCACCACGACGTCGAGCGCGGTGGTGGGCTCGTCCATGATCATGATCTGCGGTTCGAGCAGCATCGCCATCGCGATCATCACGCGCTGCCGCATGCCACCGGACAGCTCGTGCGGGTACGCGGTGATGCGGGACGGGTCGACACCGACGCGGCTCAGGGCGTCCTCGGCGATCGCGCGCCGTTCCTTGCGGCCCAGGTCGCGCCGGTGTTCCTTGAGGGCGTCGTCGAGCTGCGCCCGGATGGTGGTGACCGGGTTGAGGGCGTTCATCGCACCCTGGAACACCATCGACAGCTTCGACCAGCGCACGGCCCGCAGCTGCTCGTGCGGCAGCCCGAGCAGGTCGATGTCGGTGCCGTCGCGGTCGTGGAACGTGATGCTGCCCGAGGCGACCTTCGCCGGCGGTCGGTGCAGCCGGGTGATGGCGTATGCCAGGGTCGTCTTCCCGCAGCCGGACTCCCCCGCGAGCCCGAGGATCTCGCCGGGCGCCAGGGTGAGCGACACGTCCTTGACGGCGTGCACGGGGTGTTCGGTCTCGTAGACGACGTCGAGGTGGTCGATCGTCAGCACGGCTTCGGCACTCATCGGACGAACTCCTTCGTGGTGCGTGCGGACCGCGAGGCGCGGGCGGCCCGCTTGGCGCGACGTTCGCGCCGCCGCTGGGCACGCACGTTCGCCAGTCGTGGGTTGATGACCTCGTCGATCGAGAAGTTCACCAGGGACAGCCCCATGCCGAGCAGGGCGATGAGCAGGCCGGGCGGCACGAACCACCACCAGGCACCGTTCGCCAGCGCGAAGCCGTTCTGGGCGTAGAAGAGCATGGTGCCGAGCGTCGACGAGTTCGACGCCCCGAGGCCGAGGAACGACAACCCCGCTTCCCCGAGGATCGCGGCGATCACCGCGAACACGAACTGCGACGCCAGGACGGGCAGCAGGTTCGGCAGGATCTCGACGGCGATGACCCGCCAGGGTCGTTCGCCGGCGACCCGGGCGGCGGAGACGTAGTCGCGGTTCCGGATCGACATCGTCTGCGCCCGCAGGACCCGGGCGGACCCGGCCCACGAGGTGATCGCGAGGACGACGGCGATGGTCCACAGCCCGCGGGCCTCGCGCGGGACCAGGCCGGAGATGACGATGACGAGCGGCAGACCGGGGATGACGAGGAACACGTTCGAGAACAGCGAGAACGCCTCGTCCATGATCCCGCCCAGGTAGGCGCCGAGGATCCCGAAGAACGCCGACAGCACCGTGGCGAGCACGCCGACGATCAGCCCGATCTGCAGGCTGCCGCGGGTGGCGTAGGCGAGCTGCGCGAGCACGTCCTGCCCGGTCTGGGTCGTCCCGAGCAGGTTCTCGCCGCTCGGTCCCTGCAGTCCGGAGTCGCGGATGGTGGTCGGGTCACCGACGAGCAGCGGCCCGAGGACGCCGAACAACGTGACGCCGGCGACGAGGGCGATGCCCGTGACGAGCCACGGGGTCAGGGTCGGCAGGAAACGGCGGATGCCGCCCTTCGGTCGTGACGCTCGGGCCGTGGCGATGCTCCGCGTCGACCCGGCGTCGGCTTCCTCGGCGAGTGCGCCGATGGTGGGTTCGGTGTCCTGCTGGATGTTGGTCATGGCGTGTCCTCCCTAGCTCCGCGCCCGCGTCCGCGGGTCGATGAGCCCGTACAGCAGGTCGACGACGAGGTTCGCGCCGAGGACCGCCAGGGTGATGAACAGGAAGATCCCCTGCATGAGCGCGTAGTCGTTGTTGGTCACGGCGGACAGCAGCTTCGATCCGATGCCCGGGTACGAGAACACCTGCTCGGTGACGACGGAGCCGGACACGATGAACCCGAGGGAGATCGCGAACCCGGCAACCGAGGGCAGCACGGCGTTCCGGGCGGCGTAGTTCCGCAGGATCTTGCCGTCGGACAGCCCCTTGGCCTGGGCGGTGGTGATGTAGTCCTCGGACAGCGTCGACACCATCATGTTGCGCATGCCGAGCAGCCAGCCGCCGAGCGATGCGAGCACGATCGTCACCGCGGGCAGCACCCCGTACTGGATCGCCGAGGCGATGAAGTCCCAGTTGAACCCGGGGGTCAGGATGACGTCGTAGCCGCCCTGCGCCGGGAACAGGTGGATGCCGGTGGCGAAGAAGTACACCAGGATCAGCGCGAGCCAGAAGTACGGCACCGCGGCGAGCAGGGTGGTGGCTGGCACGAACGAGTCGAGCCAGGTGCCCGGACGCCAGCCGACGAAGGCGCCGAGGCCGACGCCGATGATGGCGGCCAGGATGGTGGCGATGCCGACCAGGGCGATGGTCCACGGCAGCGAGCTCGCGATGACCTCGGTGACGGGGGCCGGGAAGTAGCTGACGGACACCCCGAGGTCACCGCGGAACACGTTGACCAGGTAGTGGCCGTACTGGGAGATCAGCGGCTCCGAGGAATCGCCACCGAGGAGCAGCTCGTACGCCTGCCGTGTCGCCGGGGTCACCTGCCCGCCGCGCTGCTGGAGCTTGGCGAGCAGGATGTCCACCGGGTTCCCGGGCAGCAGCCGCGGGATGATGAAGTTCAGCGTCAGTGCCGCCCACAGCGCGACGATGTAGAAGCCGATCTTGCGCAGGAAGTAGGTCATCGTCGAGTGCTCCTCGGTCGCGATCCCATCGTGGTCAGCCCTTCGCCGGCTTCAGTGCCTTGAAGATCTCGGCGTTGTCCGGGCTCGCCCAGACGGCCGGGAAGGCGTAGAGGTCGTCCTTCGTGGGCCAGCCGGTGAACTTCGCCGCGTGGAACTCACTCGTCGTGCCGCCGGTCATCACCGGGATGTACGGCAGGTCCTCGACGATGTGCTGCTGGATCGTGTCGATCTCCGGCTGCGTCGCAGCGGTGTCGGACGGGTCGATCGTCGCGAGCTTCGTGATGGCCTTGTCCACGTCGGGGTTGCTGTACCGCGAGATGTTCATCGGGGCTGCTGCGCCGACCTTCGCGGTGTTCGCCGTCGTGAAGTAGTTGTTGTACAGGTAGTACGGGTTCGCCGTCGGGCCCTGGCCGAGCGAGTCGATCGCGAGTTCGAAGTTGCCCTTGGTCTTCTTGTCGGTCCACTCGTTCCACGACGACTGCTGCGCCTTGAGCTCGATGCCCGCGGCCTTGAGCTGCTGCGTCATGGTGTCGATCGCGGTGATGTAGTCGGTCCAGCCGGTGACGACCTCGACGGTCAGGGACAGCTTCTTGCCGTCCTTCGCGTAGATGCCGTCGGCGCCCTTCTTCCACCCGGCGCCCTCGAGCGACGACGCGGCGGCGGCCTTGTCGGCGGTCTCCGGCATCACGGCCGGCTCGATGTCCTTCGAGATCGTGTCCTTCTGCGTCGTGGTGAGCGCGAAGGTCGGCGAGATCTCGCTCGCGGTGTTCTCGAACGCCAGCGAGTTGAGCTGCTTGCGGTTGATCGCGTCGGCGATGGCGTGGCGCACGGCCGGGTCGGTCTGCGGGCCGGCGCAGCCGAGGTCGGTGTTCGCGCAGGTGAGCAGCGCCATCTGGTTCTGGCCGACGGTGATGCCGTCGTAGCCGTTGTAGTTGCCGGCGATGTCGTCCATGTTCGGCACCGGGCCGGTCTGCCAGTCGATCGAGCCCTGCTTGAGCGCGTCGGCGCCGGCGGTGTTGCCGGAGAGCGACAGGTAGCGGATGGTCTTCACGGCCGGGGCGCCGTCCCAGTACTTCTTGTTCGCCTCGAGGGTGAAGGCCTGCGCCTTGAAGGTGCCGAGCGTGTACGGACCGGTGCCGACGGGCTCGCGCACGACGTCGGTGGTCGGGTCGATGTCCTTCCACAGGTGCTCGGGCACGATCCAGGTCTTGCCGAGCAGGTTCGGGCCGAGCACGAACGACGGCTTGTCGAACGTCACGACGACCTTGGAGTCGCCGTCGGCCTTCGCGGTGCCGTCGTAGCCGATCGAGTTCAGGGCCTTCTGCTTCTTGAGCATGTCGAGCGTGAACACGACGTCCTTCGAGGTGAAGGGCTCGCCGTCGCTCCAGGTCGCCCCGTCGCGCAGGGTGATGGTGAGCTGCGTGCCGTCGGTGTTCCACTCGTACGACTTGCCGAGCAGCGGCTTCGGGTCGTTCGTGTTGACGTTGGTGATGAAGAACAGCGACTCGTAGATCGTGCCGACGCCGCCGATGTTCGACGGCGACCACGGGTTGAAGTTGATCTGGTAGTCGCCGGACTGTCCGGTGTAGGCGACCAGGGTCGAGGCGGCGTCGTCCTTCGTGCTGGCGTTGCCGCTCGCGCTGCAGCCGCTCAGCGCGAGGCCGGCGGCGAGGAGGACGGCGGCGCCGATGGCGAGCCGTGAACGGGTTGGGTTGAACATCGTTGTCCTCTCGGTCTGCGTCGTCGCAGGATCCACGTTGTGAGCGTGATTGTTACACGCGTAAACTAAGGCGGTCAAGGGGTCGGGTCACGGCCCCGTCACGATTGAGGAGACGCGATGGAGCGGACCACCCTGGACGGCACGTGGACGGTCGAGGCGGTGCACGGCCCGGCGCAGGCCGATGCACACCGGGAGCCGGTCGCCGCGATCGTCCCCGGCTGCGTGCACACCGACCTGCTGCGGGCGGGCCGGATCCCCGACCCGTTCGACGGCGACAACGAGGCCGCGACCCAGTGGATCGGCGACACGGTGTGGCGGTACCGACGCACCTTCGCATGGTCCGGCACGAGCACGGAGGACCGCCACGACCTGGTCGCCAAGGGTCTGGACACCCTCGCGACGATCGAGCTGAACGGCATCGTCGTTGCCACCACCGCGAACCAGCACCGCGCGTACCGGTTCCCCGTCGGGCACCTGCTGCGCCCGGGCACGAACGAGCTCGTGATCACCTTCGACGCACCGGTGCCCGCGGCCGAGCGGCTGTCCGCCCTGCACGGCGGCGAACTGCCCCACGTCAACCACCACCCGTACAACGCGCTCCGCAAGAACGCGTCGAACTTCGGCTGGGACTGGGGCATCGACGTCGCCACGAGCGGCATCTGGAAGTCGATCGGCATCGAGTCGTGGAGCGGCGCCCGCATCGCCGCCGTCCGCCCGCTCGTCGACGTGGACCGCACCACCGGCGTGCTCACCGCGCACGTCGACGTCGAGTTCGCCGGCTCCTCCGGCGCATTCTCGCAGGCCATCGGCAGCGCGCCCGTCGCGTCCGCAGGTGGTGACGCGGGTGCCGGACTGGAGGCCCGGATCACCCTGGCCCCGCACCACGCGTCCGCATCGCACCCCGGTTCCGACACCGTGCCTCCCGTCCGTCCCGCCGACACCGCGGCCCCCGCCGACTCGGTCGTCCGCCCCGCCGACACCGCGGCCCCCGCCGGCCGGGTCGTCGGCGCGCGCCCCGTCGTGACCAGCCCGGACCGCACAACCGGCTCCGCCGTCGTGCGGCTCGAGGTCCCCGACGTCGCCGTCTGGTGGCCGCGCGGCGAGGGCGAGCAGCCGTTGTACGACGTCCGGGTCGAGGTCGGCGACGACGTCTGGACGGGCCGCGTCGGATTCCGCACCGTGACGCTCGACACCGCGGCCGACGCCGACGGAGCGCCCTTCCTGCTCCGGGTGAACGACCGGCCCGTCATCGTCCGGGGCGCGAACTGGATCCCCGACCACGCGTACCTGACCGAGATGACGTCCGAGCGCTACGCCGACCGGATCGACGACGCGATCGAGGCGAACGTCAACCTGCTCCGCATCTGGGGCGGTGGGATCTACGAGTCCGACGACCTGTACGACCGCTGCGACGAGCTCGGGGTGCTCGTCTGGCAGGACTTCCTGTTCGCCTGCGCCGCCTACGCCGAGGAGCCCTGGCTGGCCGACGAGGTCGAGCCCGAGGTCCGCGAAGCCGTCACCCGCCTGAGCCCGCACCCGTCGCTCGTGGTGTGGAACGGCAACAACGAGAACCTCGTCGCGTACGCCGAGTGGGGCTGGCGGCCGTCGCTCGTCGGCCGGACCTGGGGCAACGGCTACTACCGCTCGCTGCTGCCCTCGATCGTCGCCGAGCTCGACCCGACCCGTCCGTACACGCCGGGCAGCCCGTTCTCGTTCGACGAGTACCTGACGCCGAACGACGAGCGGAACGGCAGCGTGCACATCTGGGACGTCTGGAACCGGCTCGACTACCGCGCCTACGCCGACTGGAACCCGCGGTTCGTGGCGGAGTTCGGGTTCCAGGGCCCGCCCGCCTGGTCGACCCTCACCGCGGTGGTGCACGACGAGCCGCTCGACCCCGACGGCCACGAGATGCTCGTGCACCAGAAGGCCGACCAGGGCAACCGGAAGCTCGCCGACGGCATGCGTGGGCACCTGCCGACGCCGACCGGCATCGAGGACTGGCACTTCGCGTCACAGCTCAACCAGGCGCACGCGATCCGCTTCGGCATGGAGTGGTTCCGGTCCCGCACGCCCGACAACACCGGGATGATCGTCTGGCAGCTCAACGACGACTGGCCCGTGGTGTCCTGGGCGCTGGTCGACCACGCGGGCATCCGGAAGCCGGTCTGGTACGCGGTGCGGCAGGCCTACCAGCCGGTGCTGCTGACCGTGCAGCCGTCTGCGGTCGGGACTGCGGGCGCCACCGGGGCTGCTGGCGGGCTCGACGTCGTGCTCGTGAACGCGTCCGGGGCGCCGGTGGCCGACGAGGTCACGGTCGCCCGCGTCGCGTTCGACGGCACGGTGCTCGACTCGTCGTCGTTCGCGCTCGCCGCCGGACCCGCCGATGCCGATCGGGTCACGCTGCCGGCCTCACTCGCGGTGCCCGGGGACGCCGGATCCGAGGTGCTCGTCGTCACCGGAGCAGGAACCCGCACGGTGTTCGACTTCGCCGAGGTCGTCGACCAGGTGCTCGCCCGCACACCGCTGTCCACGTCGGTCACGGGGACGGACGACGGGGCGGTCGTCACGGTGACGGCGACGTCCTACGCGCGGGACGTCTCGCTGTTCCCGGACCGCGTGGACCCCGCCGCTCGGGTCGACGACGGGCTGGTGTCCCTGCTGGCTGGCGAGTGGGTGACGTTCACGGTGACGGGTGCGCCGGGCATCGACCCCGAGGCACTCGTCGGCCCGCTCGTCCTCCGCCACGCGGGCTCGCTCCTCCCCTGACGCGGGCGCCCGCTCGCCGACCGTGCTGTCGGCGAGCGGGCCATCCGCGAGCGGGCGAAATGCCCGGGTTCCCACGCCGAGCACCCGGATGTATCGCCCGCGCGGCATGCACGGACCGCGAGCGGGCGAAATGCCCGGGTTCCCACGTCAGGCACCCGGGTATTTCGCCCGCTCGGCTGGGCCACGCCTGCACCACCGCGGCGGCCAGCGACGACGGCCGACGGCGGCCGGCAGGGCGGGTCAGTCGAGGGCGTGCAGCTCGAACACGATCGCGGTCGCCGGGGCCAGCAGCGGCAGCCGCGCCCCGACGTCCTCGAGCACTGCGCCCGACAGCTCCAGGTACCCGCGCACGAGCCACGCCGGCGGCACCATGTCGAGTCCGTGCGGCACCCGCAGCCCCGTGACGGGGGCGAGCCGGTAGCGCCGCGCGCGGTCGAGCCCCCGCATCCGGAGCGGCACCGGCAGCGACTGCGGCCCGGTCTCGGTCCGTGCGATCCGCACCAGCGCCCGCGACCGGTCGACGGCCACGACCGAGGTCGCCACGAGCCCGGGGTCGCCGAGCTCCAGGTGCCGCAGTCGCCCGGTGTGCAGCAGCCCGCGCTCCCGCTTGTACAACGCCGTCCACGCCCGCAGCCGGTCGAGCTCCGCGGGCGCCAGTCGGGTGACGTCGGTCTCGATGCCAGCGGAGCCGAACAACGACACCGCCATCCGGAAGTCCAGGTCCAGGTGCCGGCCGGTGGTGTGCGAGACCTCGGGGCCGACGTGCGAGCCGATCAGCTCGAGCGGCAGCAGTGCCTCGGTCCAGCGCTGGATCGGCAGGCGTTCGAACGCGTCGTTCGAGTCCGACGGCCACACCCGGTCGGTGCGCTCCAGCACGCCGAGGTCCACCCGGGCGCCGCCGCTCGCGCACGCCTCGATCTCGAGCCACGGGTGCCGGGCGCGCAGGGCGTCCATCAGCGTCCAGACCCCGCGGGTGTGCGCGTCGATGCCGGCACGTCCGGCGTGGACCGCGTGCACGATGTCGCGGTTCTGGTCCCACTTCACGAAGTCGACGTGGTGCGCCCCGATGACGGCGGACATCGCCTCGAGCACGTACGCCCGCGCGAGTGGGTTCGCCATGTCGAGCACGTACTGGTTCCGCCAGGTGCGGACGTCGTCCTCGGGGCGCTGCAACAACCACTCGGGGTGCGCGGCCGCAAGCTCGGACACCGGACTCACCATCTCGGGCTCGAACCACAGCCCGAACTCCATGCCGAGTCCGCGGACCCGGTCGACGAGCGGCCCGAGGCCGTCCGGCCACACCGTCGGGTCGACGCGCCAGTCCCCCAGCGACGTCGAGTCCGAGCGCCGTCCGAGGAACCAGCCGTCGTCGAGCACGAACCGCTCGACGCCGATGTCCGCGGCGGTCTCGGCCAGTGCGACCAGGGGCGCGAGGCCCTGCTCGTAGTAGACGGCCTCCCACGTGTTGAGCACCACCGGCCGGGGGCGCTTCGGGTGGCCGGGACGGCTGCGGAGCGAGTCGTGCAGCCGGTCGGACAGTCCGTCCAACCCGGCGTCGCTCCAGACGAAGACGGCGTCGGGCGCCGCGAAGGACTCTCCCTGCCCGAGGACGACCTCGCCGGCGCGCAGGAGTTCCCCGGCGCCGAGCAGCGGTCGCGCTTCGGCGAGCAGGTCGTACCGGTGCACCGAGTCCGCGCTCCAGGCCAGGTGCACGCCCCACAGCTCACCCTGGGCGTCCGAGAAGCCGGGTGTGCCGAGCACGAGCAGCGTCGGAGCGTCGTGGCCGGTGCGACCGCGGCGGCTCTCCCGCGCGTGGCTGCCGGCGGTCAGGGTCCGGCGCTGCGGGGTGCGCTCCCGGGTCCAGCGTCCGGCCAGGTCGAGCACCTCGCCGACCCGTTCGCCCACGGGCAGCGTCGCCTCGAGTGCCTGCAGGTGCACGGGCACGGCGGCGCCGTTCGTCACCGTGTGCCCGACGCGCAGCACCCCCGCGGCGTCGAGCCGGAAGGTGCTCCGCAGCAGCAGTTCGTCGGACACCGCGGTCACGACCAGCACACCCGGCTCCGCGGTCACCGCGACGTCGCGCCACCGCGGCACGAGCGGCAGCCCGTCGACGTGCCCGGCGATCGCGGGTCGTCCCTCCCACCCGTCGCGTTCGGTCGGCAGCACGGTCAGTGGCCAGGCCGCGTCGAGGGCGCTCGGCCCGAGCGGCCGTCCGAGCGCGAGCAGCAGTTCGGCGCCGTCGCCGACCGTGACGGGTCCGACGTCGCGGCCCCAGTGCAGCACCTCGGGCAGCCCGTCGTCGGCGGTCGCCAGCACGAGCGACACCCCGCCGCCGCGCAGGACCTGCACCTGCCGTCCGTCGAGTGCGCGCGCCGGCGCCGGTTCGCGGTCCACGACGGTCACGACGCACGCTCCTCGCGCAGGACGCGGACACGACCGGCGGGCACGACCGTCTCCGGCCCGTGGCCGGAGCCGTCGAGCAGGTCCGTACCGGACGCGACGACCGTCACGTCGTCCGCGCGGTGGTTGACGAGGAACAGGAACACGGATCCGTCGTCGTGGACGCGGCGCACCGCCTCCAGGCCGGGAGGCGCGGTGACCGTCCGCGGGAGCGCGCGCTCCTCGATGACCCGGTCCACGAGCCGCTGGGTGCTCTGGGCAGGCAGCATCGCGGACACGTACCAGGCGCCGCCGCCGACGGCGCGGCGGGTGACCGCTGCGCGGTCCGCGAGCGGCCCGTCCGTGTACCGGAGCACGACGTCGGCGTCGTCGACCACGACGGCCTCGGCCCAGTCGGTGACGGTGCCGCCGTCGTCGAGCGTGCGGGTCTCGTCGCGCTGCAGCGGGGTGAACTCCTCGCTCCAGGCGCCGAGCACCTGCCGGAACGCGCCCGGGTAGCCGCCGGTGCGGATGCGGGCGGTCTCGTCGGCGACGCCGGACAGGTAGGTCACGATCAGGGTCGCGCCGCGGTCGACCACTGCGGCGATCCGTGCGGCGGTGGCGTCCTCGACGACCAGCATCGTGGGGACGACCACCACGTCGTAGCCGTCGAGGTCGGCGTCCGAGGGCACGACGTCGGTGAGCACCTGCCGGTCGTGGAACGCGGCGTACCAGGTACGGAGCTCCCGCGAGTACCGCAGTGCCCGGTGCGGCTTCAGCCCGGACTGCAGCGCCCAGCCGGACGGCTCGTCGACGACGATCGCGACCCGGGCCGGTTCGACGCGGCTGCCCTGCACGGGAGCGAGGTCGCGGAGTGCCCGGCCGAGCGCGACGACCTCGCGCCAGATCCGGGTGCGGGTGCCGGCGTGCGGGACCATCGCGGAGTGGAACTGCTCGGCCCCTGCGGTGGAGGCCCGCCACTGGAAGAACAGTGCGCCGTCGGACCCGCGGGCGACGTGCACGAGCGAGTTCCGCAGGATCTCGCCCGGTTCCTTCGCCCGGTTGCGCTGCTGCCAGCTCGGGCCGCCCGTCGAGTGCTCCATGAGCAGCCACGGGGTGCGGTCGGCGGTGATGCCGCGCATACGGTCCGCAGCGAGGGCGAGGTCCTGCTCGCGGTGCGGGTCGTCGACGAGCGTGTAGTGGTCGTTCGCCGGGATCGCGACGTGCTTCGCCCACGCGGCGTAGTCGACGACCTGCGATCCCGCACCGACCATGAAGTTCGTCGTGACGGGGACGTCCGAGTGCCGCTCGATGACGGCCTTCTCGGCGTCGAAGTGCCGGAGCAGGGCGTCGGACGAGTACCGCTCGAAGTCCAGGAAGAGGCCGGGGTTCGGTGCGCCGCCGACTCCGCGCGGGGGTGAGACCTCGTCGAAGGACGTGTAGGTGTGCCCCCAGAACGCCGTTCCCCATGCGGCGTTCGCGGTGTCGACGTCCCCGTACCGGTCGGTGAGCCAGCGCCGGAAGTCCGCTGCCGACTCCTCGCAGTAGCAGCGGCCGTTCCCGCCACCGAGCTCGTTGCTCACGTGCCACAGCCGCACCGCGGGGTGGTGACCGTAGCGTTCGGCCAGGGCACCGACGATCCGCAGGGCGTGCTCGCGGAAGACCATCGACGCCGCACACCACCCGAGGCGTCCGCCCGGACGCTCCCGGCGCTCCGTGGCGTCCACCGGCAGCACCTCGGGGTGGGCGGTCAGCAGCCAGTTCGGCGGGGCGGCGGTCGGCGTCGCGAGGTCCACCGCGATGCCGTTGTCGTGCAGCAGGGCGACGACGTCGTCCAGCCAGTCGAAGGTGTACTCCCCCGGCGACCGCTCGAGCAGCGCCCACGAGAAGACCCCGATCGTGACCAGGTTCACCCCGGCCTCGCGCATCAGGCGGACGTCCTCGAGCCAGACCTCGCGCGGCCACTGTTCAGGGCTGTAGTCGCCGCCGAACGACAGGCCGTCGGTCGGCCACGGGACGGTGGGGGCAGCGGTCACGGCATCTCCTTCGATGGGTGGACCGCACCAGCCTCCCGTCTCCGGCAGTGTTTGTCAACGTGTGTAACTAACGCGCTGCCAGTGGTGCCGCATCAGGTCTCGAGCAGCTGCCGGATCGCGAGGACCGCCCCCGCTCGCGCCCACTCCGAGAACTCGAACGGCTGCACCTCGACGGTCACCGGCTGCCGGTACGGCGCCAGGGCCGCGCGGAGCGACTCGTCCACCGTCGTCCGCGCCAGGTCGTACACCGGCAGCCCGTCGCCGGTCAGGACGATCGCGGCAGGGTCGGCGATGTGCACCGCGGTGGCCAAGACGACACCGAGTGCTCGTCCGGCGTCCTCGAACGCCGCCACGGCCTGCTCGTCACCGTTCCGCGCGAGCTCGACGACCTGCTCGTACGACGATCCCTCGCGCCCGGCGTTCCGCACGATCACCGGACTCGGCAGGTAGCTCGAGGCACACCCCGCGTGCCCGATGCCGCAGTCGGGCCCACCACCGAGGACCGGAAGGTGCCCGATCCGACCGAGTCGCCCGTGCTCGCCGGTGGAGACCTGCCCGTTCACGATGAGCCCGAGCCCGAGCCCCTCACCCACGGTGACCAGGGCCATGGACCCGCGGCCGGCGCCGGCACCGAACCAGTGCTCCTTGACGGTCAGGGCGTGGACGTCGTTCGCCGTGAAGGCTGCGAGCCCGGTTCGCTCCCGGACCATCCGCGCGAACGGGACGTCGGTCCAGCCGAGGAACGGCGACGACGCCACGACGGCCTCGCCGCTGCGGGTGAGGACGTCACCGGGCAGGGAGACCCCCACGGCACAGATCGCGGGGTGCGCGGCACGGAGGCGCTCGTGCACGGCGCTGATCTGGTCGGCGAGGTCGTCCGGGACGGTCGACGGGACGGCCTCCTCGTGCAGCGCGAGGACCCGTCCACCCAGGTCGGTCACCGCGGCGTACAGGCGCTCCCGGGTCAGCTTGACGCCGAGGAACTCCCACTGCCCCGAACTCGACTGCAGCAGCTCCGACGGACGACCGGTGGCCCCACGAACGTCGGTGCCGACCTCGACGACGAGCCGGTGTGCCACGAGGATCCGCATCGCCCGGGTCAGGCTCGCCCGCGACAGCCCGAGTGACCGAGCGATCTCCGCTCGCGAAAGCGTGCCGTGGATGAGGATCTCCCGCAGTGCCAAGCGGGAACCCTCGGGCAGTGCCGGCCAGGCTTCGGTCATCGTTCCTCCGTCGTCGGCTGATCCTACGGCCTGCCCGGAAACGCAGAAAACCCCTGACCAGTGCTGGTCAGGGGTTCCCTGGTGTTACTAAGG
>NZ_JANZKM010000026.1:0-51362 GCF_025642935.1 Curtobacterium sp. RIT-PI-V
GTGCGTGGAGACACCGGATCAGCGAGCTCGTGCCCGGTACGCCCCCGGCGCAGTCCCACAGGCACGGGTGAAGTGCACGTAGAAGCTCGACTGCGACCCGAAGCCCGCGGCGTGCGCGATCTCCGAGGTCGTCATCGACGTCGTCGCGAGCAACCGCTGCGCCTCGGCCACCCGGCACCGAGTCAGGTACTCGACGATCGTGGTGCCGACGTCCTGTCGGAACACCGACATCGCGTAGTGCGGGTGCAGGTGTGCGGCCGCTGCGACGTCAGCGACCTCGATCGGTTCGCGGAACCGGTCGACCACGAACCGCACCATGTCGATCACCCGGTGCATGGCATCCGCGGTGCCGTGCCCGCCGCCAGGCCGCAGGTCCACGGCGTCGCGATGGTGCCGGAGCAGGCGACGCACGAGCGCCTGCGCCTCGAGGTTGGCGATGATCTCCGCACCGTCGTCCGCGAAGTCCCGCTGCCACGACCCGAGCATCGACTCGACGTCACGGCCGGCAGCTGCGGTCGGCACGACGACCGGGCGGTTCAGGAGCATCGCTCCGAGGTCGTGGTCGGGTAGTCCCCACGCCAGCACCTCGGCCAGGGGGATGTGCACCCAGCGGAACTCGCCGGTACCGGTGCCGTCACCCACGAGCTGGTGCGGGGTCCAGCCCCAGAACAGTGCGATCTCGCCCGCGTGCACGCTGACCGGCGCCCCGCCGAACCGGTAGTCCAGGTGCCCGTCGAGCACCAGGTTCATCTCGAGGTCGTCGTGCCGGTGGGAGGACGCCATGAGCGGGGCCGGGCCGCGGTGGCTCCAGTACGCCGCTTCCATCGTCTCCACGTCGAGCACGTTGCTGAGCCTACGTCAGCGAGCAACCTCCCCACACAGGACCTCCGTCAGGGGGTCGCTTCACGAGACCAGTAGTCGGCCCTGATGATCAGCAGTTCTCCGTCCACTTCTGCGCTCAGGTTGACGGTCCGCGGGTCCCACAGCGTCCCGCGTTGCCGCGCCTGGGGTGTCATCCCCAGGCTCGTTGCGAGATCCTCCGGGCTCGTTCCGTTGGGCGGTCGGACCGAGAGCACGGCCCAGCACCCACCAGAAGCGCACTCCTTCTCCTCCGCGATCAGCTCGCTGCCCGCTGGCAGTGAGACCGAGGCAGCGGGTGGTACATCCCCCTCGGTCGCGAACACGGACAGCGACACGAGGCGGACACCAGCGAGCAACGCGATGAGCGCAAGCGTCACCACGACCGTCACCACGACCGATCGCTTCCGTCTCCCCGTGGCCGTCACGAGCGCCACCCTACGGCTTCGGCGCAGCAGCCTGTCCTGGTACTCACTCGACGACGTGGAGCACTTCGATGCTGACGGGCACATTCCCAGAGCACGTCGTCCGGAGGAAGCTAGAGCGTCGCGCCTCGCGTCGCGAGGTCCACGCGGCGGCCGTCCTCGAGCACTGTCCGAACGTGCTGCACACCGTCGTCGAGGGTGCTCTGCCACGCCCACGGCTCACCTCCGAGGAGTGTCCGCGCGGCGACGTCCGCAACGAGATCGAGCTCGACGTCGAGGTCGCTCCACCGGTCCAGCTCGTCGGGCGTGAGGACGGAGCCGTACGGACGGACCGCGCCGACCGCCGGTGCCGTGCGGAGCCGCTCGAGGAGTGACTGCTGCCAACGCATCACCGAACCCTCCGAGCGTCGGCGACCGCGAGGTGACGGACGAGGTCGGCCGGATCAGTGCACATGGCCTCGAACAGTCGGTAGAGCGTCTCCGAACGTTCAGCCGGCCCCACGGCGTAGCAGGACTTGCCGAGACCGTAGGCGATCCCGGTCTCGATGTGCGCCGCTGCTCCGGCAGGGAGGACGAGCACGAACCGGTCGGCGGAACGGAGCGCTGCGAGGTCCTGTTCGAAGAGACTCCGGATGCCAGGTTCACCGAGCCGTGCTGCGTCGGCGCCACCGGGCACTGCGAAGGCCAACGCCTCGTCGTCGTACTGCGCTCGAACGAAGCTGTAGCACTGCGCGCCTGCACCGTCGAGCGCATCCACGACCTCGGCGACCGCGTCCCGGTTCCGCCAACTCCCTGCGACGAAGAAGTCCATCAGGCGAAAGTACTCGTCGGTAGCGTGGTGGGATGGTGTACACCCCGCACGAGCCGTACCGGACGAGCATGATCGCCGTGGACGGTGGGGCATCCATCTCCTGCGAGGAATCGGGCACCGCGGACGGCGTTCCCGCGCTCTGGCTCCACGGCGGGCCCGGAGGATCACTCGGCAGTGGCTGGTACCGCACGCACTTCGACCCCGCCCGCTACCGACTCGTGGGGATCGATCAGCGCGGAGCCGGGCGCAGCCGCACCCCGGAGGACGACCTCGCCGAGGCACTGGTCCGGCAGACCACGCAGCAGCTCATCGACGACATCGAGGCGGTCCGCACCACGCTCGGGATCGACGCCTGGGTCGTCGCGGGCATCTCGTGGGGAACCACACTCGCCCTCGCGTACGCGCAACGGCACCCCGAACGTGTTCGCGCGCTCGCGCTCGTGGCCGTCACCACGACCAGTCGCAGCGAGGTCGACTGGATCACGGAGGGCATCGGCCGCCTGTTCCCCGCGGAGTGGGACGAGTTCGAACGTGCGAGCCACCGGCGCCCCGACGAGCGCGTCGTGGACGCGTACGCCCGGCAACTCGCGTCGCCGGACGCCCGCGTCCGCGAAGCCGCGGCGGCGGCTTGGGATCATTGGGAGAACGTGCACGTCTCGCTCGACCATCCCGAGCTCCGTGGGCACGGACACGTCGGGCCGGCGCGACGCGAGGCGTTCGCACGGTTGGTGACGCACTACTGGAGCAACGATGCCTTCCTGCCCGGCGACCAAGCGGTCCTGGCACGCCTCGACCGGATCCGTCACATCCCCACCACGCTCATGCACGGACGGCGCGACGTCAGCGGTCCTGTCGTGACGGCATGGCGTCTCCACGCTGGCCTCCCGGAGAGCACGCTGACGATCGTGGAAGACGAAGGACACGGCGGTCCGGAGCAGAGCGACGTGCTCAGCCGAGCGCTCGACCAGCACGCCGACAGGACTTGGACCGCTCCGGAGGCGTCAGCCGTGATCTGACGACCGGTCCGAGGATCCTGGAACCCCACCGTCCGAAGCCGGAGGACCGCACACCCCCGCGCTTCCTACCGTCGACACATGACCAAGATCACCATCATCGGCGCCGGCGGCTTCGTCTTCCCCTTCCGCCTCATCGGCGACCTCGTCTCCTTCCCCGCCCTGCAGAATGCGACGTTGCACCTCATGGACCTCGACGCGGGCCGGGTCGCCCGCACCGCGACGGCCGCCCGCGAGCTCGTCGCCCACCACGGCCTCGGCGTCGAGGTCCTCGACACCACGGACCGGCGTGCGGCCCTGGCGGGTGCGGACGTCGTCATCATCACGTTCCAGGTCGGCGGCGTCGAGTCGTACAAGTGGGACGTCGAGATCCCGCGCAAGTACGGCATCGACCAGGCGGTCGGCGACACCGTCGGCCCGGGTGGCGTCTTCCGCTTCCTGCGGTCGGTGCGCGCGTACGAGGACATCGCCCGCGACGCGCTCGAGCTCTGCCCGGACGCCCAGTTCATCAACTACGCGAACCCGATGGCGATGGCCACGGCGTTCCTCAACGCGAAGGGGCTCCGGACGGTGGGGCTCTGCCACAGCGTGCAGGGCACGACCCGCATGCTGGCGCGCACGCTCGGCGTGCCGTACGACGAGGTCGAGTTCGTCAGCGCGGGCATCAACCACCAGGCGTGGATCCTCGAGTTCACGCGTCGCAACGGCGAGGACCTGTACCCGCGTCTGCGCGAGGTGATGACGGCGAAGCACCAGCGGGGCGTCGCGGCGTCCGACCTGCACGACGACGACGGCGACCACAGCGAGGCGGCTGCCGCGGCGAGCAACTACGAGGGCGGCAACGAGCAGGTCCGCACCCAGCTGATGCGCTCGTTCGGGTACTTCGAGACCGAGTCGAGCCACCACGCCAGCGAGTACGTGCCGTACTTCCGCAAGGACCCGGAGACGGTGCTCGAGTACATCCCGGAGCGCTGGGACTACTACGAGATCTGCCTGGCGCACGACGAGCAGGGCGACGTGGACACGCAGCTCGAGAAGCTCAAGGCCGACCTGACGCCGAGCGTCGAGTACGGCGCGAGCATCGTGAACGCGATCGTGACGGGCGTCCCCGCGGTGGTCTACGGCAACGTCCCGAACGCCACGGGGGTCATCCAGAACCTGCCGTCCGACGCCTGCGTCGAGGTCGCGTGCCTGGTCGACGGCAAGGGGGTGCAGCCGACGTCGTTCGGTGAGCTCCCGCCGCAGCTCGCCGCGATCAACCGCACGAACACGAACGTGCAGACCCTGGCGGTGCGCGCTGCGCTGACGGGCAACGTCGAGCACGTCCACCACGCGGTGGCTCTGGACCCGCTGACGGCGGCGCACCTGACGCTCGACCGCATCGCCGAGATGACCGACGAGCTCCTGCACGCCCACGCGGCGCTGCTCCCCGAGTCGTTGCGTCCGGCGGACGCGGTCACCGCGGCACCGGTGACCGACCGGGAGGCCCGCCCCGCGCTCGTCTGAACCGTCGCGCCCGACGTGGGGTCGGGTCCAGGACGCGACCCCACGTCGGACGCGCGGCGCCCCGTGTGCGCACCCCGCGCCTCCCGGCCGACCTGAACGGCACCACGACCTCAAAGGAGAGGACCATGCCGACCCGTCCATCCCCCCAGCTCGCCAGACGGGGGTTCCTCGCCCTCGCCGGCATCTCGCTGACCGGCGCACTGGCAGCGTGCGCCGGCGGCGGAACGACCGGCCGCGGCGGGACGAAGCACATCCGCCTGTCCACCTGGAACATCCCGACGGACATCACGAGCTACCAGGCGATCGCCGACGAGTTCGTCGCGGCGCACCCTGGCACGAGCGTCGCCGTCGAGGTGACCACCGGGCAGTTCCACCAGTGGTTCATCACCCGGCTCGCCGCCGACCTGGCGCCGGACGTCATCCGGATCACCCCGCAGCAGATCGGTCGGTACGCCGCGAACGGCAGCCTGGTCGACATCTCGGGGTCCGTCCCGGCGGACTACCGGCAGGACTACAGCGACCCGTTCTGGGCGATCGGCGCGCGGGACGACGGCGTGTACGGCGTCTTCCAGCACACCGACAACTTCATCACCTACTACAACCGCGACGTCATGGAGCAGATCGGCGTCACGCCACCGCAGGCCCTGGCCGACGCGTGGACGTGGGACGATTTCCTCGACGTCGCGCAGGAGGTCAAGCAGGTCACCGGCAAGTACGCGTTCGGGTACGGGTGGTCGTCGCCCGAGACGGCGTACCGGTGGCTTCCGCTGGTCCACCAGAACGGCGGCGCGTTCCTCGGCGAGGACGGTGCCACCCCGTCGATGGACACCCCGGAGGCGATCGACGCCCTGGCCTTCGGCCGGAAGTGGTACGCCGACGGACTCGCGACCACGGGCAACCTCAGCAAGAGCGGCGGCGGCGACGTCTCGCGGAACCTGTTCCTGACGGGGCAGATCGGCATGATGCTCAACAACCCGGAGTCGATCGCGCAGCTCGACACCGACATGCCGGACAACTGGGGCACGGCCCCGATGATCCGGAACGTCGGCGAGGCGAGCGACCTGGGCGGCAACGCCCTGGCCGTCACGAAGTCGAGCAAGCACCCGGAGCTCGCGGCCGAGCTCGTGGCGATGATCACGTCCCGGTCGAAGATGCAGCAGTTCTGCCACGACGGCAACTGGCTGCCCGCCCGGAAGTCCCTCGACGCGAAGGACATCGGGTACGCCGCGAACACCGACACGATGCAGCGGTTCATCGACCAGGGGACGACGATCCCGCTCTCGATGGTGAAGGCCGAGAGCGGCGAGTACTTCAGCTCGCTCAACGCGGTGTTCGCCGACTACCTCGACCTCTGCCTGCTCGGGCAACTGAGCCCGAAAGAGGCCTCGAACCAGATGATGGAGGCGATGCGCAGTGTCACTGCGAACTGAGACCGCGCCGGTCCGAACGACGGCGTCCACCGCCCCACCGACCGGCGGGCTCCCCGCTGGCGGCGGCGCCCGCCGGAGCCGGGGCCGCTTCGTCCCGTACGTGTTCATCGGCCCCGCGGCGCTGCTGTTCCTCGGCTTCTCGCTCATCCCGATCATCACGGCGATCGCGCTGAGCTTCCAGGACTCCAGCACCTCGCTCGGCGACGGCACCTGGGTCGGCGGGAAGAACTTCGTCGACATGGGCTCCGACCCACTCATCGGCACGGCGCTGCGGAACACGCTCGTGTTCACGCTCGGCACCGTGCCGACCTCGATGGCGATCGGGCTCGCCCTGGCGGTCGCCCTGAACCGGCCGCTGCCCGGGCGCTCGGTGTTCCGTGCCCTGTTCTTCGTGCCGATGGTCGCGGCCGGCGTCGTGGTGGGCGTCATCATGTCGTGGATCTTCAACGGCGACTACGGCGTCGTGAACAACCTGCTCGAAGCGCTCGGGATGGGGCGCGTGCCCTGGCTGACCGCTCCGGGGTGGGCGATGGCGACCCTGGTGGTCGTCGTGGTCTGGACCCGGATCGGCTTCTGCATGGTGATCTACCTCGGCGCGCTGCAGTCCGTGCCCGCCGAGCTCAAGGAGGCCGCGGCGATCGACGGCGCCTCGCGATGGGTCCGGTTCCGGACCATCACGTGGCCGCTGCTCCGCCCGACGACGTCGATCCTGCTCATCCTGAACGTCGTGTTCTCGTTGCAGGCCTTCGACGTCATCTACGTGATGACCGGCGGTGGCCCCGGCTTCTCGACGACCGTGCTGATCCAGTACGTGTTCCGGTCCGCGTTCATCGATGCCCGGATGGGCTACGCCGCGGCGCTCGGACTGGTGCTCGTCGCGATCCTGCTCGTGTTCACGCTGCTCCGGCAGCGCGCCAACCGCAAGGCGGAGGAGATGCTCTGATGGCCGTACTCGATGTCCGCGGTCCCCGCCGCCGTCCGGCTGGAGCCCGCTCCCGGCGCCGGCCTGGTCGTTGGGTGCTCGTCGCCGGGCTCACCGCCCTGGCGATCCTGATGGTGTTCCCGCTGTACTGGATGGTCGTCTCGGCACTCACCCCCGGCGGGCAGTCGCAGAGCGGCACGTTCTCGCTGTTCCCGACGCGGCCGACGTTCGAGAACTACACGCAGGTGTTCAGCACGCAGCCGGTCTGGCGGTGGCTCGGCAACTCGGCGCTCATCACCAGCGTCGGCACCGCGTTGAGCGTCGTCGTCTCGCTGATGGCCGGGTACGCCCTCGCCAAGTTCCGGTTCATCGGACGGGGCCTGCTGTACTCGGCGTTCCTCGTCACGATCATGATCCCCATCCAGGTCACCCTGGTGCCGAGCTTCCTGGTCGTCGCGAAGATCGGTCTGGTCGACTCCCCCTGGGCGGTGATCCTGCCGACCGTGTTCGACGTCGTCGGGATCTTCATCGCCCGGCAGTTCATGCTCGGGGTGCCGGACGCCCTGATGGAGGCCGCTCGGCTCGACGGCGCCGGAGAGTTCCAGACGTTCTTCCGCGTGGTGCTGCCCTCGTGCGGTCCCCTCATCGGTGTGCTCGTGATCCTCGGCTTCATGACGCGGTGGAACGACTTCCTCTGGCCGCTCGTCGTGCTGCAGGGCAACGAGAACCTGACCGTGCCGGTGGCCCTGTCGACGTTGACGAACAACCCGGCGTTCAGTTCACCGTGGGGTGCCGTCATGGCCATCGCGACCGTGACCGTGCTGCCGCTGCTCGTGGTGTTCCTGGCGTTCCAGCGCCAGTTCGTGCAGGGCATCGCGTCGACCGGGATCAAGTAGCGCGGCGGCGGGCGTTGGTCGCGGCGGCGGGCGTTGGTCGCGGCGGCGGTCGGAACCTTGCACGTGGACGCCGTCGGTTGATATGTTGGCGGCGATCCACGCGGGGGGGGACATGGGGGATCTGCAGGTCGACACGTCGGCGCTCGACGCCTTGACGCACGCCCTCACGCCGGTGCCCCAGGCCGTCCGCCTGGATCGATCGTTCCGTGATCCGCGTGAAGACGCCCTCGGGTCGGCGGACGTGGCCGGAGCTCTCGGTGATGCGGGCTCGACCGTGACGGACCGCGCCGAGGTACTCGCACAGTCCCTCACCGCGATCGGTCAGTACCCCTTCCAGGTCGCGACGCAGATCTCGGCGACCGAAGACGACCTCGCCGGACAGGCCGGTGGTCGCTGATGACGTGGACCACGACCGATCCGGGCGCCGGCGACACCGCCGCCGTCACGGCACTGGCGACGGCCCGACGCACCAGGGCCGACGAGCTCCGCGACGTCGAACGGACGCTGCGTGGTGTCGCGGGTGACGGTCAGAGCGCCGATTGGAAGGGTCGCGCCAAGGAGCCGTTCATGGCGAACATCGGCGACTTCACCGCGGACACGATGACGCTCCGCACCGCGCTCGACGAGCAGGCAGCAGCGCTCGAGCAGTACGCCAGCGACCTGCACGCCGTGCAACAGGAACAGCAGCGGCTCGAGACGGCCCGCGCATCGGCCGCCGAGGCACTGGCGACGGCGCAGTCGGCCCTCGACACGGCCCGTTCCGAATCGCGCGCAGCCGCATCCGACGACAGCGCGACACCCGAGTCGCGAGACGCGCTCCGCTCGGCGGCGAACCAGCACGAGGACTCGGTCTCCGCCGCGGTCACCACCAGCCGTGCGCTCGACCTCGAGTGGGACGCCCTCGTCGAGCAGCGTCGCACCGCGGACCGGAAGTGCTCCGACGCCCTGAGCGGCCGCGTCGCCAACGGACTCCCGCGCACCCTCTCGCAGTCGTCGATCGCCGGCGCCACTCCCCTGACCCTGCTCGCCCTGCTGCAGGGCATGACCGCCGACGAGGCCGCGGCCTTCCTCGAGAAGCACCCCGAGGTGGCCGAGACGATCGAGCAGGCTGATCCCGGTGCCGTCCGCGCCTGGTGGCAGTCCCTCGGCACGGGCGACGACTCGGTCCTCTCCCCTGAGCAACTGGCGCTCGTCGGTTCGATCCCGAGCGTGCTCGGAGCGCTGAACGGCGTCCCGCCGGCTGCTCGTGTCGCCGCCAACCGGAACCTCGCCGGCGACCGGCTCTCAACGGTGCAGTCGCGGCTCCAAGCCCTCCGCATCGCGCAGGGTCTGTCGAAGTCGCTCACCGGTCGGACGGACAAGAAGACCCAGGACGAGATCGACAGCCTGGCGCTCGAGGAGAAGTACCTCCTGCGCGTCGTGGCAGAGCCGCCGAAGACGCAGCTGTACCTCTACGACCCCGCCGAGAAGCGCATCATCGAGATGATCGGGACACCCTCGCCGGACACGAAGCACGTGATCACCTACGTGCCGGGGACCTTCAGCAACATGGAGTCCTTCTACGGCGGTGGCGTCCAGCAGGTGGCCGAGTACCTCCACGCCTACTCGCCCGACGACACCGTCGCCTTCGTCGCGAAGGACGGCGTGTTCCCGGGCGAGGAGACCGCGGGTCCGGCTGGCGTCAACGAGGCGAACCAGCCGGAGTTCGCGCTCGGCCCCGCCGAACGGCTCCGGCAGCTCGCCGCGGGCCTCGATGTGGACCCGGACCTCGCGAACGCCCGGACCACCGCGATCGGGCACAGCTGGGGTGTGGCGAACATCACCACGTCCGAGACCCTCGGCACGCAGTACAACCAGGTCGTCTCGCTGTCCGGAGCCGGGATGCCCGAGACCTGGAAGCCGAACCAGCTCACGACCTACACCGACTACTCGTACGTCGACATCCTCCAACTCGGTCAGGCGACCGGTCAGGTCTGGGACGGCAACAATCCCCGGTGGAACCCCGCCTTCGCCCATGGCGAGTACTACGGCCCGGCGCCGGATGACGTCAACCCGTACGATTTCAGCAACCTCATGGAACAGCACAACAAGGTTGCCCGCATCGAAGGGAACCAGGATGTCCTGGACGACCTGGTAGGAGAGATCTACCCGTGATCCGCCGCTCGCTCACCACCCTCACCGTCGGGGCGTCCATCGTCCTGGCCCTCACCGCTTGCGCCGGAGGACAACCCATGGCGGAATCACCGACACCGACGTCGAGCTCGAACCAGGCAGCAGCGCGATCCGACGCCGAGCGCCACACCGGCGAGGTCCAGCGGCGGATCGCCGACACCTTCGCGTCCTCCGCCGTGGCCTCGGAGACCACCCGCGACTGGGTGCTGCTCGCCTGCGCAGCCGATGCGGTCCAGTCGGCCGGCGGCATCACGCTCCGGCTCGCGAAGTCGGTGCCGGTCGACGAGGCGTACGAGTCGATCCGCGGAGCGTTCTCCGACGAGCCGTCGTTCACGACGAAGACGGACCAGACGTCGAAGGGTCTCGATCGGCTGTCCCTCAGCAACGGCGCCGGCGAACGCTACCTCGTGACGATCGACGATGACGGGGGGATCGTCCGCATCGCCTCGTTCTCGCCGTGCTTTCCCGGATCCCTGGCCGACCGGTGAGGTGTCCGCAGCCGCGCGAGTGACAGGACGGTCCAGAACGGTCATCGCGAGCCTCGTGATGTCCCTGCCCCTGTCACTCATCGCGTGCGCTGGAGGACCGTCGATGACCGAGACACCCGATTCGAGCACATCGCCCTCGATCACTCGCGCTGCTGCTGAGGAGCAGACGACGTCGATCCTGGACCGTGTCATCGCTTCATTCCCCGACGGCGCGGTCGCGAGCCGTCGAACGATCGACTGGACGCTGCTCGCGTGCTCGGACACCGAAGTCTCGGCTGCCGGCGGCGCATGGCTGACGCTGGCACGGGACGTGGACGTGGACGCCGCGTACGACGCGATGATCGCGGCTGTGCGCGACGACGGCTACACCGCGACCACGGACACGACCGGCAAGCGGGTGGAACGCTTGACGATCACCGGCGCGGACGACGACCAGTTCCTCATCACCGTCTACAACGACACGCAGAAGGTCCGGATCTCGTCGTTCTCACAGTGCTTCCAGGGGTCCCTCACCGACGGCTGAGCAGGGCCGTTCCGAGGGCGGCCCCCGGACCCGATCAGACCGCGGCGCGGAGCACAGCCCTCACGACCCGTGCGGGCTCGGGCAGCGGCTCGTTCGTCGCCGATGCTCGGAGGGAGTCGAGTGCGAGCGCAGCGAACCGCCGCGCCGCGCCGAGTCGCTCGGCCTGGTCGTCTCCCCGGAGCCCCCGCGCCGCGAACAGCACGAGGAGCAGGTCGTCGACGACGAAGTCCGGCCGCAGCCGTCCCACGGCCTTCGCTCGGAGCGACAGGGCAGCGATCGCGTGCAGGAGCTCGGCGCGGTGCCGGGCGAGCCGGTCGGACACCTGCCCGGCGGCAACGAGCGCATCGACGAAGCCCTGGTTGCGGGCGTTCAACTCGACGGTGCGCTCGACGACGGAGCGCAGGCCCAGCCAGGGGTCGGGGTGCGCGGCGCCCTCGAGGACGATGCTCCGACACAGCTCGAGCTCGTCCTCGAACGCGGCGTCGACCAGGTCCCGCCGCGTCGGGAAGCGTCGGTACAGCGTCGCCGGGCCGACCCCCGCGTGCCGGGCGACGTCGCGCATCGTCACGTCGAGACCGCGCGAGCCGAACAGGTCACGCGCCGCCTGCAGCACACGGTCGCGGTTCTCCTGCGCATCAGCCCGCAGGTGAGGCATCTGGGCGGTCATCCGTACCACTTTAGTCAAGTGGACGCAGGCGTCCGTTAGCGTCGCAGCATGCTCGCAGTCACCATCCAGTCCTTCGGACCGCCGGACGGCCTCGTCCCCACCGACCTCCCAGAACCCGTTGCAGCGCCCGGCCAGGTCGTCATCGACGTCGAGGCGATCGGCGTCGGCGGTGTCGACGCCGTCATCCGGCGCGGCACCCTCGGCCGCCCGGGGATCGACCCCGGGTACGTCCCCGGCAGCGAGGTGGCCGGTACGGTCGTCGCCGTCGGGAACGCCCTCGACGACGCGTGGCTCGGCCGGCGGGTGTGGGCGTTCACCGGGGTCGGCGGGGCCTACGCCGAGCGGGTCGTCGCGCGGATCGCCGACCTGACACCGCTCGACGACGGATTCGGCGCAGTGGAGGCCGTCGCCCTCGGGTCGGCGGCCCCGGTTGCGCGGTTTGCGCTCGCGCACGCGCACCTGGACGCCGGCGAACGGGTCCTGGTCCGCGGCGCCGCCGGCAGCATCGGGATCGCAGCGGTCGAGCTCGCCGTGCAGGCGGGGGCAGAAGCCGTCGCGGTGACGACCGGTTCGGCGGAGCGCGGCGAACGGCTGCGCGGACTCGGCGCGACGCACGTGCTCGACCGGCGGGGCCTCGGCGACGGCCCCGAGGCCTACGACGCCGTCATCGACATCGTCGGCGGCCCCGCGATGCCCGACTTCATCGACCGCCTGGCACCCAACGGGCGGCTCGTGATCGTCGGTGCCGTCGCTGGGATGCCGCCGGCGGACTTCGGAGGGCACCTGCTGCGCGCGTTCCAGCAGTCGCGGTCCGTCGCGACGTTCAGCCTCGACTCGGTGCCGCGCGGCGCGCTGGCCGCGGCCCGTCCGGAGCTGTTCCGCGCCGCCGCCGCAGGCGAGCTCACCCCGGTCGTCGACGACGTGCTGCCGCTCGCCGAGGCAGCGGAGGCGCACCGACGCATGGACGCGGGCCGGGTGTTCGGACGGATCGTCCTGACGCCCTGAACCTCGACCCAGGCCGGCTCGCGCGTCCCTGGCGTCATCGGGCGTACCAGCGCAGTGGACATGGGAAAGAAACGACGGGAGGCACGGTGCCAGCTGGCACCGTGCCTCCCGTCCGTCGTCCGTGTCAGCGGATGATCGAGATGTTGTCCGCCTGCGGGCCCTTCTTGCCGGGGCCCACGTCGTACTGCACGTGGTCGTTCTCCTCGAGCGACCGGTAGCCGGTCGTCGCGATGATGCTGGAGAAGTGGGCGAACAGGTCCTCGGACCCGTCGTCGGGGTGGATGAAGCCGTACCCCTTGGCGTGGTCGAACCACTTCACGGTGCCGGTCGGCATGGTCGACAGCACGGCGTCAGTGGATGCGCAGTTGCGCGACCATCGGGCAGGCGAACGGATCGCGGGCAGCGAGCCCGACGCGGTTCAGGTACCGGACGACGATGCCGTAGGAGCGCAGCAGGGTGGTCTCTGTGTAGGGCACTTCGAGTGTGTCGCAGTGGTCGCGGACGAGCAGGCGGGCCTGCTTCAGCGCCGGACGCGGCATCGACGGGAACAGGTGGTGCTCGACCTGGTAGTTCAGCCCGCCCATCAGGAACGAGACCCACCAGCCGCCGCGGATGTTGCGCGACGTGCGGACCTGGCGCGAGAAGAAGTCGACCTTGGCGTCGTGCGCGATCGTCGGCATGCCCTTGTGGTTCGGGGCGAACGAGGCGCCCATCATCACGCCGAACACGGCGAGCTGCACACCGAGGAACGCGCAGGCCATGCCGAACGGCAGGAACCAGAACACGACCGTCAGGTAGATGCCGAAGCGGGCGACGAGCAGCGCGGCCTCGAGCCAGCGGTGCTTCACGTCGGCCTTGGTGCCGTTGCCGGTGACGATGCTCTGCACGGCGTACCGGTGCAGGTTCAGGCCCTCGAGCGTCAGCAGGGGGAAGAACAACCAGCCCTGGAACCGCATGAACGTCGTCATGAGCGGGCCCTTGACCGCGGCGGCGTCCTCCGGCAGGAACTGGATGCCGTCGGGTGCGATGTCCGGGTCCTTGCCGACGGTGTTCGGGT
Source organism: Curtobacterium sp. RIT-PI-V (assembly GCF_025642935.1). Classification (NCBI taxonomy): domain Bacteria; kingdom Bacillati; phylum Actinomycetota; class Actinomycetes; order Micrococcales; family Microbacteriaceae; genus Curtobacterium; species Curtobacterium sp. RIT-PI-V. Next base: position 13,774 of record NZ_JANZKM010000026.1, read on the forward strand.
TGCCGTGGTGGCGGGTGTGCTTGTTCATCCACCACGAGTAGCTGAGGCCGACCAGGAAGGTGCCGAGCCAGCGGCCGGCGTGGTCGTTCCACTTCTGCGAGGCGAAGACCTGGCGGTGCGCGGCCTCGTGCGACAGGAACGCGAACTGCGTGAAGATCACGCCGAGCGCGCCGGCGACGATCAGCTGGAACCACGAGTCACCGAGGAACGCGAACGCGACCCATGCGAGCGCGAAGGTGACGATGAGTGTGCCGAACAGCGACCAGTAGAACCCGGTGCGGCGGCGGAGGAGTCCGTTCTCCTTGACCTGCGCGAGCAGAGCGGAGTAGGTCGAGGTGCCCTTGGGGCTTCCTGTTCCTGGACGAGTACGTGTGTAGCCCGGAGCGAGCGGAGTGGTGGTCAAGTGGACCGACCTTCCGGTGCGGACCGGCCCTTCGACCGGTTCGTGGTAGTTCACGCGATTGCGCTTGGTGCGACCCTAGGGCCTGAAGGTGCGATTCCACCTGGCAATCAGCCTGCCCACTACGGTGATCGGATGGGCAAGGTCACGCTGCAGGACGTCGCCGTGCACGCCGGCGTCTCGATGAAGACCGTGTCCAACGTCGTGCGCGGCTACCAGCACGTCAGTCCGCCGATGCGCGACCGGGTGCAGGCCGCGATCGACGAGCTCGGGTACCGCCCGAACGTCTCCGGCCGGTCGCTCGCCACCGGCCGGTCGAACATGCTCGCGTTCGCGTTCCCCGACCTCCGGCGGCCGTACTTCGCCGAGCTCGCGCACGTGTTCTCCCGCGTCTGCGCGCAACGCGGGTACCAACTGCTGCTCGAGGAGACCCTCGGCGAGGCCGACGGCGAGCGCTCCGCTGTGCGCGGTCGCGAGGCCGGGGTGGTCGACGGCGTCGTCATCCACCCCCAGGTCCTGACCCCCGAGGCGATCGACCGGATCCGCGGGGACACCGCCGTGGTGTTCCTCGGCGAGGACGTCCGCCCCCAGTACTCCGACCAGGTGGTCATCGACAACGCGGCCGCGGCGGCGCAGGCCGTCGCGCACCTCGTCGCGCTCGGTCGCCGACGCATCGGCTTCTTCGGGCACGAGACCGGCCCGGAGTCCAGCACCTCTGGCGTGCGGCTCCACGGCTACCGGGCCGGGCTGGCAGCCGCCGGTCTGCCGGTCGACGACGCGCTCCTGGTCCCCCGCGAGGTCGGTGACGCCGCAGGTGCCGAGACCGCGTTCGGTCGGGCGCTCGATGCCGGGCTCCGGGTCGACGCACTGCTCTGCCGCGACGACCTCGCTGCCCTCGGGGTCCTGCGCGCGATGCGGTTGCGTGGGCTCGACGCTCCGCGGGACATCGCGGTGGTCGGGTGGGACGCGATGGGACTCGGTTCGAGCCTGGTGCCGAGCCTGACGTCGGTCGCGCCGGACACCGTCGCGCTGGCGGACACCGCCCTCGACCTGCTGCTCGAGCGGATGGACGGCTCGGAGGTACCGGGCCGGCTGGTCACGGTCGGGCACCGGCTGCTGGTGGGCGAGAGCGCGCCGTTCCCGGACGGCTCCGTCGACCGCGGGCAGGCGCAGGGCCAGGGCCGAGTCTCGGCCTGAGCGACACTCCTCGTGGCGATCCGCTCGAAGAGTGTCGCCCAGCGCGAGTCTCGGGGCCGCTCCTCCGCGCGTCAGCGCTCGCCCGGGTGCACGCTCCCCAGCAGCTCGACGACGACGGCACGCAGCGCCTCGGGCAGGTCGACGGTGCCGAGTTCGACGATCCGGTCGGCGCGCGGCAGGTCCTTCGACACGATCTCCCACGCGGTGAGCTTCTCGGCGTTGCCGGCCTGCGCGCGTTCGAGGGCGCGCCGGACCGCTTCGCGGGCGTCGACGCCGACCACCGGCGACCCGCTCAACGTGACGGCTCCGCCCGCAGTCGAGTCCACGGTCAGGTCGACCGAGAACCGGGCCTCGCCACGAGCGGACACGACCTGGCCGTCCGCGGGGGCGGCGAGGAACGTGATCCGCCAGTCGCGACGGGCCGGAACGACGTCGACTGCGCCCGTGGTGGCGTGCACGCGGAACTCGGCGAGCGCCGCGTCCCACGTCAGACGGGTCTCGGCACTGCGGCCGGTGTCGCCGGCGGGGTCCTCCTGGTCCTCGACCAGGGTGAACGACCCGGAGGCACCGGGGGCGACGAGGACCTCGAACGCGGTCGGGTTCGCGGTGGCGTCGAGTTGGTCCTCGGTGGCGAGGGGCAGCAACCCGCCCTCGCGCAGCAGCACGGGCACGGTGTCGAGGGTGCGGTGCAGGTCGACGAACCGGTCGCCGGCGTACACGGTGCCGGTGAACACGTCGGTCCAGGTCCCCGGCGGCAACCAGGCCCGTGCGGTCCCGTGCAGGGTGACGGGGTCGCGCGGTTCGACGATCGGGGCAACGAGGAGTTCTGACCCGAAGGCGTACGTGTTCGGCACCCGGTACGCCTCGTCGCGCCGTGGTTCCAGGTGGTACAGCGGGCGGACGAGCGCGGTGCCCTCGGCGGTCCGGTGGTTCATGGTGTGCAGGTACGGCACCAGGCGGTGACGGAAGCGCAGGGCCTCCCCCATCGCGGTGCGTGCCTCGGCCGGGAACACCCACGGTTCCTTGCGGATGAACGGGTTGTTGGCGGAGTGCAGGCGCGTGATCGGCGAGAACACCCCGAACTGCACCCAGCGCGTGGCGAGTTCGTCGTCGCGGACGCCACGGGTGTGGCCGCCGATGTCGTGACTCCACCAGGGGTAGCCGATGTTCGCGGCGGTGGCGGTGAACTCGGGCTGGAACGCCAGCGACGCCCAGGACACGACGGCGTCGCCGGAGAACCCGACGGCGTACCGCTGGCTGCCGGGGCCGGCGTAGCGCGAGAAGGTCATCCCCTGACCCCCGGAGCGCGCCGAGTCGAGCAGGTGGAAGTGGTTCAGCAGCCACAGCGGGTCGACGCCGGGCAGACCGCTCTCGCTGCCCTGCTGCCAGTCGATCCACCAGAAGTCGACGCCCTGCGCTTCGAGCGGTCGGTGCAGCTGGTCGAAGTACGCCTGCAGGAACCGTCGGTCGGTCGGTTCGAACGGGATCGGCTGCTCGGTCGCCGGGTCGATCCCCATCGCCGCGGCCACCGCGGGGTAGGCGTCCTCGAACGCCCGGACGCCGTCGGCGGGGTGCAGGTTGAGCGTCGTGCGCATCCCCCGCCGGTGCAGTTCCGCCAGGAAGGCCTGCGGGTCGGGGAACAGCGAGGGCTCCCACGAGTAGCCCGTCCAGCCGTCACCGAACTGCGGCGGAACGGAGTCGACGCGGTGCCAGTCCATGTCGATGACCGCGACCGAGAACGGCAGGCGTTCCTCGGCGAACCGGTCCACGAGTGCCAGGTACGAGGCATCGCTGTACGGGTGGTAGCGGCTCCACCAGTTGCCGAGAGCCCACCGGGGCAGTCGTGTGGGGGCGCCGGACACCTGGTGGAAGGCGCGGAGGGCTGCGTCGAAGTCGCGGCCGTGGGCGAACACCGTGACGTCACGGCGGCCGGGCACGCGCGTGCCGATCCAGCCGTCGTCCTCGAACAGGAACGACTCGCTGTCGTCCAGCGCGGTGATGCCGTCGCGGGCCAGGATGCCGGGCTCGAGCGGCATCCGGCCGTCGACGTCGTCGAGGGTACGGCCGGTGCCGCCGAGGTCGCGGGGCTCCTGCCCCCAGCGCCAGCGGTTCGCGTCCGGGCCGATGGTCTCGACGACCAGGCCGCTCGGGCTGAACGGACGGCCGTCGTACCGGAGCCGGGCCCGTTCGGTGGTGACGACGAGGCCACCTTCGCCGACGCGCTCCACGGTGAACCCTGGCACCGGCAACCGCCGCCGGATCGCGAACGTCGAGGCGCGGTCTTCGAACCCGCCGTCGTCGCTCCACTCGATCCGGAACGCGCCGGCGTCGAGGACGGTGATCCGCCAGTACTCGCCGGTGACGACGGCTGCGGGGTCGGCGACCGGGTCGGATCCGGGGAACGGCCGGATGGTCGGGAGTGCGGTGGTGGTCATGGTCACGTCGTACCCCTCAGCTCTTGACCGCGCCCTGCGTCACGCCGCTGATGACCCAGCGCTGCGCGAACAGGTAGACGATGATCGTCGGCGCCATGGCCATCAGGTACGAGGCGAAGGCGACGTTGTAGTTCGTGCCGAACTGGCTCTGGAAGATGTTCTGCACCACGGGCAGCGTCTGCAGGCTCGGGTCGGCGGTGATGAGCGACGGCATCATGAAGTCGTTCCACGACGCCAGGAACGCGAAGATCCCGACGGTGGCGTTCATCGGTCCGAGCAGCGGCAGGATGATCCGCCAGAAGATCTGCCACGTGCTCGCGCCGTCGATGCGGGCGCTCTCCTCGAGCTCGACGGGGATCGACCGGAGGTACGCCGAGTAGAGCAGCACGCTGAACGACAGTTGGAACATGGCGTGCAGGATGCCGACGCCGATCGGGTTGTCGAGGCCCATCTGGGCGGTGAGCTTGATCTGCGGCAGTGCCACGACCGGGAACGGCAGGAACATCGCCGCCAGCAGGTAGACGAACGACCACCGGAAGAACCGCTTGTGCCAGTTCCGGACGATCGCGTACGAGGCGAACGAGCTGAGCAGCAGGGTCGCGACGACGGTGAGCGCTGCGACGCCGAGCGACACCGAGAACGAGACGGGGAAGCGCGTGAGCTCCCAGGCCGACGCGAACGAGCCGGGGTTGAACGGGAACGGCAGCGACAGGGCGTTGCCGTCGACGGACTGTTCGCTCGTCTTGAACGCCATCGCGACGGTGACGTACAGCGGGATGAGCACCGTCAACGCGGCGAGTCCGAGCACGACGGTCAGGGTCCAGTTCGTGCCGCCGAGGCGTCGCCGGTGCCCGCGGCCCGGTCGTCGCGCGTCGCCGGTGGTCACCGCGCGGGTGTCGGTGGGTGGGCGGGTGTCGATGGCGGTCATGCGAGTCGCAGGTTCCTTCCGCGGGTCGCCGCGAGCTGCAGCACGGAGATGAGGACGGTGATGATGAAGAACACGGTCGCGTTCGCCATCTGGTAGGCGTAGTCGCCCCCGGTGAAGCCGCCGAAGATGGTCATCGCGACGCTGCTCGTCGCGCTCCCCGGCCCGCCGTTCGTCAGGCCGACGATGACGTCGTAGGCGCCGAGGTAGCCCTTCACTCCGAGCACGGTGTTGATGACGATGAAGCCGCCGAGCAGCGGGAGCGTGATCGCGCGCAACTGTTTCCAGCCGGTCGCGCCGTCGAGCGAGCTCGCTTCGTACAGCTCCTCGGGGATCGAGGTGAGCCCGGCGGTGTAGATGAGGAGGGCACCGGGCACGGTCTGCCAGGCGGAGACGATCACGATCGCGACCCAGGCCAGGTTCGGGTCGCCGAGGATGCTCTGCTCCAGCGGTCCGAACCCGACGCTCGTGGCCAGGGCCGGCACGGTGTTCGAGAACAGGAAGTTGAACACGTAGGCGACGATGATCCCGGAGATCACCATCGGGATCACGAAGATCGACCGGAGGCCCGCGGCGAACCGGATCTTCTTCGCCAGCGCGATCGCCAGTGCCAGCGCGATGACCTGCGTGACGATCACGGTGACGACGGCGAACCCGAGGGTGAAGCTGTACGACGCGAGGATCGCCGGGTCGGACACGAGCGCCCGGTAGTTCTCGAGCCCGAGGAAGTTCCACTGCCCGAAGCCGAGGTAGTCGGTGAAGCTGTAGAAGATGCCGACGCAGGCGGGTGCGACGACGAAGGCGGTGAACGCGATGAGGGCGGGCACGAGGAACAGGTAGTACATGCCCTCCGTCCGGTGGAGGGAGCCCGGGCGACGCGAACCGGCGGCGCGGTGCGTGCGGGCGGCCGCGGTGGCCGGCCCGGGCGTCGCCGGGTCGGTGTCGCGGGAGAGTGGGGTCTGCATGGTCATGGTGGCTCCTGGAGTCCTGGTCCGGCTCAGACCGTCGCCGAACGGCCGGCGAGACGCCGCCAGTCCGAGTCGAGCCGCTGCAGCATCGAGGTGAAGTCCCCGCTCCGGATCGCCGACTGCAGGTAGTTGCCGAGCGGGATCGAGGTGGGGATGAAGGTGCCGGCGCCCTGGTAGAACGCGGCGTCGTCGACGTACTGCTGCAGGCCGGCGAGTCGCTCGTCCTGCTGCGGCGGCGCGTCCTTGGTCGGCGAGTACGCCAGGTTGTCGCGGTTGTACGCGTCGATGACCTCGGGCTGCATGAGGAACTCGACGAGCTCCTTCGCCTCGTCCGGGTGCTGCGACGCGGTCGGGATCCACAGGCCGAGGTCGATGTTCACCCGCGCCTGCCGGTCGCCGGGATCGTTCGACACCGGCAGTGCGAACGTGCCGACCTCGAGGTCCTTGTTCACCAGCGCGATCTGTCCGAGCGCCCACGGCCCCTGCAGGTACATCGCGGCCTCGCCCTTGCCGAACGCCAGGTTCCCGTCGGCGTAGGCACGGGTGGCGTGGTCGGGGTTGAAGAACGTCGAGATGGTCTTCGCGCGCTCCATCGGCACCGCGAAGTCCTTCTCGAACGACACCGCGGAGTCCGGGCCGACGTCGGTGCCGAGGGCCTTCATCTTCGTGAAGAACGAGCCGGTGTCGACCAGGCTGCCCACGGAGTAGTCGAACAGCCCCTGCCAGAGCGTCCAGGTGTCGCGGTCCGTCGCGTAGATCGGGGTGATGTCGGCCTTCCGGAGCGTCCGGCACACCTCGACGAACTCGTCCCACGTCGTCGGCACGGGCAGGTCGTGGTCGGCGAAGATCCGCTTGTTGTAGATGACCCCGGCGGCAGCGAGCGAGTACGGCAGCACACTCGTGCGGTCCTCGAACCTCGCGTACTGGTTCGTCAGGGTGTCGATGTCCGGTCGGACCCGGGCCGCCGAGGGCAGGTCGCCGAGGTCGCTCAGCACACCGCGGGAGATGTAGCGCGCGAGTTCCAGGTTGTCGTTGAAGCAGCCGACGTCGGCCGGCTCGCCGCGGACGAACTGCGGCGCGATCGCCGTCGTGCTGTCGTGCACCACGGACAGCCCGGAGTGCCCCTGCTCGAACCGCCGCAGGAGCGCATCGAAGTAGGCGATGACCTCCTGCTTCTGCTCGTAGAACCGCAGCGTCGTCGCACCCCCTGCCGCGGCGCGCGGTGCCGCGCACCCCGCGAGCGCCATCGTGCCGAGCGCGATCCCGCCGGCTGCTCCGGCGAGGAACCCCCGCCGGCTCACGGCCGCGCTGATCGTTCCGGTCCTGCTTCCCACCATCGGGCAACTCCCTCGTGCGCGTCGTCGCGCAGGTCCTATTTACAGCGCTGTAAAACGGAAGTCAACGTTGTAATCGCACCTGACGGGGTACGCGCGCCCACGAGCGGACGGGAGGCGCGGGTCGCCCCCGCCCCGCGCCTCCCGTCCGCCGCTCGCCGGCCCGACCGCTTCGCGCACCGTGCGCACATCACCAACCGGTGCACCGTTGGTCGCTCCGTGCGCGCCTACGGCGCCGCACCGAGCACGCAACCCCGCACGGATCGGCCAAGGCTGCACGGTGCTCACCCGAACGACACGCCTGAGCGAACGCACAGAGCCGCCGCCAGGCACCATGGAGTGCATGCCAAGCACCACCTCCGCTCCCCCGCCCGGCCCCCGCACGACGACCTCGGAGGTCCGGCGGTGGGTGTTCTGGCCCGCCGCCGTCCTCGTGCTCGGTTTCGTGGCGTTCACGCTCGTCTCGCCGTCGAGTGCCGAGGCGATGTTCGTCGGCCTGCAGGACGGCATCGTCCGGAACTTCAGCTGGTACTACGTGCTCATCGCGGCGTTCTTCGTCGGCTTCTCGGTGTTCGTCGGCTTCAGCAAGTTCGGCGACATCAAGCTCGGCAAGGACCAGGACGAACCGGAGTTCTCGACGGGCTCGTGGTTCTCGCTGCTCTTCGCCGCCGGCATGGGCATCGGCCTCGTCTTCTACGGCGTCTCGGAACCCCTCAGCCACTTCGCCTCGCCGCGCCCCGGCGTCACCGGTTCGGAGAGCGAGCTCGCGCAGCAGGCCCTCACCCAGACGTTCCTGCACTGGGGTCTCCACGCGTGGGCGATCTACGTGGTGCTCGGCCTCGCGCTCGCGTACGCCATCCACCGCCGGGGCCGCCCCGTCTCGATCCGCTGGGCCCTCGAGCCGCTGCTCGGCAATCGTGTCCGCGGCGGCTGGGGCAACCTCATCGACGTCCTCGCCCTGGTCGGCACCGTGTTCGGCGTCGCGACCTCGCTCGGCCTCGGAGTGATCCAGATCGGCGCCGGGCTCGAGAAGGCGGGCATCGCCGACAGCGGCATCGTCAGCCAGATCGTCATCATCGCCGCGATCACCGCCGTCACCATCGTCTCGCTCGTCACCGGGGTGGCGAAGGGCATGAAGATCCTGTCGAACTTCAACCTGCTGCTCGCCGCCGCGCTGCTGCTGTTCGTGCTCATCGTCGGTCCGACCCAGTTCCTGCTCCGCGACTTCGTGCAGTCGATCGGTTCGTACCTGCAGAACGTCGTCGGCCTGTCCTTCAACGTCACCGCGCAGCAGGGTGCCGAGGGTGAGGCCTGGCAGGGTGCGTGGACCACGTTCTACTGGGGCTGGTGGATGTCGTGGGCGCCGTTCGTCGGTGTCTTCATCGCGCGCATCTCGAAGGGCCGCACCGTCCGCCAGTTCGTCTTCGGCGTCCTGCTCGTGCCGACCGTGCTCACGTTCCTGTGGTTCGCGGTCCTCGGCGGTGCGGCGATCCACCGCGAGACCGACGGCTCCGGCGGCCTGGTCGGCTCGGACGGTTCCGTCGACGTCGAGGGCTCGCTCTTCACGTTGCTCGGCGACCTGCCCGCCGGCACCGTCCTGGTGTTCGGCGCGATCCTGCTCATCGGCGTGTTCTTCGTGACCTCGTCGGACTCCGGCGCCCTCGTCATGGCGATGATCGCGTCCGGCGGTGACATCGAGCCGAAGAACTGGCTGCGGGTGTTCTTCGCGTTCGTCTCCGCCCTGCTCGCCGTCGCACTGCTGCTGAGTGGCGGACTGGACGCCCTGAAGACCGCGGCCATCACCACGGCCTTGCCCTTCAGCGTCGTGCTGCTGCTCACCTGTTGGTCGACGATCATCGCCTTCACCCGCGAGCGGCGTGCGTACGACAGGGCCGAGCGCGAGGTCCTGCTCGAACACGTCGGCGCGTACTACGGGCTCGAGGTCGAGGGGCCGTCAGAGCGCGCGCCGCGGTCCGCGTTCGGTCGGCCGTGGGCAGCCGTCAAGAAGCGGGTGCGCGGCGGGCAGGTGCCACACTCCGCCGCGACGGCCGTCGACGACTTCCCGATCCGGACGCAGACGGTGTCACCCGACCCCGCGGTCGACGCGAGCCTCGATGACGCGCCGGCTGCGGAGAGCGCGTCGCGCCCGACGGACGGATGACGACCGAGTCAGAGGTGCTTCTCCATGCAGTAGCTCGTCGGGTCGTCGGCGTACGGCCCGAACCGCGGGATCTGCCGGTACCCGAGCTTCTCGTACAGGGCGATCGCCGCGACCTGCGGCAAGCCCGTCTCCAGTTGCACCGTCGAGATGCTTCGGCCAGCGCATGCGCTTCGAGCGCCTGGAGCAGGGCACGGCCGACGCCGAGTCCTCGAGCGTCGTCGGTGACGAACATGCGCTTGACCTCACCGGTTCCGTCGCCCCGATCGACGAGCGCCGCCGTGCCGACGGCCACACCACCCTCGCGAGCGACGAACAGCGAGACCCCCTCGGACTCCAGGGCGTCGACGTCGAGGCCGTGGTAGTTCTCGGCCGGGTACAGGGCCAGGGCGAAGGCGTCCCCCTGGCGGAGCAGGCTGAGGACGTCGTCGCTGCGAGGGCTCTCGATCTGGATGGAAGGCACGGCCGATCGTACGAGTTCAGTTGGCCACTGGGCGTCGTCCCGCCGAGGACTGGAACCGCACCAGGTACCCGTCCGGATCCTGCACGAGGAACTGGTCCACGCCGGCCTGCTCGCTCCCGACGTCGTACCACTTCGTCTCGGGCTGCATGAAGAGTTCGATCCCGGCACGGAGCAGGGCGGCGGCCAGCGCGCGGCTGTCGGGCACGGTGATCTGGAAGTTCACGCCTCGGCCGAGCGGGCGCTCGAGCGGACCGGTGATCCAGTTCCGACCGACCCCGGCCTGTTCGAGCATCAGGTGTGCGGTGCCGAGGGCGATGTACGCGAAGCACTCCTCGGGCCGCGAGTAGCGGACCTCGAAGCCGCACCGGCCGCACCAGAACACGAGGCTCCGGTCCAGGTCGGCGACGAGGAGTTCGGGGACGAGTGCGGGCTCGGGGGTCGTGGTCACCGCACCATCGTGGCATCGGAGCGCCGCGGCACCCGCTCGGCGGGAGTCAGATGCCGGGACAGGAATACGTCGATGTGGCATCGTGCGAGGATTCGTCGACCACGTCGACGAAGGGCCAGATCATGACCACCGCGCGCACGTTCCACCTGATCAGCACGCTGCTGCTGGCCGTCGGGTTCCTCGGCGTCGGCGCGCTGATGGCCGACGTCTACTACGGACCGGAGGGTGGGGGTGCCAACATCGGCCTCGGGCTCGTGATGCCACTGTGCCTCGGCTCCGGCGTCGTCGGCATCGCGATGGGGATCGCGGCCCTCGTGACGACGTGGTCGGCCGGCCGCGCCGCACGCTCGCGCCAGCCCGTCCGTTGATGCGGTGCCCGAACTGCCTGGTGCGAGGTTGCACGCATGGTGCGGCCCTGATGCGTCGCACCATGCGGTCAACCTCGCACCGAGCGGGCTCCCACCGCGATCAGCGGGCAGCCAGGCTTCCGGTCACCAACCCGGCACCGCCACCCGCACCGCGCTGATCCGCCCCGCACGCGTCTGCGCCGTGGTCGCCGGGTCGTAGCTGTCCGCCGTCGCCAGGTAGAGCGTGCGGCCGTCCTCGCCCCCGAGCGCGCAGTCGATCGCACACAGCCCCGGGGCATCGATCCGGTCCGTGACCTCGCCGCCCTCGAGCACCCGGAGGAACTCCCCCGTGTCGACCGAGCAGACCCAGACGGCGCCGTCGCGGTCGACCGTGCTGCCGTCCGGCGTGACACCACCGGGCAGCGCTGCCCACTCGCGCCGTCCGGTCAGCGAACCATCGGGCTCGATGTCGAACGCGGTGAGCCGGCCGCCCCACGTCTCACTCACCACCAGGGTCCGGGTGCCGGGCAGGACGTTCGCGCTGTTCGGGAACACCAGCCCCTCGGCGACGAGACGGAACGAGCCGTCCTGCTCGATCACCCAGAGCGGGCCGGGGCGGAGCTCCTCGCCGCCGTAGAGGTCGTAGCCGAAGGCCCCGATGTAGGTCCGGCCGGTCGCGTCGTCGACGACGAGGTCGTTCAGGAGCGACGACTCCTCGCCGGACAGGTCGGCGAACACCGATGCCTCGCCGTGGTCGTCGACGGCGACGACCGTGCGGGACTCCATCGAGCTGACGATCAGTCGCCCGTCGGCGAGCCAGCCGAGCCCCGACGACTGGCCCTCGACCGTGGCCTCGAGACGCGGAGCCGCGGTCGAGGTCGGGTCCATCGAGAAGACCTCGCCGGTGTGCATGTCCGAGTACCAGAGCCGCCCGTCGTGCCAGCGGTTGCCCTCGGGGAAGCGGATGTCGGTGACGACTTCGGTCGCGGAGTCCAGAGTGATGCGCACGGGCCCCAGCCTGCCAGCCGCACCCCCGCGCCACCCGGTGGTCTGGCACGATCGAGGCATGCCCCTCGACGGAACTCCCCTGGAACGGCTCGGCTTCCTGACGATCGGGTCGTTCGACCCCGCCCGGCCATCGCAGGGCCACGAGGACACGCTCCGGGTCATCGAGCGCGCGGAGGCGCTCGGCTTCGACAGCGCGTGGCTGCGCCACCGGCACCTGCAGCACGGCATCTCCTCCCCCGTCGCGGTGATGGCCGCGGCGTCGCAGCGGACCTCGCGGATCGAGCTCGGCACCGCCGTCACCCCGATCGGCGCCGAGAACCCCTTCCGGCTCGCCGAGGACCTCGGCACCGTCGACGTGCTGCTGGGCGGACGCCTGAACCCCGGCTTCTCGGTCGGTACCCCGATGAACTTCGACCTCTACAAGGACGCGATCTACCCCGACACCGCCGAGCACGAGGACCTCGGCAACGACCGGCTCCTGCGCTTCCGTGACCTCGTGCGCGGAGACGCGGTGACCGGCACCGGGACCGGGACCGGCACCGTCGAACGCCGAGGGATCGAGGAGTTCGCGAGCACCGTCCAGCCCCACAGCGCCGGCCTCGCCGACCGCATCTGGTACGGCACCGGCAGCACGAAGTCGGCGGTCTGGGCCGGCGAGAACGGCTTCCACCTGCTGACGTCGAGCGTCACCCGCAGCGAGAACGGCACGGACTTCGCCACCAACCAGCGGGCCCAGATCGACGCCTACCTCGACGTCCACCCCGACCGCAGCGCTGCGCGCGTCTCGCAGGGGCTGGTCGTCATCCCGACCGACACGGCGACCCGCGAGCAGGAGGCCCGCTACCGCGCCTACGTCGAGAGCCGCTCGGGGCGCGTGGGCGTGCCGATGGGGCCCGGCGGGATGCTCTTCGCCGCCGACCTCGTGGGCACTTCGGCGGAGATCGCGGACCGGTTGCGCGCCGACGCCGGCTACCAGGCGGTCACCGAGGTCGCCTTCGCGCTGCCGTTCTCGTTCGAGCCGGACGACTACGCGCAGATCACCACGGACATCGCGGAGCACCTGGGTCCGCAACTCGGCTGGGCGCCGCGACCGGCGGCCTGAGAACGGCGCCAGACCGCCGGACGGGAGGCACGGTGCCAGCTCGCGCCGTGCCTCCCGTCCGCCTCGGGGTCGCGCCCAGGGCGCGTGATCAGTCCTGCTGGTCCGCCTCCACCGCATCCTGCAACCGCTCGAGCACGTCCGGCACCGCCGAGCGCACCCGGCTCCAGCTCGGGATGAACGGCTTGTCGTCCGGGCGTGCGCTGAAGGCGCCGCCGGCGTCGAGGATCGCCTTGGTGAAGAGCTCGACGGCCGCTTCTTCGGCGTGCTGGTCGAAGCCGAGCCCGCTCATCTCGGCTTCGTGCCGGTAGACCTCGACGATGTCGAGGGCGTTCCGGTAGTACGTCGCCTTGAGCACGCGGAACGAGTCCGAGGTGAGCGGGACGCCCATCGTCGCGAGCTTCCGCAGCAGCGACTGCACGATGTCGTTGCCCATCCGTGCGAGTCCGCCGGTGCCGTCGGCCTCGGCGAGGGGCTGGTGCTTGTGGTCGTAGGCGTCGGCGATCTCCACCTGGCACACCTGCCGGGTCGCGTAGTCGCGGTAGACCTCGGACAGCATGCCGATCTCGAGGCCCCAGTCCCCCGGGATCTTCAGCCCGTTCAGCACGTGCGCGCGCATCGCGAACTCGCCGGACAGCGGGTACCGGAAGCTGCTGAGGTACTCCAGGTACTCGGACTCCCCGTAGACCTGGCGGAGCGACCGGAGCAGCGGGCCGACGAGCAGCCGTCCGACGCGGCCGTTGATCCGGCCGTCGGCGACGCGGGCGTAGTAGCCCTTCGAGAACTCGTAGTCGAACGCCGGGTTCGCGACCGGGTAGAACAGCCGCGCGAGCATGCCCCGCTCGTACGTGGTGATGTCGCAGTCGTGCAGCGCGATGCACTCCGCACGCTCCGACGCGAGCGCGTAGCCCGTGCAGTACCAGACGTTCCGGCCCTTGCCCGGCTCCCCCGGTGCCAGCCCCTCGCGCTCCAGCTCGGCGTCGAGTTCCCGCAGGCGCGGCCCGTCGTTCCACAGGATGCGGTGCCGCTGCGGCAGCCGGGCGAAGAACTCCCGCGCGTGCTCGAACTGCGAGCGGTCGGCGCGGTCCAGGCCGATCACGATCTCGCTGAGCCAGTCGGCCTCGGCCAGCTCGTCGACGATCCGTGAGAGCGCCGGGCGTTCGAGCTCCGAGTACAGCGCCGGCAGGATCAGGCTCATCGGCCGCTTCTCGGCGAACCCGCGCAGGTCGTCCTCGATGCTCGCAGTGCTGCGGCGGCCGAGGTCGTGGAACGTCGTGATGACGCCGTTCTGGTGGAAGTCGCTCATCGGTGGCTCCTGAGGTGCTGTTCGCGGTGCTGTTCGAGGTGGTGTCCGAGGTGGTGTTCGAGGCCTTCGCTCCAGCCGAGCGGGCCGGGGTGCGTCGTTCGGTACACGCGCTCGGGGCGGTCGTCGGCAAGCGGCCCGGGTGCCGGGCCGTGGCCGCGCACGACGACCGCCAGGTCGACGGCGTCGAGCAACGCGGTGTCGTTCGGGCCGTCGCCGAGCCCGATGGTGCGCGGCACGGTGCCGGTGCGGCGTTCGTGGTCGGCGACGAGCAGGCGGACCGCGGTGCCCTTGTCGCGCCCGGCGGGCAGGACGTGCCAGAAGCGGCCGCCGCGCACGAGGTCGAGGCCGGCCGCGGCGAGCGCCGCGCGGAACGCGCCCGCGCGGTCGTCGTCCTCGGCGTGCCAGAGCAAGACCTCGGAGGCCTCGCGCTGCCGTGCGGCTCCGGCTGCTTCGAGGTCGAGTCCGGTCCAGGCGGCGACGACCTCGTCAGTCTCGCCGCCGAAGGTCGCGAAGTGCAGGTCCAGGTCCGCTCGGATGCGGCCGAGGTCCTGGCGGAGGCGCTCGAGATCGGCGTTCGCGGGGCCGGCTCCGGCTCCGGCTCCGGCTCCGGCTCCGGCTCCGGCTCCGGTCATCACGTTGCCGTCCGGTCCGACGACGATCGCACCGTTCTCCGCGACGAACGCCTGCCCGTCCAGACCGGTTCGCCGCTGCAGGGCGGTGATCTCAGCCCGGGTCTTGCTGCTGCAGAACACCACGGGCACGCCGTCCGCGCGCAGGTGCTCGAGCATCGGCAGGGCAGCGTCGAACGAGTAGTCGTGGTGGTCGAGGAACGTCCCGTCGAGGTCCGTGACGACCATCAGGTCGGGTGGTGGCATCGTGCTCCGCTCGCGGCTGGCTGGGCTGCGGGCGACGATGCCCCGGACCACCCTGCCATGCGTGGGAGTCCGGTTGGTGAACAGCGCAACCCGTGACTTTCCACGCACATGTCGGAAAAGTCGTATGGTGGATGCGTGCAGAGCAGCGCTTCGGAACGAGCCACCGACCCCCGACCGGCACGGACGCGTGCCGCCATCGTGCGAGCGGTCGAGCGCCTCGTCGCGGAGCCGGCCGCGGAGATCTCGGTCAACGCGATCTCCCGGACCGCTGGCGTGAGCCGTAGCGCCTTCTACGCCCAGTTCGCGGATCTCGACGAGCTCGCCGTCTCGATGCTCGTCGACACGTTCCGCGACATCGGACTCGACGACCTCCGGGGCCGGGCCGACGCCGACATCGACCCGCGCACGCTGGCGACCGCGTCGACCCGACGGTTGATCGCACACATCGGTGCTCGGTCGGCCTTCTACCGGGCGTCCCTCGATTGGCGGCTCTCCGGACGCGTGCACGAGAGCGTCGTCGCTGCGTACGCGCAACAGGTCCTCGCCACGATGCAGACGCTCGACCACCCGGGCGTGCCCCGCGCGAACGCTGAGGACACCGCCCTGTTCATCGCCGGTGGTGCGATCGCGATGCTGACGGCCTGGCTCCGCGACGACGCTCCGGCTGGGCAGGACGCGATGGCCGAACGACTGGTCGCCGTCATGCCCGAGTGGCTGGTCGGCAGCGACTGACCCCTGACTTCTCCGCTGCCCGAGCGGAGCTCGCGCGCTCCCGCGCGCCGACGTCGACGATGACGAGAGGAACCACCATGAGCAGGACGTACGTGGTCACCGGAGCTGCCTCCGGGATCGGCAAGGCCACCGCAGAACGACTCGAAGCCGACGGGCACCGCGTGATCGGTGTCGACATCAAGGACGCGGACGTCGTCGCGGACCTCAGTACCGGCGAGGGCCGCACCGCGCTCGTGCACGAGGTCGAGCAGCGCTCCGGTGGCCGGGTCGACGGCGTGATCGCCGTCGCCGGGCTCGTCGCGGCGAGTCCCGTGACGGTCGGGGTCAACTACTTCGGCGCGACGGCCACGCTCGAGGGACTCCGCCCGCTCCTCGCCGGCTCCGACGCCCCGCGCGCCGTGGTCGTCGCGTCCCTCGCAGCCCTCGAAGAGGTCGACGAAGGCCTGTACGAGCGGCTCCTCGCGGACGACGAGCCAGGCGCACGACGGGAGGCCGAGCGCATCGGGACGGCGACGAACGCCGCAGGGTCGAGCGCCATCTACTCCACCACCAAGAAGGCGATCGCACAGTGGGTCCGCACCCACGCGAAGGACCCGGAGTGGGCCGGCGCCGGCATCGCACTGAACGCGATCGCGCCCGGGGTCATCGAGACGCCGATGACGGCCGCAGCGTTGCAGAGCGCCGAGGGCCGCGCCGCCCTCGACGCGGGAGCCCCGTCTCCCCTGAACGGTCCCGCCGCGCCGCCCGCCGCCCCGGCAGCACTCCTGGTGTGGCTCGCCAGCGCCGAGAACACACACGTCACCGGACAGATCGTCTTCATCGACGGCGGCGCCGAGAGCATCCGACGCCCCGAACGCGTCTGACCCCCACCACGAGACGAGCAGGAGACACGACATGGCACGACTCGACGACAAGGTCGCGATCATCACCGGCGCAGCGAGCGGCATGGGCCTCGCCGGAGCCCAGCTGTTCGCCCGGGAGGGCGCGACCGTCATCATGACCGACGTCAGCGAAGCCGCCCTGCAGCGGGAAGCGGCCACGATCCGCGACGAAGGAGGTCATGTCACCGCGATCACGCTCGACGTCACGTCGCCGGAATCGTGGAACGGCGTCGTCGAACGGGTGGTCGCCGACCACGGACGCGTCGACGTGCTCGTCAACAACGCGGGTATCCACATCGCCAAGGGCATCCTCGAAGCCGAGCTCGACGACTGGAACACGGTCATGGCGGTGAACACCACCGGCGTGTGGCTCGGCATGAAGTCGGTCATCCCGCACATGCAGCGGCAGGGCGGCGGATCGATCGTCAACGTGTCGTCCATCGCCGCGATCGTCGGCGGTGTCTCCGACGCCGGCGGTGCGGCGTACTCCGCGTCGAAGGGTGCCGTCCGGTCGCTCACGAAGCACGCCGCGCAGTGGTTCGCCGGAGACGGTGTCCGCGTCAACTCGATCCACCCCGGCTCCGTCTACACCGGCCTCGCGGCCGCTGCGGGCATGACGAAGGAGACGATGGCCGAGCAGCTCGGCGGCGAGGTGCCCCTGCCGCCGCACGTCGGCGAACCGACGGACATCGGGTACGGCATGGTCTACCTCGCCTCCGACGAGGCGAAGTACGTCACCGGCGAGGAACTCGTCATCGACGGCGGTTGGACCACCCACTAGCCGGTGCCGAACGGACGCGGCCACGTGAGCGCGCTCCTGCGCGCGTGGACCGGGCCCGGGACGCGATCCGTGACGGACGGGAGGCCCGGTGCCAGCTGGCACCGGGCCTCCCGTCCCGCTCGTGGGGACGTCTACCGAGACGCGCCGTCCAGAGATCCGTCCTGACGACCGGCTGCGCGCTCGATCGGCGAAGGATCGCCGAGCAGCCGCCGGGTCCAGTCCGCGAGGGCAGCGGTCGCGGTCCTCGAGATCGCTGCGTCGGGCATCATGCTCGTGAACCCGTGGAAGGCACCGGGCCAGACGTGCAGCTCCGCGTCGACCCCCGCTTCCCAGAGTCGGCTGGCGAAGGCGACGTCCTCGTCGCGGAAGACCTCGGCGCTGCCGCAGTCGATGTAGGTCTTCGGCAGGGCGGACAGGTCTGCAGCACGAGCCGGAGCGGCGTACTCCGAGACGTCGGGCGCGGCGCGGCGTGGTCCGAGGTACGCGTCCCACGCGAAGCGGTTCATCTGGCGGTCCGCGACGCCGACGCCGTCGATCTGTCGGGTCGAGACGGTGTCGTCACGGTCGTCGAGCATGGGCGACACGAGGATCTGCGCCATCAGGCTCGGACCCTGCCGGTCGCGTGCGAGCAGGGCCGTCCCCACGGCGAGTCCGCCGCCGGCGCTCTGCCCCGCGACGACGATCCGTGCCGGGTCGATGCCGAGCTCGTCGGCGTGCTCTGCGACCCAGACGAGACCGGCGTAGCAGTCCTCCACCGGGTACGGATCGGGGTACTCGGGTGCGAGGCGGTAGTCGACGCTGACGAGGACCACGTCGTGGTCGAGCAGCCAGTCGTCGAACGAGTCGAGGTTCCCGAGGTGGTGGCCGAACATCATGCCCCCGCCGTGGATCGAGTAGACGGCTGCGGTCGCACCGGTCGCACCGGTCGCACCGGTCGCACCGGTGCGCTCGGCGCGGTCGATGATCGCGAGGTCGATGGGGTCGCCGAGGTGCCCCGGCACGGTGACGGTCCGCCGCTGGTACCCGCGGGACCGCAGGCGCTCGTCGAGGACGTCCTCGGGCACGTCGAGCTGTCGCATACGGGGCAGCATCTCCGCGGTGAGGGTGAACGGGCCTCGGGCCTCGAGCGCCGTCAGGAAGGTCGCGAGTTCGGGGTCGAACGGCGGGCGGGCGATGGGGTCGGACACGGGCGCACTCCTTCGATGAAGAAGTGGCGACTCCCGTGAGACGCGTGTGCGGTCCAGCCTGCCGGAGCAGCGCGGGATTTTTTCCCTCTGCCTCCGACAGTAACGCATGCGACGCTGCGCCTCGCGCTCAGGACAGTCCTTCCCCACCGCCCGCCCGACGCGTACAGTCCGCTGCACGGTACGGCTGGTGGACGGGGAACGCGATGCGACTGATCACGGGGACGACACTGGTCGTTGCGCTTGCCGCAGCCACGATGGTCGGCCTGGCGTCGCCAGCGGCCGCGGCCGGGTCGGGAACGATCGCCGTGCAGCTCGCAGCGCCGGACGGCACCGCGATCCGGCTGGCGGACGTCGAACTCGCGGCGATCGGCACCGACGCCGTCGTCGGGAACGCCACCACCGATGCCGACGGTACCGCGACGTTCACCGGCATCCCCGCCCCGGACACCGTGACGGTCACCACACGGCAACTCCCGCCGCGCGGAACGCAGACCTACGCCCCCGGACTCCGCTCCGACATCGAGATCCTCGGCGGCACGACGGTCGCGGTCACCGTGCCGCTCGTGATCGGTGCCACCGTGCAGGGCGGTGTGGTCGGTCCGACGGGACCCGCCGCCGGGCGCCTGATGTACGCCTGGAACGAGGACACCTCGCAGGTGTTCCGGACGACCTCGGACAGCACGGGCCAGTACCGGTTCGTCGGGTTGAGCACCGGGAAGTACCGCATCGAGGCGTACGCCAGCGGCACGGCATCGCCCGCCGTGTGGAAGACCCGGGTGTACCAGCAGCGAGGGACCCTCCCTGCTTCGCAGGTGACGTTGTCGAGGCACTACGCACACAGTGACTACGACCTGGCCGTCTTCGCGGCCTCGGCGTCCCGCGGCCCGTCGGCGCAGCTGAGCGGCGCAAGCGTCATGGTGACGAACGCGACGACCGGCACGACGTTCTCGACCCGGTTCTCGACGCTGCTCGACAGCGAACAGACGGCGCAGTTCCAGATCCCCTCCGGGCAGTACCTGGTGGAGCTCCGGACAGTGGCGACGACCACATCGCCGGCACGTGTGCTGTGGCTCGGCCGTCCGGGCGGCGTGTACCGGTACGTGGCCGACCGGGCGCAGGCCGTCCCGGTCACAGTCGTGTTCGGTGGGTTCAACGGCTGGGGTGGGGCGGTGCCAGGAACGTCCGTGGCCGTGCCCGCTTCGACCGCAGCCACGTCGTGATCCACATGGCGACGCTCCGGGGTGACCGAAGCGGAAACGAGCGGAAGCGCCCTCGCTGACCGCCCGGCGACCGATCGGCTTCCGAGCGGTGCCGTCCTGTCCGTCTGGAACTCGTTCCGGCGCAGCGTTGCGAGGGGGCGGGGACTAGCCGAGGGTGGTCCGTCCGGCGAGGACGGCGAGGGCGACCTCGGCGAGCGGGAGCTGGTTCCGCCGCGCGTGGTCGCGCAGCAGGGAGAATGCGGTCGCGGTGTCCACCCCGTTCCGGTTCGCGATCCACCCCTTCGCCTGCTCGATGACGGTACGGCTGTCGAGTGCTGCTTGCAGTTGCCCCTGCGTCGTCACCGCGTCGTCGATGGTGCGCTGCTGCATGAGCGAGACCGCTGCTATGTCGGCGAGTGCCCGCGCAGCGATGAGGTCGTCCTCGTCGAACGCGCCGGCGGACTCGCCGAACAGGTTGAGCGATCCGATGACGGTCGTCCGGAGCCGCAGCGGGATCGAGTGGACGGCTGTGTACCCGGCGTCAGCCGCGGCCCGGCAGAAGTGCGGCCATCGCGGCTCGGCCACTCGGACGTCGGGGATCGAGACCACGCTCCCCGTCCGTGCTGCCTCGAGACAGGGCCCGTCGCCGACTTCGAGCTGCAGGAGCTCGAGCAGTCCGCTGTGGTGGCCCACCGAGGCGGTGATCTGCAACCGGTGGTCCGAGCCGAACAACATCAGCCCGGCAGCGTGGACGTCGAACAACGCCGCCGACTCGTCCACCAGGTGCTGCAGTCGGCCGGTGAGGTCCTCTGAGCTGGTGGCACTGCCGACCAGCCCGATGATGGTCTGCAACAGTCTTCGTTCGCGGTCGGCGCCCACGGGGTCACTCCAGATGCTGTGATCAGAAGTGGCCAGTCGTGCCCTGCTCCAGCAGTCGAAGACCGCGTGACACCACCGTACGGCCAGGGGATGCGAACACACCCGGCGGCACGGTGGCCCCCGCTGCATGCTCGTGCGGAACACCGGCCCCTGGTGCGAACGGCCTGCCGGGTCGCGGTCAGCGGCGCTCCTGGACGGCGAGCGCGCCCATGGCACTGTCCAGCACCTGGTCGAACGGCACGGACTGGTCGGAAGCGAACCAGCTCGCACGAGCGGCCTGCATGCAGGCGAACGCTGCTCCGACGATGGCGGATGCTCGCGGATCCCCGTCATCGGACTCGTCCGAGCCGATCCGGTTCGCGACACGTCCGATGAGGAGCTGCTGGATCCGCTGCATCTTCTCGAGGTAGCCGGCGGAGAGCTGCGGAGTGCTCCGCACGATCGCTTCCATGGCATCGTTCCGGGCGCGCTGGTGGTCGTCCTGGACGTAGTCGAGGGTGATGTCGAACACCCGTCGCAGGGACTCCCACACCGGCTCGTCGGCGGGGCGCTGATCGAGCGCTTCGGCCATCCGG
Source organism: Curtobacterium sp. RIT-PI-V (assembly GCF_025642935.1). NCBI lineage: Bacteria > Bacillati > Actinomycetota > Actinomycetes > Micrococcales > Microbacteriaceae > Curtobacterium > Curtobacterium sp. RIT-PI-V. The sequence continues at coordinate 34,971 of NZ_JANZKM010000026.1, forward strand.
TCGCCGAAGAGGTCGTACTTGCCGATGACGAGGTCGTCCTTCGAGGGGAAGTACCGGAAGAACGTGCGCTTGGACATGCCCGCTGCCGCCGCGATCTCATCGACGGTCGTCTCCTCGTACCCGTGCTCGAGGAAGAGATCCTGCGCAACGACGGTCAGCTCGGTCTGCGCGATCCGACGAGTGCGCTCGCGCATCGTGATCGGTCGGGATTCGCTCATACCGTCAGCATAACCTCAGGCGGCATACTTGACACCCGGTGTCATTCAAGGCGTAGGGTGCACCTGTCGTCACTGAGACGCTACGATCGAAGGAGCATCATGAGCAAGGTCTGGTTCGTCACGGGAGCCTCGAAGGGTTTCGGCCGAGAGTTCGTGCTCGCCGCGCTCCAGCGCGGAGACAAGGTCGCCGCCACCGCCCGCAACACCGACACCCTGAACGACCTGGTCGAGCAGTACGGCGACGCCGTGCTCCCCCTCCAGCTCGACGTCACCGACCGCGACCAGGTCGCCGCCGCTGTGAAGGCGGCGCACGAGACCTTCGGGTCGCTCGACGTCGTCATCAACAACGCAGGCTACGGCCTCTTCGGCACCGTCGAGGAGATCACCGAGCAGCAGCTCCGGGATCAGCTCGAGACGAACCTGTTCGGCGTCCTCCACGTCACCCAGGCCGTCCTGCCGATTCTCCGCGAGCAGGGCTCGGGCCACATCATCCAGATCTCCACCATCGGCGGCGTCGCCGCGTTCCCGAGCCTCGGCGGCTACCACGCCTCGAAGTGGGCGCTGGAAGGTCTCACCGAGTCGCTGTCGCAGGAGGTCGCCGGCTTCGGCATCAAGGTGACCCTCGTCGAGCCCGGCGGGTTCAACACCGACTGGGCCGGCAGTTCCGCCGTGTTCGCCGACACGCTGCCGCAGTACCAGCCGCTGCACGACGCCATGGCCGAGCAGATGTCCGGCACCGCCAGCCCCGAGCCGGTCGGGTTCGGGTCCGCGATCCTCAAGGTGGTCGATGCCGAGAAGGCGCCGCTCCGGGTGTTCTTCGGCGAGCGGCCCACCCAGATCGCGCCGCACATCTACCAGCAGCGCCTGGCGGAGTGGGCAGAGTGGGCTCCCGTCTCCCGCGAGGCCGAGGGCAAGTAACACCCCACTGGGAGGAGGGGCCGGTCATCACCAGCCGACCCCTCCTCCCGTCTTCCGTCCACGCAGCACGTCTCCGAGAAAGCGGCCCCTCATGGCTCCCTTGAACATCGCGATCATCGTCGGCAGCACCCGCCCCGGCCGCAACGGCGCAGCCGTCGCCGCCTGGGTCCACGGCCGATCCACCGGACGGGACGGCGCAACCTACGAGGTCGTCGACCTCGAAGACACCGGCTTGCCACTCCTCGACGAAGGCATCCCCGCGCTCGTCGGCCAGTACGAGCACCAGCACACCAAGGTCTGGGCCGCCACCGTCGCCCGGTTCGACGGGTTCGTGTTCGTCACCCCCGAGTACAACCACAGCACCTCACCCGCTCTGCTGAACGCGCTCGACTACGTCTACGGCGAGTGGAACAACAAGGCCGTCGGGTTCGTCAGCTACGGCACCAGCTACGGCGTCCGCGCCGTCGAGCACCTCCGCGGCGTCGCCGGCGAACTGCAGATGGCCGACATCCGCAACCAGGTCCGCTTCGCCCTGCCCAGCGACTTCCCCGACCGCGTCTTCACCCCCGGCCCCGAGCACGACGGCCAAGCCGAGGACCTCTTCGATCAGCTCGAACTCTGGGCCGGCGCACTCCGCACCATCCGCTCCTGAACCGAGCAACCACAGCCGCGATCGGAAGCCGGACGGCGCCGTGTCAGATCGTGCTGGCGTCGAGGACGAACCGGTACCGAACGTCACTCCGCAGCATCCGCGTGTACGAGTCGTTGATGTCCGTCGCGGCGACGGTCTCGATCTCCGCGCCCAGCCCGTGCTCGGCGCAGAAGTCGAGCATCTCCTGGGTCTCGGCGATGCCGCCGATCATGGAGCCGGCCAGCGCCCGGTTGCCGGCGATCAGGGAGAACGCGTGCAGTGGCAGCGGCTCGTCGGGGATGCCGACCATGACCATGGTCCCCTCGGCGTGCAGGAGCCCGAGGTACGCGCCGAGGTCGATCGGGGCCGACACCGTCGACAGGATGAGGTCGAAGCGGCCGGCGAGTTCGGTGAAGGTCGCGGCGTCCGACGTCGCACGGTAGTCCGCCGCACCGAGGCGCAGCCCGTCCTCACGCTTGCCGAGCGTCTGGGACAGCACCGTGATTTCGGCGCCCATGGCGTGGGCGATCTTCACCGCCATGTGGCCGACCCCGCCGAGTCCGACGACCGCGACCTTCTTGCCGGGGCCGGCGTTCCAGCGCTGCAGCGGCGAGTACGTGGTGATGCCCGCGCAGAGCAGCGGTGCCGCGACGTCGAGGGGAAGCGCGTCCGGGATCCGCAGCACGAAGGCCTCGGTGACGACGACCTGCTTCGCGTACCCGCCGTAGGTGACCCTGCCGTCGCGACCGATCGCGTTGTACGTGTCGGTGGCACCACGGAGGCACTGCTGCTCCTGGCCCGCGAGACAGCGCTCGCACTCCCCGCACGAGTCGACCAGGCACCCCACACCGACACGGTCGCCGACCTGGTGCGCCGTGACCTCGGAGCCGACAGCGGCCACGATCCCGGCGATCTCGTGCCCAGGGACCATCGGGTACATCCCGGGGCCCCACTCGTCGCGCGTCAGGTGGATGTCGGTGTGGCACAGGCCGGTGAAGCGGACGTCGATGAGGACGTCGTGTGCACCGAGTTCTCGGAGCTCGACCGACGACGGTTCCAAGAGCGCTCCGGCGGCGGGGGCGGCGTAGGCGGGGACGATCGGCATGGGTGGTTCTCCTCGACGGTGGTGCCGGAGCAGGCTCAGCCCTGCTCCACGAACCCCTCAACACTCACTCGGAACGACTGCCCGAGCCAGACTCCCCTGCTGCGTACGTCCGCCGCGGGTACCACTGACAGTGGTGGGACAACCGGAACGATCAGCCACATACTGGATCGATGAGCTCCTCCACGTCTGCAGCTCCGCTGGTGACGGCGGATGAGGACGAAGGGCAGGAGCTGGGACGCTTCCTCGCCGCGAAGCGAGCCCAGATCCGCCCGGACGACGTCGGAATGCCAGGAGGCGGGCGTCGACGGGTTCCAGGACTGCGCCGCGAAGAAGTCGCCATGCTCGCAGGCGTCTCGCCCGCGTACTACACCCGACTGGAGCAAGGCGATGCCGGGCGGGTGTCCGACGAGGTCGTCGGCGCACTGTCCCAAGCCCTGCGCCTGACGCCCGCCGAGGCGGAGCATCTCTTCCGCCTCGTGAACCCGCGAGCCGAGGCCCGGAGGAACACCTGCAGCAACGCGGCGGTCCGGCCGGAGCTGCAATCGCTGCTCGACGCACTCGGAGGGGTTCCGGCGATGATCGTCGGCCGACGGTCGGACATCCTGGCGTGGAACACCCTCGGATCGCTCGTGTTCGGCGACCTCGAGCGCCTCCCCCGCTCGGAGCGCAACTGGGCGCGGCTGGTGTTCCTCCACCCGGAGTACCGGAACCTCTTCATCGACTGGCACCAGAAGGCAGCCGATGTCGTCGGACAGCTCCGAGTGGACGCCGGCTTCCACCCGACCGACCCACACCTCGCCGCCCTCGTCGGCGAACTCGCCGTCACGAGCCCGACGTTCGCCCGACTCTGGGCGCGACACGAGATCCGGGAACGCTGTCACAGCATCCAGCAACTCGACCACCCCGAGGTCGGCCAGCTCGAACTGCAGGTCGAATCGTTCCGCGTCGCAGGGGAAGAGGACAAGAGTCTCGTCACCTACCGAGCCACGGCAGAGTCGTCGACGCACGCGGCGCTGCGGCAGCTGCGCGCGGCAACCGGAGCGTGAGTCCGGCCACCTCGACGACGTGCTCTTGGTGGAGGTGGAAGTAGAGGTCAACCCATCAACGGACGGGAGGACCGGCGCCAGCTGGCACCGGGCCTCCCGTCCGTCCGTGGTCGCGCTGCAGATCCCCGACCGCGTATCCGGGGCTCGTCGCGACCGAACACGTTGCTCGACAAAGCGTTCCATCTCTGACATGTTAACCACTGAACTGTTGGACTTCACCGTTCAGAGAGGCACAGTCGGTTGCGCAGGAACCGGAACGTCGACAGCTCTCACCCGCTGCGGCGTGAGGAGACGACGTGACGAAGCGACAGCTCACGGTGACAGCTGGCCTGGTCTTGCTGGCCATGCTCCTGACCGTGCTGATCGGAGTGTTCGACGCTCGTCGACGTGTCGTCGCCGTGGAAGGCAACGACCTCCGCGCTGGCCAGAGCGCGTGGGTGACCGCGACGCTCGACGAACTCCGGCGTGCCAGGAGCGCGTTCGAACCGGGAACGAAGGTGTTCGTGGACCTCGAGGAGAAGATCCGCGCCGTTGCGATCCTGTCGGGACGGTGGGTGGATGTTCCGCTGAATGACGGGCACGCGCTGACCGGGCGTCCTGGCGAGGCCCTCGTGGGCGCTGACGTCGCCGTCCGCGGCGACGACATCGTCGTCGGCGACGGCGCGACGTACACCGTGGTGGGACGCCTTGGCGTGCGGGCGGGCAGCCTGCTGTCCGGTGATGTGGTCCTCGCCGATCCGTCGCAGTTCTCGGGGTCACCACAGCGGCTACTCCTGGACGGCCCGAACAGTGTCCGCCACTACAACGCACAGTTCCCTGGCCGAAGCGTCGAGATCATCGACGACGGCACGAACCGCAGGACGAACGTCGACGCCGTGTCGCCGGTCCTGGTCGCGCTCAGCGCGCTCGTCGTCGTGCTCATCGCCGTGGTCGCAGGTCTTCAGGCTGGACGATGGGAACTCCGCACCGCCGCCGTCCGCTTCACCACCGGGTTCCGGCCGCTGAACTCCCTTCGCAGCGCGGCCGCCAGAGTCGCTGTGATCGGCACCGCCGCCTGTACGACCGCCCTCGCGGGCGCGGCGGTCGTCAGGCAGACCACCACCCTCGACCTCGACGTCACCGCCGCAGTCGTGGCGGTCGGGAGCGTTGTGTTCGCCGTGTCCGTCGCTTCGTTCTGGCAGGGAAGCCGTCGATGGAACTGCTGAACGACCTCCGGTCCAACTGGCCGATCATCGTCGCCAAGATCGTCCTGCTCGTGATGCTCGCACTCTGCTGGTACAACGTGGCGTCGTTCACCCAGTCCACATCGCAGGCCGTGGCCCAGGGACTGTCCGCTGATGCCGACGTCGACCTCTACACGGTGGTCGACGATCTCGACCCGGATGCTTTCGAGGCGATCCGGCGAGACCAGCACGCGCTCGACGAAGTCGCGTCGTTCGTCGATCGCATCGACGACGAGCCCGGATTCGACTTCATCTCCTCGTACGACCAGCCCGTCACCGTGCAGGACTTCCGCGGCGACGACCGCTTCGACGTCGGTTACGGCACCGAGTACACACTCAACGGGAAGTACCAGGACGAGTCCGGACGGAGCGTCCAGGACATCAAGTCCATCCAGCTCAACGAGACCGCGTACGAGTTCGCGGGGCTCTCCGTGCAGGACGGCAAGCCGATCGAGTGGGCCACCGTCGGTTGGGGTTCCGGCCGGATCCCGGTACTACTCGGCAACGAGTACCGCGGCGTGTACGAGCTCGGACAACACCTCACCGGAGCGGTCATCCTGCAGGAGCAGGAGCTCGAGGTCGTCGGTTTCCTCGAACCGGACAGCGCCATGTACTTCCGCGGTGAATCGAACCACTACCTCGACGACACCGTCATCGTGCCCTACCCGCCGACACTCGCCGGACTCGACCGAGCAGCACTCGATCGGTTGGATCCCGAGCTGTTCGGGCGCCTGGTGTTCCAGGTACTCAACGCCGACCTCGCCGTCGATCGCAGCCTCGATTTCAGTGGCGTCGTCGCGCGACTCGACGAGATCGGAGACGACACCGGCTTCCGGTCGTACACGTTGCTCGGAGTTCCGGCCTACCTCGTGCAGCTCTCCCTCGTCCGCCAGCTCATCCAGGACAACCTGGTGCTCGTCACCGCGCTGCTCGTCGTCCTCACCGCGGGCGTGGGCATCATCACGGCCTTCCTCCGCCGGCTCCTGCATCACCGTCGAGCGCCAGTAGCGCGGGTGCACCATCTCCTCGGAAAGAGCCCGAACCACACGAACCGACTGTTCCGCGCAAGCCGCCTGGCCGAGTACACCGCCGCGCTCGGGCTGTTCCTCGCGATGAGCGCGCTGCTCCCCAACGACAGCGCGACGGCTCGACTCTGCGCCGGCACCGTCCTCCTGCTCTGGTGCGTGGTGGACGGCGCTGTCAGCCGACGAGCCGTCCGTATCGAAATGACCACCCAACGCCGAAGAGGTACCCCACGATGATCGCGCTGCGCGACGTCTCGAAGACGATCACCGAGCCCGACGGATCGACCCGAACACTGTTCGACCGACTCGACTTCGACCTTCGCGACGACGATCGGTCAGTAGCCATCACTGGGCGCAGCGGATCCGGCAAGAGCACGCTGCTCCGGATCCTCGCCGGCCTCGACACCGACTTCGGCGGGACCTACGAGCATGACGGGCACGTGCTCGAGCGCACCACATCCAGGATGGCGGCGCACCGGCTCCGTCACATCGGCATCGTCACCCAGGATCACAACTTGCTCGGCGACCGCAGCGTGCTCGACAACGTCCGGCTCGGAGTTCCCGCTCGCGCTGACTCGGCCGCCCGAGCACATGACGCCCTCGAGGCGGTCGGCATCAGTCACCTTGTCGCCAAGCGCCCACGACGACTCTCGGGAGGAGAAGCGCAGCGCGTTGCGATCGCTCGAGCCATCGCGAAGCGCCCCGCCGTCGTCCTCGCCGATGAGCCCACCGGGGCACTCGACGAGACGACCGAAGACGACGTGCTCGCCCTCTTCGACCAGCTGCAGCGCGCAGGGACCACGTTCGTGATCGTCACCCACAGTGAGCGCGTCGCACAGCGATGCGGACGTCGACTCCAGCTGCAACGCGGGCAGCTCATCGAGTTCGGTTCGTGATCGCACCAGGAGCGAACGAGACGGGAGGTGGGCCCCACCCGCCGATACCAGCGCACCGCGCCAGCGGGGCGTCCGCAGTGCGGTCGCGTGCGTCCTGACGGATCGCGGAACGCGAGCACCTGCGGCGGTCGACGCTCGTTGGTCCTCCGCAGCAGCTCAGCGTCACTAGGCTTCTCCGGATGTCTTCCAACCCGTTCGGCGAAGTCCCCGTCCTGCCGGTTGCCGTTCCCTTCGGTGTCGTCGTGTTCGTCGTCCAGCTGGCGCTCCTGCGCAGGGGACGGCGCTTCACGTGGCCGCGTGTTGCCGTCACCGCCGCGATCGCCGTCTACGCCGCGGGGATCCTCGCGAACACGGTCTTCCCGATCTTCCTTCACCCGAACTCGAGCAACGAGCCGTGGGCACCGGCGCTGGCGCTGATCCCGTTCCACGACTACGAGCTCGCGGACGCGCTCACCAACGTGGCGGTGTTCGTGCCACTGGGCGTCCTCCTGCAGCTCCTCATGCGGCGTCCGCGGTGGTGGAAGGCGCTGCTCACCTCCGCGGCCGTCAGCCTGACGATCGAGCTCCTGCAACTCGCCGCGCAGAAGCTGTTATCCGGTGGTCACGTCGCTGACGTCAACGACTTCATCTGGAACACCCTCGGTGGAGTCATCGGCTACGCGATCATCGTGTTGCTGACACGTGTCCCGATCGTCGCCGCGCTCGTGAACCAGTTCCGCTGACGCTCGACCGCCGGGGCAACACGCACCGCTTGAACTGCAGAGCGCCGTGCACTTGCGGATCCCGGTCGGACAAGGTCGTGGCCCATGTCATCCTTCGCGATGATCTTCGTGGGCATCCCAGCGAGCACTGCGAGCGATGGCTTCGTCCGCCCGGCGATTGGCCCCTGCCCGTTGCGCAAGGCCCATCACCGTGGCGCACGCTGCAGCACCAGCAGCGAAGAGGCATCCCTCGAGAATGCGGCCCACGTCTCCGTGGGCAGAAGCGATGAGGGCGATCGCGACCCCGGCGAGTCCGAGGAACGGAAGCCCCAGAATCGCGAAGAGTCCTACCAACCACTTCACGCCTCGATGGTACGTCCGCGAGCGGGAGCCGGCCGGCCCACGGTTGGTCGAAGGACGTGGGTCTCGGGAGCCGATCGGCTACCGGACGCGTTGGTTCTGCAGCGCACCGCACTCCCGTTCCTCAGGTTCGGCAGCAGGTTCGCCAAGGCGCTGTCCACGCCCGTGAAGGTGAGATGCTCCTCGACGGACTCGACGCAGACCACTTTGTCCGTCAGCCGGCGCACGATCCGGCGAAGGTCTCCGGGGCTGCGAGCGAGCCGGTCCATCGAGTGCACCAGCACTGTGTCCCCATCGCGGACGAACCCGATCCTCACCTCGAGCTGCGGACGGATGCCGTCCTTCCCGGACGCCTTGTCATCGAACACCCGATCCAACGCGACGCCGTCGAGCTGCCGCACATTGCTCTGTTCCAGCGTGCGGTGGTCCGGAACGAAGGTCGACGCAACCACAATTCAGCCATCTCCCCCCTAGCGCCCAGACGGCCCTGCCGATGCCGGACGTGCCTCACATTCCGACTAACCGGTCCAATGGCTCATGGCCGCACGCACTACGTGCGACAGTACGAAGCTCCAAACGGCAATCAACCCCACGGCCACAACAACACCGACACCCGCAAGCAAGCCCACCGCAGCGAGGATTCGACGAGGGGTTTGCGCCTGCTCCGGCGCAGAAACCACTGACCCGGGCGACTCAGCAACGAGGCGCTCGAGCCGTTCCACGGGCTGGTCCTCAGCACCAGGCCCCCCATCGGTCCCCATGACAGTCACCTTCACCCCCAACCTGTGGATCTGTCAAGAGAAGAGCAAGAGAGGTGACGCAGAGGCCAGGGCGACTGGCATACGTCGTCCCGCCCGCAGAAGTGGACAGGGCGACTTTCAATTCAGGGGCGGAAGAAGAAATCCGGTAGCCGATCGCGTTGCGAGACGAGGCGGACCCTCGAAGTCGGCGGATCCTCGCGCCATGAACGCTCTACTCATCGGGTACGCCCGCGTTTCAACCTACGAACAGGACCTCACCGCTCAGCGAGTCGCGCTTGAACGGCTTGGAGTCCTCCCGCCCAACATCCACACCGATCATGGCCTGACTGGCACGGACAGATCTCGACCAGGGCTGCGCGAAGCGCTCGCATCTTGTCGTGACGGGGACACTCTCGTAATCGGGAAGCTCGACCGGCTCGCACGAAGCCTCCGCGACGCGAAGGACATCGTCGACGAGCTCACTGCGAAGAACGTCAAGCTGAACATCGGCGGTTCCGTCCACGACCCGAACGATCCCGTCGGCCGGCTGCTGTTCAACGTCCTCGCCATGGTGGCCGAGTTCGAATCCGACCTGATCCGAGCCCGAACACGGGAAGGGATGCCGATCGCGAAAGCCAAGGGCCATCTCCGCGGCCGGCAACCCAAACTCAGCAACGCGCAACAACGCCACCTCCTCGAGGTCCAGCAAGCCGGCACGCACTCGGTCGCTGAACTCGCCGAGCTGTTCGGTATCGGACGAGCCACTGTCTACCGCTGCATCGAACGACAAGCACACCCCAACCGCTAACCCCTCAGCTCCGCTCTCAAACGCAGGCCTTCGAGAGCGGAGCCTCACCTCCGACCGGAACCGTAACGGACGCGGCCAGACAGTTTCGAGCAAGCTCGTCCGCTGGGTAGCGTGCTTGGGAGCGGAAACGGAGCCCCGATGTCTGGACAGCAAGTCGAGATGGTCACCATGGGGTGCTTTGTGATCGTCGCCGGCATTGGCGTGATTACAACCTCACGCGGACTTGCGCGCGCCATCTCTGAGGCATCCTGGGAAGGTTCGGAGTACCGTTCCGGCCGCGACTCGCGCGCATGGGCATGATCGGTGCTGGCGCGATCGGAGTCGTGATCGGCGCGACTGTCATCGTTCTGGCACTCACAGTTGCCGCCTCCTGACCTGTGGCCGCTTGACGATCGACGCCGGACAGCTACGCCTCACTGCCATCAAGTCGACCTGGTTGGGTGGAGTCCCTGTGGATCCCCGGACTCATCGCTGGGCCGGCAATCGTTGCGGTAGCGGTCGCCGCGTTGGTGCGTCCGGTGCCGATCGCGCAGTATTTCGTTGACGCCCAGCAGAGCTGCCGCGGTCCGAAGCGTGCGATGACTCCGGGGCTCGTGCGTGTTCTCGCTGGAGGGCTGGCGATGATTGGCATCGTCTGGATCCTCCTGTCGATCTTCGGTCACCCCGAGTGACCAGAGAGTCGAAGGCGGGACCAGACGGAGTCCGGTGGTCGATCCGTCAGCGGGCCGGCTTCCTTCGGAACGCCACCACCAACGCGGCGACACCGCATACGGCAATGATCGATCCCATGACGCCGAGGAACGCGCCGGAGTCGCTGAAGCCAACTATGGCCATCGCGATGCCCGCCGCCAGCAGGACGACCCCGGCGATGACCAGCGTCGTCTTCGAACGTTGAGAAGCATTCGGGTTGCTCATCGGCTCAACTTAGCTCCTCGCGGCACCAACTGACCGTCTGGATAGCCGATCCCTTGTCGGAACGCCGAGCACTCAGCTTTGGCGGTCATTCGGTACGGTCAGGGACGTGGGTGTCCTCTTCCTTGCGGTTGGTGCGGTGATCTGCATCGCCTGGGGCTGTGCCCTCATGCTTTTCCCGGGCCCGATCGCACGCTCTGCGCGGAAGGTCGAAGGAGCGTTCTGGGGACGCCAGATCACTCCGGAGCTGACGCGGTTCATCGGATGCGGATTCTTCCTCGGAGGCCTCATCGCAGCAGTGACGCTGGTCGTCGGACTCCTCAGACACTGACTCGTCAGGTGCCCGCTCGAGGATCGGCTATCGAGGCGCTGCCTGACGCCGTCCGACTGCAACGGTGCAAAGCACTGGCGGGAACCCGGTCCCCGGATTCCCGCCAGTGAGCACCGCTTGCGGCGCTTGTTACTTGCTCTTCTTGTGCGAGGCCTGCGTGGTGCTGGGGTGCGACTTCGCGTACCTCGACGTCACGAACTTGCCAGTGATCGAGCTTCGCGACGAACCGCCGCTGCTCTTGCCGGACTTGGCCATGACTCCGCGCTCCTTCCTGCCGTGAATGAGCGGACGGTCCACCCTCTCCGACGTCGCTATGGTCACTCAGGAATCGCGCATGTTGTACTGTGACACGCCGTGCACCACTACATGTAGTGGTTGCTGGTGTCAACGTTGGTTCGCGTAGGACTTCCGCTGATACTCAGAAGCCTCCGGCGGGGCGCACCTGATAGTGCTCTTCGAGCGCGGTGACCTCGTCCGCGGTGAGCTCGATGTCGACGGCCGCGGCAGCGTCGTCAAGGTGATGCCGCTTGGTTGCGCCGATGATGGGTGCACTCACGACGGGGTTGTTGAGGACCCAGGCCATCGCGATCTGCGCCATCGGGACGTGGCGGGCTTCGGCGATCTGATGCACTGCGTCGATGACGGGGCGGTCACGCTCCGTGTCGGCGAAGAAGCTGTTCCCGACGGGGTCGTCGGAGGAGCGCTTGGTCTGCTCGCCGGCGGGGCGGGCGACGCGGCCCTTGGCGAGGGGGCTGTAGGGGATGCTGCCGACACCCTGGTCGGCGAGGAGGCCGAACATCTCCCGCTCTTCCTCGCGGTAGAGCAGGGAGTACTGGTCCTGCATCGACACGAACCGGGTCCAGCCGTGCAGGTCCGCGGCGTGCTGCATGTTGGCGAACTGCCACGTCCACATCGCGGACGCACCGATGTAGCGGGCCTTCCCGGCCTTGACGACGTCGTGGAGCGCTTCCATCGTCTCCTCGATCGGGGTCTCCGGGTCGAAGCGGTGGATCTGGTACAGGTCGACGTAGTCGGTGCCGAGCCGGGTCAGCGATGCGTCAATCTGCTGCATGATCGCCTTCCGCGACAGCCCGGCGACGTGCAGGCCCGGACCGGTGCCGGGCTTGTCGGAAAAGTGCGCCTTGGTCGCGAGCACGATTTCGTCCCGGTTGGCGAACTGGCGGATCGCTTCACCGACGATGCGCTCGGAGTCGCCGTAGGAGTAGACGTTCGCGGTGTCCCAAAAGGTGATGCCGAGGTCGAGGGCCTGCCGGAAGTACGGCAGTGCGTCGTCCTTCGGGAGGGACCACTGCAGGTGGCCGCTGGCGGGGTCGCCGAAGCTCATGCAGCCGAGCGCGATGCTGCTGACCTTCAGTCCGGAGTTACCGAGGCGGGTGTACTTCACGGGTGATTCCTTTCGATGGGCGCGACGATCAGCGGCAGGTACTGCCGGGACGTTGAGCGGGTGCAGTGCTGGGCGGCGAGTCGGCCGCTGTCACTGGGTCGCGGTGGGCGCTGCGGTCGGGGTGTTGCTGGCGGCCCAGCTCGCGAGGACACGGAGGCGTTCCTCCGACACGGAGGCGGGTTCGGTGACGTAGGTGATGATCGTGACGTCCGGTTCGCTAGCGAGTGTGAGCGCTTCACCGGTGACCTCGATCTCCCCGACGACCGGGTTATGGAGGGTCTTGGTGGCGCTGGTGTGCAGGCGGACGTTGTAAGAAGCCCACCAGGTCCGGAACGCGTCGCTGCGGGTCGTCAGCTCACCGATCAGATCGGTCAGGGACCGGTCGAACGGCGTACGGCCGGCCTCAATGCGGAACGCGGCGACCATGTCACGGGCGACGCGTTCCCAGTCGGCGTAGAACTCCTGCGACGAGGGGTCCAGGAAGACGTATCGGGCGATGTTCGCCGGCGCCTTCCCATCGGTCATCAGGCCTGGCATGAGGGCGGCGCCGAGCTGGTTCATCGCGATGATGTCGGTGCGGCCGTTCCGGGCGTAGGCGGGCAGATCGCTCATCCCGTCGAGGAGCCGCTGCACACGGACGCTGGCCCGGTTCCTGGCGGGGGTGCGCTTCGGGGCAGGGCGGGTGAGGGCGTTCTCGGCGTTCGCGGCGCGGGCGAGGTCGAACAGGTGCTGCTCCTCGGATTCGTCGAGCTGCAGCGCGCGGGCGACGGCGTAGAGGACGGACTCGGAGACGCCGGCGAGCTTGCCGCGTTCCATCCGGTTGTAGTACTCCGCGCTGACCCCGGCGAGCGTCGCGACCTCTTCACGGCGGAGCCCCTTGACGCGCCGCCCGGTCATCGACGCGGTGAGGCCGACCGCGTCGGGGGTGATCCGGGCGCGGCGAGTGCGGAGGAAGTCGCTGGCCTCGGTTTCGGTGTCCATGCCGTCAGCGTAGGCCGGGGTCTCGCTGACGAAACAGACACTGCCAGTACACCGAACAGCGCTGCCTGTCGCCCCTGCGAGGAACCCGGTTCCATGAGGTCATCGGCAGCACCACCGCGATCCGCTCCGCGAAAGGAATCCCTCATGAGCACCATCCCGACCGTCACCTTGAACACCGGCGCGACGATGCCGCAGCTCGGCTTCGGCGTCTTCCAGATCCCTGCCGAGGACACCGAACAGGCCGTCATCGACGCGATCGCGGCCGGCTACCGCCTCATCGACACCGCCGCCTCCTACGGCAACGAAGAGGCCGTCGGCCGCGGCATCGCCAAGAGCGGTGTTGCCCGTGAGGAGCTGTTCATCACGACGAAGCTGTGGATCCAGCGCCGCGGCGAGGAAGGCGCCCGCGAGGCCATCGACACGTCGCTGCAGAAGCTCGGCCTGGACTACGTCGACCTGTTCCTCATCCACCAGCCGCTCGGCGACTACTACGGCGAGTGGCGCGCCCTCGAGCAGGCCCACAAGGACGGCAAGGCCCGTGCGATCGGCGTCAGCAACTTCGCCTCTGACCGACTCGTGGACCTCATCGCTTTCGCTGACGTCGTACCCGCGGTGAACCAGATGGAGACCAACCCGTTCCACCAGCAGGTCGACTACCAGCAGCTGCTGCAGGGCGAGGGTGTGCAGCTCGAGGCGTGGGCGCCGTTCGCGGAGGGCAAGAACGACCTCTTCACCAACCCCGTCCTGTCCGATATTGGTGAGGCCCACGGCAAGTCCGTCGCGCAGGTCGTCCTCCGCTGGCTCGTCCAGCGCGGCGTCGTCGTCGTGTCGAAGTCCGTCAAGCCCGAGCGGATGCAGCAGAACCTCGACGTCGTCGACTTCGAGCTCACCGACGAGCAGATGGCGAAGATCGCCGAGCTCGAAGCAGGCGAGTCCCAGTTCTTCTCCCACGTCGACCCCGACATGGTCCGCTGGCTCACCGGCCGCGCCGAGGCGTAAGCCATCATGCCCGCCCAGCAGCCCACCCGCAGGCAACTCCTGCGGGCCGCCGCGGCCGGCGCGATCAGCGCCACCGCGGCGGGGCTGCTGGCCGCCTGCACCACCCCCGACCGTGAATGCCACACCGTGACCACACCCACCACCCCCGCACGAAGCGACTCCACCGCGACGCTGCTGGTGTACTTCTCCCGCGCAGGGGAGAACTACTGGAACGGCGACCGCCGCACCCTCGACGTCGGCAACACCGAGATCCTCGCGAACCTCATCCGCGACCGCATCGACTGCGACGTGTACCGGATCGAAGCCGCCGAGGCGTACTCGGACCGGTACGACCCCACCGTGGCGCGAAACGTCGACGAACAGAACAACGACGCCCGCCCCACGATCGCGCAGCCCCTTCCCGACCTCAGCCGGTACGAGCGAGTCCTGCTCGGCAGCCCCATCTGGAACGTGCAGCCGCCGATGATCATGGCGACCTTCGCCGAGGCTGCGGATCTCACCGGCAAGGACGTCCACCCGTTCGTGACCTACGCCGTCAGCGGCCTCGGGAACACCGCATCGTTCTACCGCGAGCTGAACACCCGAGCCCGGTTCCACGACGGTCTCGCCGTCCGCGGTGAAGAGGTCCGCGACACCTCCGCCGGCTCCGACGTCGACCGGTGGCTCCGCGCCGCCGGCTCGGCCTGAAAGGCACCCCCATGACCGACCAGCTCACTGTCCTCGTCGTCGGCGCCACCGGCAGCGTCGGAGGCCACGTCGTCCAGACCGCCATCGACGCCAGCCACCGAACCCGTGCCCTTGCTCGGAAGAAGCACCGTGCGCAGGGTCTCGCCCAAGGCGCTGAGATCGTCCTCGGCGACCTCACCGACGCATCGACCCTCCGCGACGCCGTCGCCGGCATCGACGCGGTGATCTTCACGCACGGCGACAACAGCAACGCCGAAGCCGTCAACTACGGCGCCGTCCGGAACGTCCTCGACGCCCTCGATGGCCGGCCCGTCCGCATCGCGCTGATGACCACCATCGGAGTCACCGCGCTCCGCGACAGCTCCGAGTGGAAGCGGCGCGGTGAACGCCTCGTCCGCGCCAGCGGCAACGACTACACGATCGTCCGACCCGGCTGGTTCGACTACAACGACGACGACCAACTCCGGATCGCACCCCGCCAGGGCGACACCCACCAAAGCGGCACGCCCGCCGACGGAGTCATCGCCCGACACCAGATCGCCCGCGTCCTCGTCGAAAGCCTCACCACCCCCACCGCCCTGCGGAAGACGTTCGAGCTCGTCGCCGAGCACGGACCCGAGCAGGACGACCTCACACCGGTGTTCGACGCCATCCCGTCCGACCCCGACGACACTCTCGACGGTGCCGGGGACATGGCGAACCTGCCGCTGCTGTCGGAGCCGACCAACGTTCGCGCAGATCTCGACGGAGCCCGCCGTCACTGACCATCCCAGGCCTGCGGCCTCACCGGCACTCTCAGTGGTCCTCCCGCTCTGCGTCACGCCGTCCGGTAGGCCATCCGTCAGCGGGCGCGGCGTCGGTCAAGCAGCTTCTGCAACCAGCTGCGCTCACCCTTCGGTCGTGTGATGCCGATGTAGTCGAGGAAGCCGCGCAGAGTCATGACCAGAGCGTACGGCGGCGTCTCGTTAGCCAATCTTCAATTGGGAAGGGCTCCGACAACATGCACGGCCCTCGAACAGGTCACATTTCCCACAACAAATATCACGATGTGATAACGGGGTACGGGATCCCCATCCGTTCGCCGGAGGGCGCCGAATAGCTTGCAACAGCCGGGAATCACCCGGAGCGCTCACCAGCCGCACACTGCTGGTTCTCCACCCTGCACCAGGGTATGTTCGGCGCGCACACAGCAGCCGCGCCGAGCGCGACACCTCAGCAAAGGAATGTTCACCATGCGCAAGAGCCTGAAGACCTCCATCACCCTCGCCACGACCGGCGCCCTCGTGCTCGGCGGTGCCGCGTTCGGCATCTCCTCCGCCCAGGCCGCCACCCCGACCATCCACACGGTCTCGTCGTCGTCGTCGAAGATCCCCGCACCCGTCGCCTCCGTCCCCGAGGTCCTCGGT
>NZ_JANZKM010000027.1:0-44078 GCF_025642935.1 Curtobacterium sp. RIT-PI-V
CGGCGCCTTCGCCTGCGACACCGGGTCGGCGAGCGCCCGCTGTCGCGAGTTCGACAGCGTGTCGAAGGCCGCACGGACCCCGGCCTCCTGCAGTGCAGCCGCCAGGTCGTCGGGCAGGTCGATGACCCGGGGCTGCGTGTCGACGACGAGCGTGACCTCGACGGTGTCCCCGGCAGCGATCCCGGCGGACTCGCGGTGTGCTGCGGAGAGCGGCACCAGGAACTGCTCGTCCATGACCCCGACGGTGGACCGGTAGGTGTAGCCGCCGTTGATCGTGACGACCACGGGTGGGCGCTTCCCCGAGCCGAGCGCATCGATCACGGACGACGGGACCGGGAGCCCTGTTGCCGTCTTCCTCGCCAGCAGGACCGTCGTCGTGAACTGCATCCGTGCCTCCAGGCCGTGAACCGGAGCACGCACCGAGCGTGCCGCCAGGCGAGATCGTACCGGCGTACCCGCTGTTCCGCAGCCGTTCACCGGCGCAGCACGGGCCGGAAACCGGCCGCCTCCAGGATCGTCCCGGGCCGAGAACCGCGGCCCGACCCGAAGCACCCGCAGCACCCACCCGAAAGGCACCTCCCGTGCAGCACAAGCGCACCATCGCCGGCATCGCCCTCGCCGCAGCAGCGATCGTCACCCTCGCCGGATGCTCGGCCACGAGCTCGGCCAGCACGACGAAGGACGACACGAACTGGAAGACCGCCACGAGCGCCGAGGCCTCCGGCGGCATGGACGCCCTGGTGAAGGCCGCGAAGGCCGAGGGACAGCTCAACGTCATCGCGCTGCCGCCGTCGTGGGCCAACTACGGCAAGATCATCGACGGCTTCACCAAGAAGTACGACATCAAGATCAACTCCGCGAACCCGAACGGCTCCAGCGCCGACGAGGTCGCCGCGGTGAAGTCGCAGAAGGGGCAGTCCACCGCTCCCGACGTGCTCGACCTCGGCAACGCCGTGCTGCAGGAGAACCTCGACCTGCTGACGGACTACAAGGTCGCGAACTGGAGCGACATCCCGGACACGCTCAAGGCCAAGGACGGCGCCTGGACCCGCGACTACACGGGCCTGATGTCGATCGGTTACGACTCGTCGAAGATCACGGACGCCCCGAAGGACCTGTCGGACCTGCTCGGCTCCGAGTACAAGGGCAAGGTCTCCATCGCGGGCGACCCGACGCAGGCGAACCAGGCCGCATCGGCCGTGTACCTGGCAGCGCTCGAGAACGGCGGCTCGGCCGACGACATCACCAAGGGCGTCGACTACTTCGGCAAGCTCAAGCAGGCCGGCAACTTCCAGAACGTGCTGCCCACGCAGGCCACGGTCGCCTCGGGTGAGACCCCCGTGGTCATCCAGTGGTCGTACAACAACCTCGCGTGGGGCCCCGCAGCGGGTGCGAGTGGCAACAAGGACTGGAAGACCGTCGTGCCCGAGGGTCAGGCGCTCGGCTCGTACTACTCGCAGGCGATCAACAAGGACGCCCCGCACCCCGCCGCCGCTCGCCTGTGGCAGGAGTACATCGCGAGCCCCGAGGCGCAGAACCTGTACCTGCAGGCCGGTGCGTTCCCCGCGACGCTCTCCGCGATGGAGAAGTCCGGCAAGGTCGACCAGGACGCCCTGGACGCCGCCGGCGGTGCGCCGAAGGACTACGTCGAGCTGACCGACGACCAGGTGGCAGACGCCGCGAAGGTGCTGTCGGCCAAGTGGTCCTCCACGATGGGGTCCTGACCAGCATGACCACCGCATCGGCGGGCGCGCCCGCGCCAGCGGCGAGCGCGCCGGCGACGAGCGCGACGAGCCCCGTGCTCCCGACGTCTGCACGAGCGTCCGCCGATGCCACCCGCGGCGCCGGACCCCGTGTTCGGCGCCGCGTCGGCCTGGCCTGGCTCGGCCTCACCCCGTTCGCCGCGTACGTCCTGCTCTTCCTCGCCGTCCCCGCGGTGATCGCGGTCGGCAGCGGGTTCTTCACCGACGCCGGCGCGTTCACCCTCGCGAACCTCGCAGCGTTCGCCGATCCGTCCGTCCTGCGGGCCTTCGGCGGCTCGTTCGGCCTGTCCGCCGTGTCCGCCGTGATCGGCGCCGTCATCGGAGCGCTCGTCTGCTGGGCGCTGTCGGCACTGCGGCCCGACGGGCTCGTCCGTTCGATGATCGACTCGGCCGCGAGCGTCCTCGCCCAGTTCGGCGGCGTCATGCTCGCGTTCGCGTTCATCGCCACGATCGGCGTGCAGGGCCTCGTCACGACGTGGCTGGTGTCCCTCGTCGACGTCGACCGCAACGCGACCGGCGCCTTCCTCTACACGGTGCCCGGTCTCGTGATCCCCTACGTCTACTTCCAGGTGCCGCTGATGGTCCTCACGTTCATGCCCGCGCTCGAGGGCGTGAAGACGCAGTGGGGCGAGGCCGCCGCCACCCTCGGTGCCTCCCGCGCCACGTACTGGCGCCGGATCGCCCTGCCCGTGCTCGCACCGGCGTTCTGGGGCTCGTTGCTCCTGCTCTTCGCGAACGGCTTCTCGTCGTTCGCCACCGCCGCGGCGCTCATCTCGCAGGGCGGCATCGTGCCGCTCACGATCCGCACGCAGCTCACGAGCGAGACCCTCATCGGTCTGCAGAACGTCGCCGGGGTGCTCGCGTTCGGCATGGTCGTCGTGATGGCGGTCGTGATGGGCGCGTACTCGCTGCTGCAGCGCCGGGCTGCCCGGTGGCAGCGATGAGCGCGGCAACGCCGGTGGGCCCGTCGCGTCCGGCGGCGGTCGCGTCCGGTCGGACGGGAGGCCCGTCCCGCGTCGGCCGCTTCGGCACGGCCCCGTCACGGGGCACCGCCACCGCCGTGCTCACGGTCGTCGGTATCGTCTTCGCCGTCCCGCTGGCCGCGTTGGTGCAGTTCACCTTCCGCCAGGGCACCGACGACGGTCTGACCTTCGCGCACTGGGCCGCCATCGTCGACCCGGTCAACGCGTTCACCTACCAGCCGGTGTTCGACGGCCTCGGGGCATCCCTGCTCATCGCCGCCATCACCGTGGGCATCGTGCTGTTCGTCCTGCTGCCCGCCCAGATCATCACGGCGCTGCGGTACCCGAGGCTCCGCCGCGTGCTCGAGTTCGTCTGCATCGTGCCGATCACGGTCCCCGTCGTGGTGCTCGTCGTCGGCTTCATCCCCGTGTACCAGGTGGTCGCGCAGGTCTTCGGATCCGGCGCGTGGACGCTGGCCTTCGCGATCGGCATCGTCACGCTGCCGTTCGCGTTCCGCCCGATCGCCGCCGCCATCACCGCGACGGACATGACGGTGCTGTCCGAGGCTGCCCGGTCGCTCGGCGCCTCGTGGTGGACGGTCACCTGGCGGGTGCTCCTGCCGAACCTCCGCCGGGGCATCACCGCCGCGTGCTTCCTCACCATCACGGTGGT
Source organism: Curtobacterium sp. RIT-PI-V (assembly GCF_025642935.1). NCBI lineage: Bacteria > Bacillati > Actinomycetota > Actinomycetes > Micrococcales > Microbacteriaceae > Curtobacterium > Curtobacterium sp. RIT-PI-V. The sequence continues at coordinate 3,399 of NZ_JANZKM010000027.1, forward strand.
CCTCGGCGAGTACACGCTCGCAGCGTTCCTGTCCCGCACCACCTTCCAGACCGCCCTCGTGCTCGTGCAGCAGACCGACCCGTACGTCGCCGCGATCTTCTCCGTCGCGGCCCTCGTGTTCGGCTTCGTCCTGCTCGTCGTCATCGGCCGCATCGGGACCGGCCGTCGTGCCGGCCGTGCCCGCACCGTCCGCACCACCCGCGTCAAGGAGTCCGCATGACCGTCACCGCACCGGCAGCCCCGGCGTCCCTCGCCTCCACGGGCGCCGTCGTCGAGCTCGAGGCCGTCGAGAAGCACTACGGCACGCACCGGGCCCTGGCCGGACTGTCGCTCCGAGTCGAACCGGGCGAGTTCGTGTCCCTGCTCGGCCCGTCCGGCTGCGGCAAGACGACGGCGCTCCGAGCACTCGCCGGCCTCGAGGCCATCGACGCCGGAGCCATCCGAATCGACGGCCAGGACGTCGCCGCCACCCCGGTGAACAAGCGCGACATCGGGATGGTGTTCCAGCAGTACTCGTTGTTCCCGCACATGACGGTGCGGCAGAACGTCGCGTTCGGCCTCGAGATGCGCCGCGTCCCCGCCGCCGAGCGCAGGAGCCGCGTCGTCGAGGCGCTCGACATGGTGCACCTGGGCGAGTTCGCCGAGCGCTTCCCCCACCAGCTGTCGGGCGGTCAGCAGCAGCGCGTCGCCCTCGCCCGCGCCCTGGTCACGCGGCCCCGCGTCCTCCTGCTCGACGAGCCGCTGTCCGCCCTCGACGCCAAGGTGCGCGTCTCGCTCCGTGAGGAGATCCGCCGCATCCAGAGCGACCTCGGCATCACCACCGTGTTCGTCACCCACGACCAGGAAGAGGCGCTCGCCGTCTCCGACCGCATCGCCGTGATGAACGCCGGCGACATCGAGCAGATCGGCACGCCGGAAGAGCTCTACCGGTCCCCGTCGTCGGCGTTCACGGCGGACTTCGTCGGCCAGTCCAACCGGCTGCAGGGCGACCTGCGCGGCGGCGACGTGTTCGTGTACGGGTTCCGTGTGCCCGCGCTGGACGCCTCGGTCGCCGACGGGCCGGTGCTCGCCTACGTCCGACCGGAGGACGTCGCCTTCGCCCCGGAGGGCACCACCGGCACCGTCGTGTCGTCGAGCTTCCTCGGCTCGATCCGCCGCACCACCGTCCGGCTCGACGACGACACCGTCGTGACCGTGCAGCACGAGGTCGGCGACCGTCGCGCCGCCGGCGAGTCCGTCGCCGTCCGCCTGCTCGGCGCCCCCGTCGCGGTCGCCCCGCTCACGTAGCACCCGCCCCGCTGCCCCACCGCAAGTCTCGCGACAGGTGCGCCCAGACTCGGCCAGGGCGACAGTTCTCGCGACGAAACTGGCGAGAACAGTCGCTCACCCCGAGTCTCGGGGACGACGCGACGCGACGGGGCCGGGCGGTCAGCGCTGGAAGCGCGCCTCGCGCTCGTCGGACAGGGCGGCGGAGACGCGCGCACGCATGTTCGGGTGCATGTCCGGCAGGGCGTCGAGCCGGGCCCAGAACGCCTCGGTGTTCTCGCCGTCGGCGGGGTTCGGCGTGCCCGAGACGTACCGGCAGGCGAACACCAGGTCGAGGTACTGCGCCCGGTCGCCGTTCGCGTACGTCAACTCCGGCAGCACCTGCACCCACGCCAGCCGTTCGGCGACGGCGACGACGTCGGCCTCTTCCAGGACCTCGCGTTCGGCGGCGACGGCCGGTTCCTCGCCCGGGTCGATGATGCCGGTGACGGGCGTGAGCGCACCGTTGTCCGCACGCCGGACCACGAGGAGTTCGCGATCGTCCCCGTCGCCCCGGGTGACCACCGCCGTCACGCCGGTCATCCAGAGGGGATCGGTGCCGATCTTCGAGCGGAGGGACAGGACGAAGTCGGGGGTGGGCATGTCCCCACGCTACCGATCCCGCCCTGTCGGAGACTGGTCATGACCAGTAGCATGGGCGCGTGGAGATCATCATCCTGCCCACGCCGGCTGAGGTCGGTCGCGTCGCCGCGGCCAAGATCGCGTCCGTCGTCGCCAAGAAGCCGTCCGCCGTCATCGGTCTCGCCACCGGATCCAGCCCGCAGGGGATCTACACCGACCTGCAGCGCCGGGTCGGTGCGGGCGAGCTCTCGTTCGCCGAGGCTCGCGGGTTCGCCCTCGACGAGTACGTCGGCATCCCGCTCGAGCACCCGGAGTCGTACGCCAGCGTCATCGCGCGCGACGTCGTGGCGCCGCTCGGGTTCGACCCCTCGCGGGTGCGGGTGCCCGACGGTCGTGCCGACGACCTCGAGTTCGCGGCGAAGGAGTACGACGCCGCGATCCGTGCCGCCGGTGGGATCGACGTGCAGATCCTGGGGATCGGCGCGAACGGACACATCGGGTTCAACGAACCGACGTCGTCCTTCGCCTCGCGCACCCGGATCAAGACCCTGGCGCCGTCGACCCGTGACGCCAACGCGCGGTTCTTCGACTCGCCCGAGCAGGTCCCGACGCACTGCATGACGCAGGGGCTCGGCACCATCCTCGACGCCCAGCAGCTCGTCCTCGTCGCGCAGGGCTCCGCCAAGGCCGACGCGGTCGCCGCAGCGGTCGAGGGGCCGCTCAGCTCGTTCGTCCCCGGTTCGGCGCTGCAGCTGCACGAGCACGCGACGGTCGTCGTCGACGAGGAAGCCGCGGCCGGCCTGCAGCTCGCCGACTACTACCGCTACACGTACGCGAACAAGCCGGCCTGGCAGGTGTTCGAGTAGGACCGACGATCAGCCGTCTGCGCGCTGCCGGAACGCGGTGTGCAGGCGGCTGAGCCCGTCGTCCAGGGTCTCCGCCGAGCACCCGAAGTTCAGCCGCGCGAACCCCTGACCCTGGCGTCCGAACGCCGGGCCGGAGGCGAGTGCCACCTTCGCCTCGTCGACCAACAGTGCCGCGGGGTCGTCGCCCCACGGCAGGGCGCGCAGGTCCAGCCACGCCAGGTAGGACGCCTGCGGCTGCCGGTACTCCGCTCCGGGCAGGACGTCACCGATCCGCTCGGCCAGGGTGCGGCGGTTCGCGGCCAGTTCGGTGAGCAGTGACGCGAGCCACGGCCCTCCTTCGCTGAACGCGGCGACGCTCGCGGTGTACCCGAGGATCCCGGTGCGCTCGACGACCTCGGTCGGCAGGGCGTCGAACCAGGCACGGGCCCGCTCCGAGGCGCCGACGATCAGCGCGCACTTCGTGCCCGCGAGGTTCCAGGCCTTGCTCGCGCTCGTCAACGAGACCCCGATCGCGGCGGCCTCGGCGCAGGACTCCAGGAACGGCGTGAAGACCGCGTCGGCGTGCACGAGCGGCGCGTGGATCTCGTCCGAGACGACCACGGCGTCCCACTCGGCGGCGAGCTTCGCGAGTGCGACCAGCGACGCGCGGTCGTGCACCAGGCCGAGGGGGTTGTGCGGGTTGCAGAGCAGCACGGTGCGGGCCCCGTCGGCGAACGCCTGCGCGAGGCCGTCCAGGTCCATCCGCCAGCCTGCCGTGGTGTCGAACGGGTCCGCAGGGCCGTCGGGTGCGAGCAACGGGACGTCGGTCACGGTGCCGCCGGCTTCGGACACGTACTCCCAGAACGGTGGGTACACGGGTGGCATGATGACGACCTGGTCGCCGGGCTCGATGATCCGGCGGAGCATCTCGACCGCGGCGACCGACACGTCGGTGGTGGTGCGGACGAGGTCGGGGTCGACGCGCCAGGCCCACCGGCTCTCGGCGAAGTCCGCGAACGCCTCGGGCAGCGCACGACCGTGGCCGACGTACCCGGTGTCACCGTTGGTGACCGCGGCGACGAGGGCGTCGCGCACCGGTTCCGCGAGCATCGAGTCCATCTCGGCGACGAACATCGGCAGGACGTCCGGCGGGTACGCCGTGTACTTCTCGCTCGTACGGCTGCGGTGCGCATCGAACACGGAGACCATGACGCTCATGCGCCCATCCTGACAGTGCTCGCTGCCGCCCGGCAGGATGGACCCGTGGAACACCGCTCGCGTACCGTGCTCCGGGCCGTCCGTGACGCGGTGCTGGTGGTGGTCGGCAGTGTCGCGATCGGCGTGGTGATCGTGGTCGCCGGACTGGGATGGCTCGACGACATGCCCTACCGGGGTTCCTCGACCGAGGCGGCCTACGTCGCCGTCGCGGTCGCGGCGGTGACCGTCTGCGGGTTCGGCGCGCTCGTCGGCCTCGGCGTGCTCCGTGCGTCGGTCAGCTCGTCGGACGCAGGCCGGCGAGCAGGATCTCGACGTAGCGCTCCGGATCGCTGACCCGGGTGCCGCCGGCGACGGCCGCCTCGCGCAGCCCGCACAGCAGCCGACGGAGGTCGTCGGCGTCGACGTCCGTCCGGACGATCCCCTCGGTGCGTCCCCGCGCGAGCAACGCGTCGACGGACACGACCAGGTCGCCGGCGAGGGCGGCGGTGTCCGCACAGGAGAACCCGCCGTTCGTCAGCAGGTCGCCGAGGGCTGCGTCGTCCACCATGCTCCGGAACGCGGCCGTGACGACCCCGCGCAGCGCATCGGCTGCGTCCGGCAGCACGACGGCGTCGCGGACCTGGTCGAGCATGTCCTCGAGCGCATCGATCGCGAGCGCTTCGAGCAGGTGCTGCTGGCTCGGGAAGTGCCGGTAGGCGGTCCCGACCCCCACTCCGGCCTCGTGCGCGACGGCGTTGAGCAGGGCCGGTTCGCCCCGGTCGACGAAGGTGCGGGCGACGTCGAGCAGTGCCGTCCGGTTGCGCTGGGCATCGGAGCGCAGCGCCTCGGGTCGGGCCATCGCGATCGTCATGTGGACACTCTATCCGGTTGTGCTAGTGTTCCGGATGAATCATCCGATTTGGCACGGTGAGCGAGCAGGAGACGACGATGGACAGCTTCGAGTGGGAACTGGCAGCGATGCCCGACCAGCACGGCAGGACCGTGGTGGTCACCGGCGCGACCGGTGGGCTCGGGCTCGTCGTCGCCACGACCCTCGCGTCGGCCGGCGCCCGTGTCGTCGCCGGCGTGCGTGACCTCGACAAGGCGGCTCGCGTCCTCCCCGTGGGCTTCGACCTGGAGGCGCGACTCGTCGACACCGCGTCCGTCGCGTCCGTCACGGCGTTCGCCCGGCAGCTCGCCGAGGACGGCATCGTCGTGGATGCCCTCGTCAACAACGCCGGTGCGACGATCGGCACGTTCGGGCGTACCGACGAGGGCATCGAGCGCACCTGGGCGACGAACGTCGTCGGGCCGGCCGTGCTCGCCGAGGCGATGCTCCCGCTGCTCGGCGGGCCGTCGCCCCGCATCGTGCTCGTCGGCTCGAACCTGTCGCAGCGCACCCGCCGCGTGCCCGGTCCCGGCGGGGTCGACGGTCCGGACGACTACTCGCAGTTCGGTGTGTACACCGACTCGAAGACCGCGGCCGCTGCGCTGAGCGTCGACCTCGGTGAACGACTCCGTGCTGCCGGTTCGGACATCCGGTCGGTGATCGCGCACCCCGGCATCTCGGCGACGGGGATGAACGACCAGGCGGAGACCCTGACGCAGCGCCTCGGCGGCATGGTCGCACGCAGCCTGGCCCGGACCGCCACGGACGGCGCTCGTTCGACACTCTGGGCAGCCACCGCCCCGGACGTCACCGAGGGGGTGTTCGTCGGACCGGCACTCCGTCGTGGCGACCGGCGGCTGCACGTCGTGCCGGTGAAGGGCCCGGCGGCGGACCCGGCGTTCCGAGCTCGGGTGCGGGCGTTCGTGGACCAGGTCGCGGTGCGCGCCGGAGCCTGATCATCAGTTCACGTGGACAGGAGGTGCCGGACTGCCGCTTGCGCGATGCGCGGCGGCATCGCGTGGCCGCCGTCGAACAACTCGGTCTTCGCGACGCCTGGACGGAACGCGTCGAGGACGCGCTGCACGCCGGCGAGGGGGAACAGTCCGTCGTCCCGTCCCGCCGTGACGAGCACCGGTTGACGGACGGCAGACGCGACCAGGGGGACGTCGCCGGCGGCGGTCAGCCCCGGGACGAACCACGCTGGGTTGTGGTGGATCCGAGCGGCCTCGAACGAGGCCAGCGTCCCGAGCCCGCAGCTCACCACGCCCCGCGTGAACCGGGCGTCCACGGCGAGTGCGAACAGTGCCACCTGGCCGCCGAGGGAGTGCCCGATGACGCCGAATTCGGTGTCTGCGGCGCTCGTCTCGATCATCCAGGACGTCACCGTGGCGATGTCGTGCGAGTGCTTCGCCTGCAAGCTGCTGCCGTTCGCCACACGGAAGAGCGCGTCGAGACGTTCGTCGGCCGCCGGGTCGTCCGTCCAGTCCCGTCGGCGTTCCTCGAAGCCGATCAGATCGGGGATGACCACGCGTGCCCCGCCGCGAGCGAGCATCACGCCGTACGCGAGGCTCGGGTCCCCGACTCGTCCGGCGGCCTCGCTCTTCCCGGAGGCGAAGTCGCCCGCGTGCTGGTGGACGGCGATGACGTCTGTTCCGGTGCCGTGGTCCGGTGTCAGGACAAAGCACGGGATGGTGTCGCCGTCGGCGGTGTCCAGCTCGATGCGTGCCCACTGGACCGACCCGTCGCGACCGAGCGGTTCCAGACGGACTGCGACCGGACGGAGTTCGTCAGGGGACGGCAGCCCGAGCAGTTCTCGTACACGTCCTCGGGCCGGTTCGTCGGTCGTCGACACCATGCCCGGACGCTACCAGCGGCGATGGGACCTGCCGGTGAGTCCCGGACACGTCGACTGTGGTGAACAGCGGGAGGCCGCTCGGTGACGGATCGCGCGTCCCCCGTCCGAGGGGGCTAGCGTCGCCGACGTGAACCGTTCCCGCGTGCACCGTCGCCCGCTCGTCCGTCCGCTCCCGCTCGCCGCGGCGGCCACGATCGCCGCACTGCTGGGGACGGGGATCGTCGCCGCTCCGGCCGTCGCCTCGCCCTCGGGACAGGCAGTGCGGGCGGGCCGCACGGTCTCCGATCCCGCCCGGTACGTCGACCCGTTCATCGGCACGAGCGGCGACGGCAACACCTGGCCGGGCGCGACCGCCCCGTTCGGCATGCTCCAGTGGAGCCCCACGGGCACCGCGGGTGACCAGACCTCGACCCCGGTCGCGAACGGCTACTCGTACGACGTGGACCGGTTGCGCGGCTTCAGCCTGACGCACCTGAACGGCGCGGGCTGCGCACCGGGAGCCGCGGGCGACGTCCCGATCATGCCGGTCACGACCCCGATCACGACGTCGCCGTCGGCCGACTCCACCGACGCGGTCTACGCCGCCGGCTACTCGCACGACGACGAGTCCGCGAGCCCCGGTCGGTACAGCGTCGCCCTCGACAACGGCGTCCGCACCGACCTCGCCGTCACCACCCGGGCGGGCGTCGGCGAATTCGCGTTCCCCGCCGGGAAGGCAGCGAACCTGCTCTTCCGCACCTCGAACTCGATCAACGGCAGCGAGGCCGCGACCACCCGCGTCGACGCGCGCACCCGCACCGTCAGCGGCAGCGTCCTGACCGGCGGCTTCTGCAGCCGCCGGGCGAACGGCGGCGGGGCCACCAACCCCGACCGGCGCAGCTACTACCGCCTCTTCTTCACGGCCACCTTCGACAAGGCCTTCACGAGCACCGGCACCTGGCAGGACGGCACGGTCCGACCGGGAGGCACGTCCTCCTCCGGTGGGGAGGGCTACCTGACCGGCGCCGACCGTGCCGGACGCGGCTCCGGCGCGTGGGTCGGGTTCGACGCGCGTCGCGGTGCGACGGTGCACGCGAAGATCGGCATCTCGTACGTGAGCGCCGCAGGAGCGATCGCGAACCGCGACGGCGAGGTGACCCAGCGCTCCACCGTCGCCAGCGTGGCGGCCGGCACACGGGCCTCCTGGAACCGCGAACTGTCGCGTCTGCGCGTCGGAGGCGGCACCGCGGACCGCACCACCCAGCTGTACACGTCCGTGTACCACGCGCTCATGCAGCCGAACACGTTGAACGACCGCGACGGCCGCTACCTGGGGCCGGACCAGCGGGTGCACCGCAGGGACCGAGGGCACCGGGCCGTCTACGGCACGTACTCCGGGTGGGACCAGTACCGGGCGCAGATCCAACTGCTCGCACTGCTGCGGCCGGACGTCGCCGGGGACATGGCGCAGTCGATGCTGCGGTTCGCCCAGCAGAACGGCGGGGTGTGGGACCGCTGGCTCCACCTCGGGGCGCCGACGCACGTGATGACGGGTGACCCCTCGGCCGCGACCCTCGCCACCTGGTACGCGATGGGGGTCCGGAACTTCGACGTGCGAGCCGCCTACGCCTCGCTGAAGCACCAGGCGACCGTCGAGAACGCCGACGCCGAGAGCGACATCGGGTGCCCGGGCCAGTGCCTGGCGCAACGCCCGGCGCTCGACGAGTACCTGCAGCGCCAGTACGCCGCGAACGACGACTGCTCGTGCTGGGGCGGTGCTGCCGAGACGCTCGAGGACTCGATCTCCGACAGTGCGCTCGGGTACTGGGCGGGTTCCCTGGGGCTGCGTGCGGACGCCCGGATTTTCAGCGTTCGTGGCGAGTACTGGAAGAACACCTTCAACGCGGCCGTCGGCTACCAGGCCGCTCGTCAGGCCGACGGATCGTGGACTCCCGACTGGTCGCCCTCGACCGGCACCGGGTTCGCGCAGGGGACGAGCGCGCAGTACACCTGGCTCGTGCCGCAGGACGTGCAGGGGCTGTCGGCCGCGCTGGGTGGCGACGACGCGGCGGTCGCGCGACTCGACGCGTTCTTCCACGACAGCACTGGTGCGTTCGCGGTGACCGGCGGCGACGCCACGAAGTTCGACCCGACCAACGAGCCCGACATCCACACGCCGTGGATGTACAACGCGCTCGGCAAGCCGTGGAAGACGCAGGAGACCGTGCGCCGGGTCGTCGACGACGCCTACACGACCGGGCCGAGCGGGCTGCCGGGCAACGACGACCTGGGCACGATGAGCGCCTGGTACGTCTTCGCGTCGATCGGGTTGTTCCCGCAGACGCCGGGGCGGGCGGAGATGCTCATCGGGAGCCCCACGTTCAGCACGGTCGACATCCGGCGGTCGAGCGGGGAGCGGATCGTCGTGCGGGCCTCCGGCACGGCGCCCTACGTGCACGGTGCTCGGTTGAACGGGCGAACCCTCGAGAAGTCGTCGGTGCCGGCGTCGTTCGTGAACCGTGGCGGCACACTGTCGCTCCGGGTCGGGGACACGGCTGACACGACCTGGGCGACCGGGCAGCAAGGGCGCCCGATCGACCGCTGAGTCGGGCCGGACACGTCGGGGTCTCGCCCTCTGGTGGTGCGGTCAGCGGCTGGGTCTGCGCCGCGCGGTGCCGAGTGGCCGCGCGGTCTCCGCGCGTCGACGCTTCCATCGCGCGCGGCGCAGTTCGACCAGCAGGCCGACGGCCACGAGGGCGAGGCCGACCGCTCCGACCGTGCTCGCGCTCCGCACCTGTCGCTCCAGGGCGGCGCGAGCATCATCTCCTGCGAGCGCGACCGTCCAGTGGTGGTCGGGATCGTAGAGCACCTCGATGCGGCGCCCACGCTCGTAGACATCGGGATCACGCGTGGAGTACCGGCGCAGCGAAGCCGTGAACACGTCGCCGTCGACGGTCTGCTCGGTCACCGGCCAGTACTCGTCCCAGGAGCCGCCCCGGTATCCGCTGTGGTGCTCGTGCCTGACTTCGACGACGACCGCTTGCGCCGTTCGGCCGCGCTGCTGGAGGTCGGTGTTCTGCCGGAGCGAGGACACGTCGCCGGCCAGATGGAACACCGTCAGCAGGATGGCGAGGCCGCCGATGATCGTGAACCAGCGTGACCAAGTGTCGCGTGCGTACGTCCGGAGGCCTCGCCAGAACCGGGCCCACGTCAGTGGCTTGCGAGGGCGACGCTTCCGCGGTCGTCGTCTGCGCTGGTCCGGCTTCGCCTTCGTGCTTCCCCCTGCCACGGGAACCAGGGTACGGCGCTTGCGAGCACTCAAAGGCGGTCAGTATTTGCAATTCATACATCGCCGTTGACGCACTGTGCAGTACGGTTCTACGCTGCGAGAGAGCCCGGTCGGTCAGCTGAACCAGCGACAACACAGCGATCGGACGTGCTTCTCGAGGCGCCGGTCCGGGCGCCAGTCATCGTCTCCGGAAGGAACCGCAAATCATGACTGCTCTCAAGACCGTTCTCGCCGTCGTGCGTGCCGCGATCAGCGCCGCAGTCGTCATCCTGCTCAGCGCCATGGTCGTCACCACGCTCGCGGTCAGCACCGGCGGATCCGTCGCCGTCCCGGGCATGGTGGAGGCAACCGCGGGCTCGGGCGCCGATCTCGCCACGACGCAGCTGCACCCGGGCGCACCGATCTGGCTCATCGGCATCACGCTCGTCCTGACCACCGCGATCCTGTTGCTGCAGCGTCGACGGAACAGCCAGCACGCAGAGCCTTCCGGGGCGTGATCTGCGACAGAGGGGGACCACGATGACCAAACTCGCCGACTGGGAGACCGAGGGCGCCAAGGCCCGACCAGCGTCGCCGGACGAGCGGAACCGGGTACCAGCACCGGCCGCGCTCCGCGCCACGACCTGGATCGGCGTGCTGCTGCTCGTCGCGGCGGTCTTCGTGTTCGTCGGGGCGTCGTACATCGGCGTCCGCGAGGACGAAACCGAGGCGCACGCCCTCGCCCGACTCGTGATCGTCGTCGTCATCGGGTGCGCCGTCGCCGTGGTCGGCACGGTCGCCCTGCTGCTCCGGCTCGTCGCGGGAGCACTCGCCCGGCGGTGACCAGGTCAGCGCAGCTCGCGCCCGCCGCCCCACACCCGCTGCACCTCGAGCGCCGGTGACAGCGCCACGAGGTCGGCCGCGTACCCGGGCGCGAGCCGCCCCAGACGGTCGCCGAGCCCCAGCGCCCCGGCCGGCACGCTCGTCAGCGCCGCGACGGCCTCGGGCAGCGTCCGTCCGGCGAGCGAGACCGCGTTCCGCAACGCCACATCCTGCGTCAACGTCGACCCCGCGATGGTGTCGGTCCCGGCGACGTGCGCGACGCCGTCGGTCACGGTGACGTCGAGCGACCCCAGCCGGTACGAGCCGTCAGCAGCGCCCGCGGCGCCCATGGCGTCGGTGATGAGTGCCACCCGGCCCGGGGCAGCGCGGAGCAGGGTGTCCGCGACGACCGGGTGCACGTGCACGGCGTCGAGGATGAGCTCGAGCGTCACACGGTCGTCGGCCACCGCGGCACCGATCGGCCCCGGCGCGCGGTGGTGCAGCCCCGGCATCGCGTTGAACGCGTGGGTCAGCAGCGTCGCACCGGCGTCGAACGCGGCACGGGCCTGGTCGTAGGTGCCGACGGTGTGGCCGACGGCGACGGTGACCCCGGCGGCGACGAACCGGCGGACGGCGTCGAGCGCGCCCGGCAGCTCCGGCGCGATGGTGACCTGGCGGATGACGCCCTCGCCGGCCTCGAGCAGTGCGTCGACCGCTGCGGGGGACGGGTCGATGAGGAACGACTCGTTGTGGGCGCCCTTGTTGTGCGGGGACAGGAACGGCCCCTCCAGGTGCACGCCGAGCACGAGTGGGTCGGCCGCCATCACGGAACGGATCCGCGCGAGCGAGTCCGCGAGGGCGGGGACCGGGTTCGCGACGAGCGACAGGACCGAGCGGGTCGTGCCGTGCGACCGGTGCATCGCGAGCGACTCGGCGAACGAATCGTCCTCGTAGGACTCGGTCGCCCCGCCGTGTCCGTGCAAGTCGATGAACCCGGGCGTCAGGACCGCGTCGCCCAGGTCGACGACCTGGTCCGCCGTGGGGGCTTCGGGGCCGGCGCCGACCGCGTGCACCACGGCACCGGTCAGCAGGACCCAGCCGTCTGCAGTGGACCCGGCCGCGTCGACGACGCGGGAGGCGCGCACCAGGGTGCGCTGGGCCTCCCGGCCGGCCTGGAGGCCCGTGGCGGTCATGCGGTCTCCCTGCGGAACGCGATCACGCCGCTCAGGGCGGCGATCACGATGAAGACGAAGCCCACGATCGGCAGGCCGATGGAGATCCAGGTCGCGCCTGCGGCGATGACCAGGGCGACCTCGACGATCGTCTTGCCGACGATGTCGGTCTCGATCGGCGAGGCCGGCGAACGGAAGAAGTACCAGACGACGGCGGCGAACAGCGGAGCGCCGATCATGAACAGGTAGCCGGGCAGGGGGAGCTGCCACGACCAGTACCCCCAGAAGGCCAGGGAGAGCAGACCGAACGTGCAGACCAGGATGCGGAGTACGCGCCAGACGTCGAACGGCCGTCGCTGCCTGCCGGCGGGGGATGGGCCTGGGACTGCTTCCCAGTCGACGGGGGACTGCGGGGCGTTCGTCATGGTGCTGCCTACTTGAAGATGATGGTGCGGGCGCCGTCGAGCAGGACGCGGTCCTCAGCGATCCAGCGCACTGCCTGGGTGAGGGTGCGGGACTCTTCGTCCTGGCCGATGGAGACCAGCTCGGCGGGGTCCTTCGTGTGGTCGACACGGACGACGTTCTGCTCGATGATCGGGCCCTCGTCGAGGTCGCTCGTGACGAAGTGGGCCGTCGCGCCGATGAGCTTCACGCCCCGGGCGTGCGCCTGGCGGTAGGGGTTCGCGCCCTTGAAGCCGGGCAGGAACGAGTGGTGGATGTTGACCGCACGCCCCTCGAGCGCCGCGCAGAGCTCCGGCGACAGGATCTGCATGTAGCGGGCGAGGACGACGAGTTCGATGTCGTGCTCCTCGACCGCCTCGAGCACGCGGCGCTCCATGGCCGCCTTGCTGTCCGCGTCGGTGACGGGCCGGTGCTCGAACGGCACCGAGTAGAACGACGCGAGCTCGGACAGGTCCGGGTGGTTGGACAGCACGAGGGGGACCTCGATCGGCAGCTGCCCACCGCGCTGGCGGTAGAGCAGGTCGTTGAGGCAGTGGCCGGCCTTCGACACGAGGACGAGGGTGCGCAGCGGGCGACCGACGACGTCGAGCTGGACGCGGGCGTCGTAGCGGGCGGCGACGGGGGCGAGGGCCGCCTCGAAGGTCGCGCGGTCCACCGGCGCCATGACCTGCAGGCGCATGAAGAACGTGTTCGTGTCGACGCTCGAGAACTGCTGCGACTCGGTGATGTTGCCGTTGGCGGCGACGACCGCTCCGGAGACGGCGTGCACGATCCCGGGCTGGTCGTCGCAGACGAGCGTCAGGGTCCAGTGCGTGGGGGTCGGGTCGGTCACCGGATCAGGGTACCGGGCGCGGCGATGAGGCCGGTGCGGGGCGCCGGACGTCAGCGGCGGCGAGCGCGGAGGCGTCGGACGAAGTAGACCTCCATGCCGATCGCGAGCACCGTCACGACGATGCCCATGGTGACGTAGAAGGTTCCTCGGTTCGCGTTGACGATCGTGAAGACCGGTGCCGCGATGCAGATGATGCCGCAGATCACCACGTTCCAGATCGCGCCTGGTCTGGTGTCGCTGCTGAACCCGCCGCCGTGCGTCATGACCCCGACGCTACCGACGCGCGGGTGCGTCGGACCGGATCCGCTCACGAAGCGGGCATGGCGGCCGCAGTGCGGAGGCGGCGATCGGCCAGGGTCAGCACCGTCAGGAGCACCGCGACGCCGAGGATCACCCACGCCAGCACGTGCAGGTCCGGTGTGGTCGGGGCCTGGCCGAACACACCACCGATGAGCGACGAGGCCCCGATCGCCCCGATGTACACCGCCGTGCGGGACAGCCCGGCCGCGGTGCCGATGTACGCCGCGGGCACGAGCCGGTACAGCGCCGCCTGGTTCGACACCGAAGCCAGGGCCTGCGGGACGCCGAACAGCGCTGGCGCCAGCGCGAGCAGCACGACCGGCGACCCGGTGTGCAGGAAGAGCAGGAGTGCTCCGCCGACGATCGGCACGACGGCCGCGACGATCAGGGGTCCGCGCACGGCGGTCTTCCGGGCGACGACGAACGACGCGATCCCGGCCACGATCGCGGCGGGCAGCTGGATGTACCCGGCGACGTCGCTCGAGTACCCGGCGACCTCCTGCACCCACTGCGAGAACCCGTAGGTCATCGTGTACGCGAGCAGGTAGGTCAGGAAGAGCCGGACGTAGGTGCGCGACAGGGCGCCGTTCTGCGCGAGCATCCGGACGTCCACGAACGGTCGGACCGCGCGCAGCTCCCACAGCACCAGGGCGACGAGCAGCACGATCGCCACCGCGAGCAGCCACCACAGCCCCGCGGGCAGGTCGAGCAGGAACACGAGCAGCGCGGAGACGGCGCCCGTCATGAGCAGCATGCCGAACGGGTCGAGCGCCTGCAGGACGGGCAGGGCCTCGTCGTCACGGGGACGGAGACGGTCGGACGGCAGCCACATCGATGCCACGACGATGCCGAACGCCGCCAGGGGCACGTTCACCAGGAAGATCGCGTGCCAGCCGAACGCGGCGATCAGCGCGCCGCCGAGCGGAGGCCCGGCCGCCGCCGACACGAGCGAGGTGATCGACAGAGCCCCGAGCACGAGCGGCGGGGTCGGCTTCCCGATCCGTGCCGAGTGCTGTCGGAGGGTGGTGAGGGCTGCCGGGTAAGCCGACGAGGTCCCGATGCCGATGAGCACGCGGGCGAACACCGCGCCGCCGAAGCCGGTCAGGAACTCGGGCACCACCCCGGCGACGCCGACGATCACGAGCCCGGTCAGGAACACCTTCTTCGGGCCGAAGCGGTCGGCGAGCTTGCCCATCGTCGGCTGCGCGATCGCACTCGCCAGGTACAGGGCGGCGACGAGCCAGATCGCCTGTGCCGCGCCGATCCCCAGGTCGCGGGAGATCGGCGTGAGCGCGACGGACACCATCGTGGTGTTGATCGGGTTGAGCAGCGGCCCGACGAGCACCGGGATGAGGAGCTTCGGGCCGAAGCCACTGCCGGTGCTGCCCGGGGCGACGACGGGGGTGGGAGTGGTCGAGGTGGACGTGGGAGTGCTTCTTCCGGGGTCAGCGTTCAGTGAGCGGGGTGAGGATCGCGATCGCTCGGGCGACGGTGTCGCGGTCGGCGTCGGGCAGCGCGGCGAGCCGGTCGGTCAGGACGCGGGTGCGGGTGGTCCAGGCGTCCTCGCGGGCGCGGGCGCCCTGGTCGGTCGCGCGGACGAGCGCACGGCGGCCGTCGGCGGGGTCTGGACGTCGTTCGACGAGGCCGAGGTCCTCGAGCGCCTGGACGGTCGCGCCCATCGACTGCGGCCGGACGCCCTCGGCGCGGGCGAGCTCGGCGACCGTGCTCTCGCCGTACCGCAGCAGGCGGCCGAGGGTGGCGGTCTGGGACGCCGTGACCTCGTCGGCCTTGCCGGTCAGCAGCGTGCGACGGATCCGGCCGTAGAGCGTCAGCAGGTCACCGGCGAGCACGGTCGGATCGGGTGATTCCATACCAGAACGGTACTACTTCGACAGCGCAACTTGCAAGGCTGCCTTGCGAGTCCTGGGCCCTCCGCTCCGGATCGGCTCAGCGCTCGAACACGATGCGGCGCTTCGTCACCACGAAGCCGGCCCGTTCGAACGCCCGGCGCATCGGGGTGTTCGCCGCGTCCGTCGTGCCGACCACCTTCGGCTCCCCGGCCTCTGCGTGCACGCGCAGCCCCTCGGCGAGCAGCCCGTCGACCACACCGCGCCCCCGGTGCTGCGGCAGCACGCCGATGAAGCTGACCGCCGCGTCGTACGCCGTCCGCGTCGCCAGGACGAACCCGACCACCAGGCCGTCGGGGTCGAGCGCGACCCGCCAGCCGTCGCGCGACCCCGGCAGCGAGCGGTAGAACTCGAGGTCGTCGGCGGCGGCGCCCCGCGGGCCGAGTTCGTCAACCGACGCAACGGTGTGGGCGTCGAGGCTCCCCACCGCGACGCGGGCGAACAGGTCCCCGAACTCGTCGTCGCCACCGGACCGGAAGCGCAGCGAGGACGGCGCCGGCAGCTCGCGATCCGGCGTCCACGCCACACTCACCCGCTCCGTCGACTGTCCGAGCCCCGCCGAGCGGGCGGCCGCCGCGCGCCACGACATCGCGGCGACGGCCTCGGGGTCGTCGTGCCAGTCCACCGCGACGTCGACGATCCACTCCGGCCGCGCGCCGAACGCAGCGGTCCCCGCGGTGATCAGCCCGGCTGCGATCGCCACCCGATCGCCGTCGGGCACGTCCGGAGCCACCAGCAGGTCGTCGAGGGTCGACGGCACCTCGGCGTCCGCGCCACCCCACCAGAGCGCCAGTGCCACCGGACGGCCGTCGCGCTCGGCCAGCCACGACCACCCCGGGCGGTAGTTGTCCGTGCCGGACTCGGCACGGTACCGGTCCGGACCGATCCACGCGACCGGTTCCGACGTCGAGAACGCGAGCAGGGCCTCCCGGTCGTCCTCGGTGGTCGCGCGGAAGGCGACCGTCACCGCGGGTCGGTCATCGTCGTGATCAGGTGCTCCTGCACGTAGCCGAGCCAGTCGTAGACGTCGCGCAGGCCGACGCCCGCGTCGGCCTCGACGGAACGCTCGTCGTCGTCGGCGTCGACGATCCCGAGGCGGTCGGCGATCGTCAGCCGCAGGTCGGTCAGCGTGCGGAGCCACGCCTGCTCGTCCTCGGGGTCGAGGGCTCCGTCGCGGGTCCCCGTCAGCCACTCGTGCACGGTCGTCGCGTTCGTGGTCTTCTGCGCCAGCAGGTCCGACTGCGTGTACTTCCGGAACTCCGCGCTGGCGTCGTCGTCGTCCGGGTAGGCGTCCGGGAACATCCGTGCCGCCACCGGGTCCGCCGTCAGGTCGCCGTCGAGCACCTGGCGCAGCTGCTCGGTCAGGGACGTGAGCAACCCGCGCTCGCCGGAGGACATGCCGAGGTGGACGCCGTCGGCCCGGCGGACGAAGGGGATCACGCTTCGGGGGCCTTGTCGACGGTCGCCTGCAGGCCGTAGCCGTGCATCGACTGGACGTGGGCCTCCATCGCCTCGCGCGGACCCGTCGCCACGATGGCCCGACCCTCGGTGTCGACCTGGTGCATGAGTCGCTCCGCCTGCTCGCGTCCGAAGCCGAAGTGCCGCTGGAAGACGTAGGTGACGTAGGACATCAGGTTCACCGGGTCGTCCCACACGACGGTGACCCACGGGGTGTCCGCGCGGGCACTGGTGCGTTCGTCCGGGGTGGTCCGTTCGTCCACGTCGGGCGAGGTCAGCGTCATGCATCCAGGGTGACACAGGGCGGGCGGCTCGGTACGATCGTCACGTCGCGACTGGCGTTGGATGGGTCACCATCGGGGAGCGACACCTGACACGGTGCGCGGCCGTACGCCTGGGCTGCACCGACCGATCGTCCGTGCGCGACCTCACCGGTCGTCGCCAACCCACGTAGGAGAACCGTGTCCATCACCGATCTGCCCGCCGTCGACGGCTCCGTCGACACCGACCGCGCAGCCTTCAACGCCCCGCTCACCGAGGTCGACCCCGAGATCGCCGCCGTCCTGCAGCAGGAGCTCGGCCGTCAGCGCGACACCCTCGAGATGATCGCGTCCGAGAACTTCGTTCCGCGTGCCGTGCTCGAGTCCCAGGGCTCCGTCCTCACCAACAAGTACGCCGAGGGCTACCCGGGCAAGCGCTACTACGGCGGCTGCGAGTACGTCGACGTCGCCGAGCAGCTCGCCATCGACCGCGCCAAGGCGCTCTTCGGTGCCGAGTACGCCAACGTGCAGCCGCACTCGGGTGCGACCGCGAACGCGGCCGTCCTGCACGCCATCGCGTCGGCCGGCGACACGATCCTCGGCCTCGAGCTCGCGCACGGCGGTCACCTGACCCACGGCATGAAGCTCAACTTCTCCGGCCGCATCTACAACGCCGTCGCGTACGGCGTCGACCCCGAGACGTTCGAGGTCGACTACGACGACATCCGCGCGAAGGCCATCGAGCACCAGCCGAAGGTCCTCATCGCCGGCTGGTCCGCGTACCCGCGCCAGCTCGACTTCGCGAAGTTCCGCGAGATCGCGGACGAGGTCGGCGCGAAGCTCTGGGTCGACATGGCGCACTTCGCCGGCCTCGTCGCCGCCGGTCTGCACCCGTCCCCGGTCCCGCACGCCCACGTCGTCTCGTCGACCGTGCACAAGACCCTCGGCGGCCCCCGCTCGGGCATCATCCTGTCCAACGACGAGACGCTGTTCAAGAAGCTGAACTCCGCGGTCTTCCCGGGTCAGCAGGGTGGCCCGCTCATGCACGTGATCGCCGCCAAGGCCACCGCGTTCCTGCTCGCCGGCACCCCGGAGTTCAAGGCCCGCCAGGAGCGCACCATCCGCGGTGCCCGCTTGCTCGCGGATCGGCTCACGCAGCCGGACGCCCGCGCGGCCGGCATCGACGTCCTGACCGGTGGCACCGACGTGCACTTGGTGCTGGTCGACCTGCGCACCTCCGAGGTCGACGGCAAGCAGGCCGAAGACCTGCTGCACGAGGTCGGCATCACCGTGAACCGCAACTCCGTGCCGTTCGACCCGCGTCCGCCGATGGTCACCTCGGGTGTCCGCATCGGCACGTCGGCGCTCGCCACGCGTGGCTTCGGCGACGCCGAGTTCACCGAGGTCGCGGACATCATCGCGCTGACCCTCATGCCGAACCCGGACATCGCAGCGCTCTCGGCCCGGGTGAAGACCGTGACCGACGCGTTCCCGCTGTACGCGTGAGCGGTTCTGTGGCTGCTGCGCTCCCGCGCGAGCACTGGGCTGGTGAGGGCGCTGCCGTCCGCATCGACGGCACCGCCCTCGCCGCCCGGACCCTCGACGAACTGCGCGGCCGCATCGACCGGCTGCACGAGCACGGCATCCGTCCGGGGCTCGGCACGATCCTCGTCGGCGAGAACCCGGGTTCGCTGTCCTACGTCGCGGGCAAGCACCGCGACTCGGCGCAGATCGGGCTCGACTCGCACCGCATCGACCTGCCCGCGACGGCGTCCGCCGCGGACATCCGTGCCGCGATCCTGCAGATGAACGACGACCCCCGGGTCACGGCGTTCATCGTGCAGCTCCCGCTGCCGGAGGGCATCGACCCGACGCCGATGCTCGAGCTGATGGACCCGTCGAAGGACGCCGACGGCCTGCACCCGACGAACCTCGGTGAGCTCGTGCTCGCCGTGCCCGGTGGCGCCGGCACGATCGACGCGCCCCTGCCCTGCACCCCGCGGGGCATCGTCGCGATGCTCGAGGCGTACGACATCCCGATCCGCGGCGCGCACGTCACGATCATCGGGCAGGGCCTGACGGTCGGCCGGCCGCTCGGTCTGCTGCTCACCCGACTCGAGGCCACCGCCACCCTGACCCACTCCCTGACGGCGGACGTTGCCGCGGAGTGCCGTCGCGCCGACATCGTCATCGCGGCAGCCGGGGTCGCCGGGCTCGTCAAGCCGGACTGGGTGCAGCCCGGCGCGGCCGTGATCGACGTGGGCATCACCCGCGTCGTGAACGACGAGACGGGCAAGGCGAAACTGCACGGGGACGTCGACCCCGCCGTCGCGTCCGTGGCTGGGTTCATGTCGCCGGTGCCCGGCGGCGTCGGGCCGATGACCCGCGCGATGCTCATGAAGAACGTGGTCGAGGCTGCGGAGCGCCACCTGAAGTAGGTGCGGCTGGCCGTGCGGCGCGCGGGCCTGCTGGCGTCCGTTCGTACCGCCGTCGGTCCGTACCGGCGTCCGTTCGTACCGCCAAAGCGACAGAATCCCGCGAACAGTTCGCGGGATTCTGTCGCTTTGCCGGGGCTGTTGCGTCCAGAGACGGCCGGGAGGCGCGGCTCGCCCCCGCCCCGCGCGTTCTGGGGACGGGTGCGGAACCGGCCCCAGTGCTACGGTCGCCGCATGGGGGAGAACGTCCAGACCACGCCCGTGATGGCGCATGCCGGTCGGAAACTGCGTCCGCGTGCGTGGGGACTCGCACTCGTCGGGATCGTCGCACTGGTGCTGTCCCCGAACCTGGTGCTCTGGAGCACGTCGTCGGGGTACGGCGGGGTCGACGCAGACGACAACTGGATCGACAACGGCGGCAAGGTCCTCGAGACCGCGCCGGTCACGGTGCAGGTCGAGGGGCACATCGCGCCGGCCGCACTCGCACTGCTGCTGCTCGTGGTCGTCGTCGGGATCGTCCTGCCGCCGACGCTCGCGCGCTCCGGGCACCGCGCCCTCGGCGACATCGTCCGGTACTCGGCGTACCTGGCCGTCCCGGTGTGCATCGTCGTCGGCGTGCTGGTCTACACGGTGTGGCAGAGCCAGGTCGTGATGGACCAGGTGCAGCACGAGGTGCTGCACCCGCACGGCTTTCCGTGGGGCGGCGTCACCGTCACCACGGGGCACATGACGCGCTGACGCCCGAGTCTCGGCTGCGCTGCCCCGAGTCTCGCGGTAGGCGACCGTTCTCGGAGGCTGCGCCGCGAGGACCGTCGCCCAGCCCGAGTCTCGCGGGCGCCCGCCCGAGACTCGGCGCAGGGCTCAGTCGCGGCGGGCGCCCTGCGCGGCGTGCACCGTGAAGACGTTCGGCTCGCGGTAGCCGGCCTCGGCGAAGGCGGCGGTGACGGCCTCTGTGATCGCACCACGCGATTCCTGGTCGACCAACGCGATCGCTGCACCGCCGAACCCGCCACCGGTCATCCGCGCACCGACGGCACCGTGCTCGACCGCGGTCGCGACGGCCAGGTCGAGCTCCGGCACGGAGATCTCGAAGTCGTCGCGCATCGACTCGTGCGACGCGACGAGCAGCGAACCGATCGCACGCGGACCCTGTTCGCGCAGCGTCCGGACGGTGTCGAGGACGCGCTGGTCCTCGGTCACGACGTGGCGCACGCGGCGGAAGGTCTCGTCGTCGAGCAGCTCCTGCGCACGGGGCAGGTCGTCGACGCTCAGGTCACGCAGGGCCTCGACACCGAGCACCTGCGCACCCTTCTCGCACGAGGCCCGACGCGCTGCGTACCCACCGGTGGCGTGGGCGTGCTCGACCCGGGTGTCGATGACCAGGACCTCGAGACCGTTCGCCTCGAGCGCCAGGTCGACCACGGCGGTGTCGAGCGTGCGGCAGTCCAGGAACACGACGGCGTCCTGCTCGCCGAGCAGGGAGGCGGACTGGTCCATGATCCCCGTGGGCGCACCGACGGCGTGGTTCTCGGAGTACTGGCCGACGCGCGCCAGGGTCTTGCGGTCGAGGCCGAGCTCCCACAGGTCGTTGAAGGCGAGTGCGACGCCGCACTCGATCGCTGCGCTGGAGGACAGGCCCGCGCCGACGGGGACGTCGGACTCGATGAAGACGTCGAACCCGGTCTTGTCCGACAGGTCCGCGCCGGCCTGCTCGCGGAGCGCCCAGGCGATCCCGAGGACGTACGCTGACCAGCCGGTCATGTTCGACGGGTCGAGGTCGTCGAGCGACAGCTCGAGCACGGTGCCGGCGTCGAACGCGGACGAGACGCGCAGCAGACGGTCCGGCCGCGGAGCGATCGACGCGGTGGTGCGCCGGTCGATCGCGAACGGCAGGACGTACCCGTCGTTGTAGTCGGTGTGCTCACCGATCAGGTTGACCCGGCCGGGGGCGGAGTACCGCACCGACGGCTCGTACCCGTAGACCTGCTGGAACGTCATGCTCGCTCGATTCCCTGTCGGATGAACTCGGCTGCCTTCTCGGGCACGAGGTCCCCGATCCAGGCGCCCATGGCGGCTTCGCTGCCGGCCAGGAACTTCAACTTGTCCGCCGCCCGACGCGGCGACGTGATCTGCAGCATGAGCCGCACGGTGTCCCGCCCGACGTGCACCGGCGCCTGGTGCCACGCGGCGATGTACGGGGTCGGGTCGTCGTAGAGCTTGTCGATGCCCCGCGTCAGGCGCAGGTGCATGTGGGCCAGTTCGTCCTTCTCGGCTTCGGTCAGACCGGCGAAGTCGGGGACGTGGCGGTGCGGCAGCATGTGGATCTCGACGGGCCAGCGTGCGGCGAACGGCACGAACGCCGTGAAGTGCTCGCCCTGCAGCACGACCCGGTCCGAGGCCCGCTCGTTCGCCAGGTGCTGCTCGAACAGGTCCGGTCCGAAGCGCTCGATCGAGTCGAGCAGGCGCTGCGTGCGGGGCGTGATGTACGGGTACGAGTAGATCTGCCCGTGCGGGTGGTGCAGCGTGACGCCGATCGCTTCGCCGCGGTTCTCGAACGGGAAGACCTGCTGGATGCCGGGCATGGCGGAGAGCGCGGCGGTGCGGTCCGCCCAGGCCTCGACCACGGTGCGGGCACGCGACTCGGAGATCGACGCGAAGGACCCCTCGGTCGCGGGGGAGAAGCACACGACCTCGCACCGGCCGACGCTGCGCAGCTGCCGGTTCAGTCCGACGTCGCTGAGCGAGTCGAGCGATCCGGGTGCGTCATCGGCCTCGAGCGCCGGACCGAACGACGGTGACCGGTTCTCGAACACGGCGACGTCGTAGGTGCTCGGGATCTCGGACGGGTTCTGCGGTGTCTGCGGCGCGAGCGGGTCCTGGTCAGCCGGCGGCAGGAACGCACGGTTCTGTCGGCTCGCGGCGATGGAGACCCACTCGCCGGTCAGGACGTCCTGGCGCATCCGCGCGGTCTCGGGCCGAGGGTCGAGCGCACGCTCGTCGATGGCACGCTCAGCGGGCAGGGCGCTGTCCGCATCGTCGAAGTAGAACAGGTCGCGGCCGTCCGCGAGCTTCGTCACGCGCTTGGTGATCACCGGAACAGCCTAGCGCCGATCCGAAGCGTTGCGAAAGTCTTCGG
Source organism: Curtobacterium sp. RIT-PI-V (assembly GCF_025642935.1). NCBI lineage: Bacteria > Bacillati > Actinomycetota > Actinomycetes > Micrococcales > Microbacteriaceae > Curtobacterium > Curtobacterium sp. RIT-PI-V. Next base: position 26,103 of record NZ_JANZKM010000027.1, read on the forward strand.
AAGCAAGCGAAACTAGAGCCGTGACCGACGACGACCTCTCCTTCCTGGCTGGATCGCTACCAGCACCGCTGCGACAGGACCGCATCGTCTCCATCGTCGAGGGCGCACCCGGCATGGTCCGGACCGCCGCGCTGGCCGCGTCGCTCGGCACGAGTGAGGTGACGGTCCGGCAGGACCTCGCGGTCCTCGACCAGGAGGCCCGGATCCGCCGAGTGCACGGTGGAGCGGTCCGCCTCGGGGCTGGGTCCACCGAACGCCCCTTCGAGGAGACCGCGGTCGAGCACCAGGTGGCCAAGGCCGCCATCGGCCGCGCGGCCGCAGCGCTCGTGCGCTCCGGCGAGTGTGTCGTGCTCGACGTCGGTACCACCCCGGCCGCGGTCGCCGAGGCGCTCGTCGCGCGCACGGAGCTGTCCGACGTCACCGTGGTCACGAACTCGCTGACGACCGCCCTGGCCCTCGAGCGCGCCGTGCCGCGGTTCACCGTGATCGTCACCGGCGGCACCCTCCGACCGCTCCAGCACTCGCTCGTCGCGCCGTTCAACAACACCCTGTTGCCGGTGATCGCCGCCGACGTCGTGTTCCTCGGCGGCACCGGTGTCGACGTCGCGCACGGCCTGACCAACGTCAACCTGCCCGAGACCGAGGCGAAGCGGGTGCTCGCGGCCACCGCTCGGCGTACGGTCGTGGTCGCGGACGGGTCGAAGTTCGGCCGGGCCCACATCGGGGTCGTCCGCGCGCTCGAGGACATCGACGTCGTCGTCACCGCCGAGGCCGAAGCCGACGCGGTCGCCACGATCCGGGCGGCCGGCGTCGAGGTCGTCGTCGCGGACGGCGAGGACACAGCCGGAAGGAACCACACCCCATGACCGCAGCACCCACCGGTGGCCAGTACCGCCTGCACCACGCCGGACCGGACGGCGTCGTCGAGGCCGTCGTGACCGAGGTCGCCGCCGGCATCCGAGAACTCCGCGTCGCCGGCTTCGACCTGACCGAGCCGTTCCCCGTCACCGAGCAGCCGCCGGGCGCCAACGGCATCGTGCTCGTGCCGTGGCCGAACCGCGTCGCCGGAGGGGTCTGGGAGCTCGACGGCAAGCGACAGCAGCTGGACGTCTCGGAGCCGAAGTACGGCAACGCCTCGCACGGACTGCTCCGCTTCGCGCCGTACCGCGTGGTGTCGCAGACCGAGACGGGCATCGTGCAGGAAGCCACGATCCACCCGCAGCACGGCTGGCCGTTCACCCTCGAGACCCGGGTGCGCCACGAGCTCGTCGACGACGGCATCCGGGTGACGCACGAGATCACGAACCGCTCCGGAGCCCGCGCACCCTTCGCCGTGGGGGCGCACCCGTACCTGCGTGCCGGTGACACCCCGGCCGACGACCTCGTCGTCACGCTCGACGCCGCCACCGCCTTCACCGTCGACGAGCAGAAGGTGCCGAACGGGTCCGTGTCGGTGGAGGGCACTTCGTTCGACCTGCGACGGGGACTGCGTGCCGGTGATGCGGATCTCGACACCGCGTACTCCGACATCACCCCGGACGCCGACGGCGTCCGCCACACGACGCTGCACGGCCCCGAGGGTGACGGCGTGCAGCTCTGGCAGGACGCGTCGTTCCCGTACGTGCAGGTGTTCACCTCGCGCGAGTACCCGCGTGGTGACGCCAAGGGCCTGGCCGTGGCGGTCGAGCCGATGACCGCTCCGGCCAACGCCCTGAACTCCGGCGAGGGCCTGCGGTGGCTCGAGCCCGACGAGACCTGGACGGGTACCTGGGGCATCCGCCGCGTCTGGTCCTGACCGTCGTCGTGCACCGAGCAGGCCCCGTCGGATGTCCGGCGGGGCCTGCTGCGTTCGTGGCGTGGAGCTGCTGTCAGCCGCGGCGCATGCGGAGTGCCTCGACCGCGAGTGACTCGCTGGCGTAGCGGCCGACCTCGTGCGCCCAAGCCGGGTCGTCTCCGCGCAGGGCGATGAAGTCCTTGCGCTGTCGGCACACGTAGCCGAGCACCGCGGTGGCCGTCGCGACCTCGATGAAGTCCTTGCGGATGTGCCGGGTCGTGACCTGCGCGTTGCGGCGGAGCGTGTCGAGCAGGAGCTCGTTGCTCATCGTCGTGTTCGTCGCTGCTGCGAGCTCGACGATGCGGCGCGCGTCCCCGGTGGTGCTGGTCGGCGTGGCTTCGATGGGCTCGATCACGGTGTACCCCGTTCGTTCGTGGTGGTGCGGTGCTGCAAGATCCGGTGATCGGATCCGGGAACGACACTATCGGCGGCAGCCCAACAGTCGGCTGTGCGCGGGCTGATGTGTGCAGGGGATCTGCCATGAGCCAGCTGGGGGCGACTTGTACCCCGAAGCCGAGGTCAGGCGCAGCGTTCGTCCTCGGGCACAGCGAGGGCGTCGAGGGAGTCCGAGACCCGTTCGGCCATGTACTGGTAGCCGGCGTCGTTGAGGTGCCCGCCGTCGATCGCCGCGTAGCCCGGGCTGTTCGCCGCGGTGAACCACTGCCCGGCGAGCGGGTCGATGAACGGCACACCCGCTGCTGCAGCCCCTGCGGAGACCGAGGCGGCGACCCCGACGTTCGCCTTCGCCCGCGGCATCGGCGCTGACGGCCCGAGCGCCACGACGACCGCGTCCGGCCAGGTCTGTTCCGCGGCGCGGAGGGTCTGCTCGACCCGGGCCTGCAGCGTCGACGAGTCGACGAGCCAGTCGTTCTGGCTGCCCTGCACGATGACGAGCTGCGGAGCGTCGGTCGTGGCGTGCCGTTCGAGGCGGGGGCCGAACGTGTAGTGCGAGGACCCGGTGCGCCCGGTGTCGACGTAGCCCGTTCCCGGGTAGCCGTCGATGGTGGCCTTCCAGTCCCGGTCGGCTGCGAGGTCCTGCGCCCATCCGTGGACGCCGCTGGTCGAGCCGCGGCCGGTGGTGTACGAGTCGCCGACGATCAGGACGTGCGAGCCAGGGGCGATCGCGTCCGCGACCTCGGCGGAGGAGACGCTCGACGACGTCGTGACGGGCTGGCATGCACTCGACACGGTCGGCAGGATGACGAGCAGCCCGCTGACGCCGAGAGCCATGGCTCCGAGCGCGATGCCGGGGAGGAGTCGTCGTGCCACCCGCCACATTCTAGACAACGGACGCACGGACCAGGCTGATGGTGGGCCCCGTGGGGCTCGAACCCACGACCCTCGGATTAAAAGTCCGGTGCTCTACCAACTGAGCTAGAGGCCCTCACCCGCAAGGCTAGCGGGTGAGGGCCTCTGGGAAGAACCTGGTGTCGCCGGTCAGCCGCGGCGCCCGGTGAGCGTCCGCAGCAGCCACAGGACGACGGCCACGATGAGCAGCACGATGCCGACCCACAGCAGGAACTTGAGGCTCGCGGTGAAGCCACCGACGAACAGCAGGATGACCGCGATGACGGCCAGGATGATGAGCAACGGGTTCATGGGGGAGTCCTCTCCTTCACGTTCGGGAGGAGCGCCTCCCGACGAGACACCGTACCCGCGGCGCTGCCGTTGCGTTCTGGGCGAACGGAGGGCGGGCGTGTCACCGGCCGTGCCTACACTGACGCGGTGCCTCGCGATCACCACCGTCCTGTCCACTTCACCGATGCCGAGTTCGCCGCGATCCAGGGCGGCGAGGACCCGGCCGTCGTGAACCGTGTCGCGCACGAGACCGCGAACGCGCTGCTGCACCGGGTGCGTCAGGACCCGGACCCCGCTGTGGTCGAGCGGCTCGTCACCTACACGGACGTGCACGGCATCGACGCGATCGCCGAACTCTGGGCGCGGGTGGGTGCGCACACCCTGCCGGGTGCCCTGTGGCGGGTGTACCTCGTCCGCACGGTGATCCGGCAGAACCCGGAGGAGATCGCGTACTTCTTCCAGCGCGGCACCGAGCGCATCGGCACGATCGACCAGGCGGTCGCGGGGGCCGAGCAGCCGACCGGTCCTGCCGAGATCCTCACCCTGGCGGACCGCATCCTGCACGGGCTGTACACGGGTGACTTCGCCGTGGCGCTCGACCGTGGGGCGGCGTTCTGCCGGCTCACCGCGGCCGGTGCGACTGCGGTGGCGGACGACTCCGACCTGACCGCGACCGGCCGCGCGAGCGAACTGACGCGGCGGGCGCTCCGTCTCACGGAACTGGCGGCCGACCTGACCGAGGCGGCGGCGCTCTGGCGTCGCGAGAGCCTGGACTAGCGAGCGAACGCGCCGGACCCGCATCGGGCCTCCCGGCAGAACGCCGCAGGGCAGAACGCGGAAGGCAGAACGCCGCAGGGCAGAGAAGAACCGGGCCGCAGAAGCGCCTCTCGGCGCGAGGCCGCTCGAAGCGGCGAATTTTGGAGCCCGGGGCTTGCTGCGGCCCGGCGACGTCAACTCTACGACGCGTCGGCTGAGTCCGCTGCCCTGTTCACTCTCGGTGGACAGATCCGGACCCGGGCGTGCCCGGCAGACGGCCGGTCGCGGCGTCTCCACAACTTCTCGGCATCCGATCCAATCCACCACGGGCACCGCGCCGAATCATCAGCGTGACGGACTTGATGACCGTCACGAACGCGAGAGGCCCGGCGTGACCCGGACCGGTATCCGCCGGTCAATTCCCTGTGGGTCACGCTGGCCTCTCGTCTCGACCGCACGACGCGGCGGCTCCGTCCTACCCGGGGCGGGACCGCAGCACAGCACCACCAGCACCACCGCACCACGCAGCACCCCTGACAGAACGGCCACAACCGGTCGCCGAAGCACCCGAGAGGAGGGAAACCTGCAATGCTTGCCCTCGTGGATAGCGACACCGAACGCTGGAGCTCGTCAGAGCCAGCCCCGGCATCGCCGGACGACCTCTTGGCGCGGGTTGCCTCCGGTGACCAAGCCGCCTTCGCGGACCTCTACGACGTCCTCTCCGGCCGGGTCCTCGGACTCGTGACGCGGCTCCTCCGGGACCGCGCTCAGTCCGAAGAGGTCACGCAGGAGGTCTTCCTCGAAGTCTGGCAACAGGCCACCCGGTTCGACCGGAAGCGCGGGACCGCCTCCAGCTGGGTCCTGACCATGGCGCACCGCCGAGCGGTGGACCGGGTCCGGGCGTCGCAGGCCTCGCACGACCGGGACACGAAGATCGGTATCCGCGACCTCGAGTCCGGTTTCGACCAGGTGTCCGAGTCGGTCGAGATCCGCATCGAACACGAGCGGGTCGGCCGGGCACTGGCCAAACTGACCGAGTTCCAACGGCAGGCCGTGCAGCTCGCGTACTACGGAGGCTTCTCGCACAGCGAGATGGCCGAACAACTCGGTGTCCCCATCGGCACCGTCAAGACCCGTCTCCGTGACGGGATGATCCGACTCCGAGACGAGATGGGGGTGACCTCATGACCGAACGACACGACGACCCCGCCCTGCTGACGGGTTCCTACGCACTCGACGCGCTGTCCGACGATGAGCGCATGCTCCTCGAGGACGTCCTCACGACGTCGCCCGAACTCCAGGCCGAGGCCGACTCGCTGCGCGAGACCGCGCTGCAGCTGGCCTTCGCCGCCGCGCCGATCGAGCCCCCGACGTCGCTCCGCGCGTCGCTGCTGGCCCAGATCGCCACGACCCCGCAGGCTGCACCACTGGCCGACACGGCGGTCGACCAGACCTCGGTCGCCGAGACCACCTCCGTCCAGGAGGCCCGTCCCGAGCCCGCCAGGCACGTCGCCTCGATCGCCGACGGCTCCACCACCGGTGGTCGTGCGACCTCCGAGGCCCGCCGCCGCTGGTTCCAACGTCCGGCAGCCATGCTCACCAGTGCTGCTGCGGTCGCCGTGGTCTTCCTCGGTGTCGGCCTGGGGGTCGGCGTCGCGAACGGCCCGGCCGACGGACCGGGCACCGGCACCACGCAGGCGTCGAGCGGCCTCGACCGCATCTACGCGGCGTCGGACTTCCAGCGCAGCACCACCAAGGTCGAGGGCGGTGGCACGGCCACGGTCGTGTGGTCGAGCGACCTCGGCAAGTCCGCGGTCATCCTCGACGGTGTCGCCCAGGCACCGAAGGGCAAGACGTACGAGCTCTGGTACATCGGCTCCGAGAACGAGGGCGGCACGATCAAGTCGGCCGGTCTGGTCGACGGTGTCGCCGACGGTGTGCACTCGGCCGTGCTGAAGGGCTCGATGTCCGACGGTGCGACGATCGGCATGACGGTCGAGCCGGCCGGTGGTTCGGAGCAGCCGACCACGACGCCGATCATGGCGGTCCCGACCACCTCGGCCTGACCCTCCCGGAAGGTGCCCACGCGATCGATGCGTGGGCACCTTCCGTCGTTCCACGAGGCGATCGACGCGTGAATCGTCGGAACATGCGCACGCAACGTCTGCGTGCGCATCGAGCGACGAACCACGAGGCGATCGACGCGTGGATCGTCGGAACATGCGCACGCACCCACCCACCCACGCCGTGCGGCACCCAACCCCGCCGGCCCCGCACCCAACGCGACCACGAAGGCCCGGTGCGCGTCCGTGGCGGACGTGCACCGGGCCTCCCGATCGTCCGTCAGCACGACGGACGGCAGCGGATCAACCGAAGCGACCCGAGACGTAGTCCTCGGTGGCCTGGACGGACGGGTTCGAGAACATCGTCGCGGTGTCGTCGAACTCGATGAGCTTGCCCGGCGCACCGGTGCCGGCGATGTTGAAGAACGCGGTCTTGTCGCTGACGCGCGAGGCCTGCTGCATGTTGTGCGTGACGATGACGATCGTGAACTCCTTCTTGAGCTCCTCGATCAGGTCCTCGATGGCCAGGGTGGAGATCGGGTCGAGCGCCGAGCAGGGCTCGTCCATCAGCAGCACGTCGGGCTGCACCGCGATGGCGCGGGCGATGCAGAGACGCTGCTGCTGTCCACCGGACAGGCCCATGCCGGGCTTGTCGAGGCGGTCCTTGACCTCGTTCCACAGGTTCGCGCCCTGCAGGGAGCGCTCGACGATGTCGTCGGCCTCGGACTTCGAGACACGCTTGTTGTTGAGCTTCACGCCCGCGAGCACGTTGTCCTTGATGGACATCGTCGGGAACGGGTTCGGACGCTGGAAGACCATGCCGACCTGGCGACGGACGAGCACCGGGTCGACCCCGGGGCCGTACAGGTCGTCGCCGTCGATCTTGACCGAGCCCTCGACCCATGCGCCGGGGATGACCTCGTGCATGCGGTTCAGGGTGCGGAGGAAGGTGGACTTGCCGCAGCCGGACGGGCCGATGAAGGCGGTGACTGTGCGGGGCTCGATGGTGATGTCGACACCCTCGACCGCCTTGAACTTCGAGTAGTAGACGTTGAGGCCGTCGACCTCGATGCGCTTGGACACGTTGATCCTTCTGGTGGGTGGGGAAGTGGGTTCGCTAGCGCGAGAGCTTGGGGGCGAAGAGTCGGGTGACGAACCGGGCGAGCAGGTTGAGCGCCATCACGATGAGGATGAGCACCAGCGCGGCGGTCCAGGCACGGTCGACGAACGGCTGCGGGTTGGCGCCCTGCTGCGAGTACTGCGTGTACGCGTACACCGGCAGGGTCATCATCGGGTCCTTGAACAGGTCGTAGTTCATGCTCGCGGTGAAGCCGGCGGTGACGAGCAGCGGAGCCGTCTCACCGATGACGCGGGCGATGGAGAGCATGACGCCGGTGGTGATGCCGGCGAGCGACGTGGGCAGGACGACCTTGAGGATCGTGAGGTACTTCGGCACCCCGAGGGCGTACGACGCTTCGCGGAGCTCCATCGGGACGATCTTCAGCACCTCTTCGGTGGAGCGCACGACGATCGGGATCATCAGCACCGACAGGGCGACGGAGCCGACCAGTCCGAACCGGGCGCCCGGGCCGAGGAACAGCGCGAACAGCGAGTAGGCGAACAGACCGGCGACGATCGAGGGGATGCCCGTCATGACGTCGACGAAGAACGTGATGCCCTTCGCCAGTGCGCCGCGGCCGTACTCGACCAGGTAGATCGAGGTGAGCAGACCGATCGGCACCGAGATGAGCGCCGCGAACAGGGTGATCTCGAGCGTGCCGACCAGCGCGTGGATCGCGCCGCCGCCCTCGGAGATCACGCCGCGCATCGAGTACGAGAAGAAGTTCGCGTCGAAGCGGGCCAGGCCGTCGGCGATCACGGTCCAGAGCAGCGACACCAGCGGCAGGACCGCGATGACGAAGGCGGTGATGACGAGCGACGTGATCAGTCGGTTGACGGCCTGACGACCGCCCTCGACGATGCGCGAGACGACCACGATCAGGACGTCGAACAGGACGGTGCCGAGGAACAGGGCGGCGACGACGTTGAAGTCCTTGACCGCGCCGCCGGCGTTGAGCAGGGCGAACACGGCCACCAGGGCGACCCAGCTGCCGACCAGCAGCAGCCACGGCACCGAGCGGTGCAGCTTGCCGTTGGCGTAGACGTTGCCGGCGGTGCCGGTCTGACGGAGCGCGAGGGACATCGGGTGCGACCTCTCAGCTGACCCGCGTGCGGACGATGTACCGCGCGAGCATGTTGATGACCAGGGTGATGACGAACAGGATCAGGCCCGTTGCGATCAGGGCGTTCAGGGCGGTTCCCGATGCCTCGGCGAACTGCAGCGCGATGTTCGCGGCGATCGTCGAGGGGTTCTGCGAGGTCAGCATCTGGAAGGTGACGTTCGTCGAGACCGACAGCACCAGGGCGATCGCCATCGTCTCGCCCAGGGCACGTCCGAGCCCGAGCATGATCGCGGAGACGATGCCGGACTTCGCGAACGGCAGCACGGACAGGCGGATCATCTCCCAGCGCGTCGCACCGAGGGCCAGGGCGGCTTCCTCGTTGAGCGTGGGCGCCTGCAGGAAGATCTCGCGCATGACCGCCGTCATGATCGGGATCGCCATCACGGCGAGGACGATCGACGCGGTCAGGATGGTACGGCCGGTGCCGGACACCTGGCCGGAGAAGAGCGGGAACCAGCCGAGGTACTCGTTCAGGAAGGCGTAGAACGGCTTCACGAACGGTGCCAGCACCACGATGCCCCAGAGGCCGTAGACGACCGACGGGACCGCGGCGAGCAGGTCGATGACGTAGCCGAGCACCGGCGCGAGGCGTCGCGGTGCGTAGTGCGAGATGAACAGGGCGATCCCGAGCGCGAGCGGGACCGCGATCACGAGCGCGATGAGCGCGGACCAGACGGTGCCGAAGACCAGGGGGCCGACGTAGTCCCAGAAGTTCGTGGCGTTGTTCGGCAGGTCGCCGACCTTGGCGGCGAACGCCGGGATGCTCTGCCAGACGAGGAACGCGGCGACGAGCACGAGCACGAAGAGGATGAGGCCGCCGGCGATCACCGAGGCGGCGGAGAACACCCGGTCGCCGACGCGGACGACGGCCTTCGGCTTGGTCGGGGTGACGGTGGCCCCTGGCTGGGCCGGTGCGGTCGTCATGGGACTCCTGTCGGAGGAACGCCGGGGGAGGCGACGGGTTCGGGTGGTGGAGCGTGGAGCGGGGTGCCGGTCGGACGGGCGCTGGCGGTGGAGCCGGGCTGCTCACGTCGCGACGAGCAAGGGCCCGGACGCCGGTCAGGTGGGTGGGACCGGCGTCCGGGCGCTTGGGGGTCTTACTTGATGGAGTCGACCGCGGCAGCGGCCTTGTCGGCCAGGTCGGACGACAGGGCGGCCGACTTGGCCTCCTTCGCCGCAGCGTCCTGGGCGTCGCCGGAGACGACGTAGTTCAGGAAGCCCTTGACCAGGTCGGCCTTGTCCGAGTCCTTGTACTCCTGGCACGCGATGGCGTAGGAGACGAGGACGAGCGGCCAGGCGCCGTCAGCGGTGTCCTTGCGGTCGATGTCGATCGCGAGGTCGTTGTCCTCGCGGCCGGTGGCGACCTTCGAGTCGGCGACGACCTGTGCGGCGCCGTCGGCCGAGATCTCGGTGGCCTTGTCGCCGACCATCAGCTTCGCCTTGTCGAGGTCACCCGCGCCGGAGTCGTCGATGTAGGTGATCGCGTTGGTGGCGCTGCCCATGGCGGAGGCGACACCGGAGGTGCCCTTCGCGCTGTCGCCGACCGAGTACGGGAAGGTCTGGCTCGGCTCTTCGGTCCAGACGTCGCCGGCGTTCGCGGAGACGTACTCCGAGAAGTTCTGCGTGGTGCCCGAGTCGTCGGAGCGGTGCACGACCGTGATGTTCGCGTCCGGCAGCTTCGCGTCCTTGTTCAGCGAGGCGATCTGCGAGTCGTTCCACTTGGTGATCTTGCCCGAGAAGATGCCCGCGATGGTCTTCGCGTCGAGGGTCAGGTCGCTGACGCCGTCGACCTTGTAGGCGATCGCGATCGGGGAGATGTAGACCGGGATGTCGATGGCCTTGGTGTCGGCCTTGCACAGGTCGAAGGAGCCCGAGAGCTCCTCGTCGTTCAGTGCTGCGTCGGAGCCGGCGAAGTCCGCGGCGCCCGAGATGAAGTTCTTGCGGCCGGCGCCCGAGCCGTCGGGCGAGTAGTTCACCGTGACGCCCTTGGCGACGTCCTGGAAACCGGCGGCCCAGGTGGCCTGCGCGGTCTGCTGGGCGGAGGAACCGGAGCCGGTCAGGGTTCCGGTGAGGCTCGAGGAGCCGGAGTTGCTCGAGGAGGACTCGGTGCTGCCCGCGTCCTCGTTCGCCGCGCACGAGGAGAGCACGACTGCGCCGGCGATCGCGATTGCTGCGATCGAACCGATTCGCTTGATGTTCACAGGGGTCCCTTCGGGGATGGGGTGCAGTGGGACCACTGCGGTCCCTGGGCCGGTGCCGACCCGGGAGCGACTGTAGGGACGCGAGGTGACGGGGATCACGCGCGTTGGTGAACGGAAGGTGAACGAGGGGTTGTGCCGACCGGGAGGCGCGGATCGCGTTCCGGGCGCGGCGGACGCCCGGCCCGTGGCCGGGTGCAGGGCGTGCGGTCGCTACGCCGGGATCGTGTTGCGGTGCGTCTCGACGGCGACGAGCGTCTCGCCGGCGATGTGCATCACCGAGAAGTCGCCGACCGACAGCATCGCGGCGCGGCGCAGGTCGAACCGGCCCGAGTCGTCGGCGGTCGCGGTGGCGATCCGGGCGATGATGTCGGGGAGCACCGGGCCGTGTGAGCAGAGCACCGTGCTCTTGCCCTTGTCGAGCCGACGGCGGACGACGCCCTTGACGTCGGCGGCGCCGCGGTCGTGGGCGTCCTGGCTGATGTCGGGGGTGCTCGAGACGCCGAGCTTCGTGGTGGCGGACAACGGTTCGACGGTGGCGAGGCACCGGGCCGCCGTGCTGCTCACGATCTTCTTCGGGCCGAACGCGGCGACGGGCGACGCGGCGGCCTTGGCCTGCGAACGACCGACGGGCAGGAGCGGACGGGTGGCGTCCGGGCCGTTCCAGTCGGAGCCGGGCACGGTCTTCGCGTGCCGCAGCGCGATCAGGGCGAACGTACGGTGGTGGCCGGCGGCGGCGCGCTCGGCGAACCGGTCGAGGATCGCCACGTCGCGTTCGTACGTCAGGCGGTTGCGGGCGTCGTCGATCGTGACCCACTCGAGGGCGGCGACCTCGTGGTTCGGGGTGAAGTCACCCGCGCGGGCGTACTCCTTCGACGAGACGCGCGCAGCCCAGTAGTGCACGACCTTGTCGCGACCGTTCGGCAGCACGTACTCCGCGGTGCCGAGCGGTGCACCGAGGTGCACGCGGTACCCGGTCTCCTCGTCGATCTCGCGCACGGCGGTCGTCGGGACGGCCTCGCCCGGGTCGACCTTGCCCTTGGGCAGTGAGACGTCCTTGTGGTGGTCGCGGTGGATGAGCAGCACGAGCGGCGTGCCGTCCTGTTCGCGCCAGACGACCGCGCCGGCGGCGAGGACGGGGCCCGAGGGACCGCCGCTCACCGAGTGGAGCGCTTCCGAGCCGAGATCTTCCGCATCGTCACATTCTGCACGTCTTCGAGCGGGCGACCGTCATCGTCGGTCGAGTGGCGGGTCCACTCACCGTCGGACTCGAGGTGCCACGAGCTCGCGGTGTCGGCCATCGCCAGGTCGAACATCGCCAGCACCTCGTCGATGTGGTCCGGTGCCGTCAGCCGCACGAGCGCCTCGACGCGGCGGTCGAGGTTGCGGTGCATCATGTCGGCGCTGCCGATGAACACCGCCGGGTCGCCGTCGTTGTGGAACGCGAACGCACGGGAGTGCTCGAGGTACCGCCCGACGATGCTCCGTACCCGGATGGTGTCGCTCACGCCTTCCATCCCCGGCTTGAGCGAGCAGATCCCGCGCACCCAGACGTCCACCGGCACGCCCGCCTGGCTGGCCAGGTACAGGGCGTCGATGATCTGCTCGTCGACCATCGAGTTGACCTTGATCCGGATGCCGGACGGCTTGCCGGCGCGGGCGTTGTCGGACTCGGTCTGGATCCGCTTGAGCAGCCCCTTGCGCAGGTGCAGCGGCGCGACGAGCAGCCGCTTGAACTTCTTCTCGATCGCGTAGCCGGACAGCTCGTTGAACAGGCGCGTCAGGTCCTTGCCCACGGTGTCGTCGGCGGTGAAGAGGCCCATGTCCTCGTAGATCCGCGAGGTCTTCGGGTTGTAGTTGCCCGTGCCGATGTGGCTGTAGTGCTTGAGCGTGCCGCCCTCTTGCCGGATGACGAGGACGAGCTTCGAGTGCGTCTTCAGCCCGACCAGGCCGTAGACGACGTGCACGCCGGCCTTCTCGAGCTTGCGGGCCCACGTGATGTTGTTCTGCTCGTCGAAGCGCGCCTTGATCTCGACGAGCGCCAGGACCTGCTTGCCCGCGGCGGCCGCGTCGATCAGGGCCTCGACGATGGGGCTGTCACCCGAGGTGCGGTACAGCGTCTGCTTGATCGCGAGCACGTGCGGATCGGCTGCGGCCTGCTCGAGGAACGCCTGCACGCTCGTCGCGAAGGACTCGTACGGGTGGTGCACGAGGACGTCGTTCGCCTTGATCGCGCGGAACAGGTCGGGCTTCGTGTTCGGCTCACCGGGCTGGAACTGCACCGGGGTCGTCGGCACGTGCTTCGGGTAGTGCAGGTCCGGGCGGTTGATCTTCGAGAGCTCGAACAGGCCACCGAGGTCGAGCGGCGACGGCAGCCGGAAGACCTCCTGCTCGGTGATGTCGAGTTCGCGCACGAGCAGGTCGAGGGTCACCGGGTCCATGTCCTCGGTGATCTCGAGGCGGATGGGCGGACCGAACCGGCGACGCAGCAGTTCGCGCTCGAGGGCCTGGATGAGGTTCTCGGCCTCGTCTTCCTCGATCTCGACGTCCTCGTTGCGGGTGACCCGGAACACGTGGTGCTCGAGCACCTCCATCCCCGGGAACAGGTCGTCGAGGTGGTTCGCGATGAGGTCTTCGAGGGGGATGAAGCGCATCCGGCCGGAGTTGTCGTCCGGCAGCTTGATGAAGCGGGAGAAGTTCTGCGGCACCTTGAGGCGCGCGAACTCCTGGCGCTGCGACTTCGGGTTGCGGACCCGGACCGCCAGGTTGAGCGAGAGCCCGGAGATGTAGGGGAACGGGTGCGCCGGGTCGACCGCCAGGGGCATGAGCACCGGGAAGATCTGCTCGTTGAAGTACTCGCGCATCCGGAGCCGGTCGGCTTCGTCGAGGTCGGACCAGTGCTCGACGTGGATGCCGGCGGCGTCGAGGTCGGGCTTGAGCGACCCGATGAACGCCTGGGCGTGCCGGTCCTGCAGCTCGTGCGCCTTCTTCGCGATGTCGCGCAGGACGTCGCTCGGGGCGCGGCCGACGTTCGTCGGCACGGCGATGCCGGTGTCGATGCGGCGCTTCAGGCCCGCGACCCGGACCATGAAGAACTCGTCGAGGTTGGACGCGAAGATCGCCAGGAAGTTCGCCCGCTCGAGCAGGGGCTGCGTGCGGTCCTCGCCCAGCTCGAGCACGCGCTGGTTGAAGCGCAGCCAGCTCAGCTCGCGGTCGAAGTAGCGGTCCGACGGCAGCGACTCGTGCTCGATCTCGACGACCTCGTCGAAGTCGTCGAGGTCGGGTGCGACGGATTCGCCGTCGAGCTGCGGTTCGGTGTCCATGTCCACATCCTGCCACCAGGGCCTCTCGGTCGGAGGGCCTCCGGTGGACGCTGTGGAAACCGCGGGTGAACGAGCGGGTGTGGAGGGGTGCTGGTCGGATGCCTAGTGCTCGGACGTCGGCGCGGCGTACTGCACGTCGATCGCGTACTGCTCGAACCCGGATCGCCGGTAGAGCGCCAGCGCGGGCTCGTTGTCGCCCTCGACGTACAGTGCGGCGGCGGTCAGCCCACGCCCGGTCAACCGAGCAGTCCCCGCGCGCATGAGCACCCCACCGAGCCGCTGTCCCTGCAGGTCGGGCCGGACGGCGACGGCGTAGAACTCGCCGATGCCGTCCTCGACCTTGAGCCAGCACGAGCCGGCCAGCTGCCCGGAGGCGTCGCGGAGCAGCAGCAGGTCCTCGCCGGAGAACCAGGCGTCCGACTCGCGGGCGTGCAGGTCGTCGAGCGTCATCCGGCCCTGCTCGGGGTGGTGCGCGAAGGCCGCGGCGTTCAGGGCGAGCCAGTCCGCCTCGTCCTCGGTGCCGGGCCGGAACGCGGAAAGGCTGTACCCGGCCGGCACGTCGACGGACGGACGGTCGGCCTCGTCGATCGGCGCCCGGAGCTGCAGCAGGGTGCGGACCGCGCGCCAGCCGAACCGATCGGCCAGGGCCCGCGCTGCGGGGTGGTCCCCGTGTGCCCAGGCGAGCACGGGAGCGGCCCCGCCGCCCAGCGCGAGCGCCTGCGTGACGAGGGCGGTGCCGGTGCCGCGGCCACGGGCCTCCCGGTCGACCACGAGTTCCAGCTCGCCGTCACGGACCACGGCGACCCCGTCGTCGACGGAGAAGACCGTCGCGCGTCCGGCGCGGACGTCGACCAGGGTCTGGTCCGAGAACGGCGGTGCTTCACCGGGCACGACGAACCGAGCGAGGTCCGGCACTACTGGCCCATCAGGCGCTCGGCCTCGTCGTCGTAGACGTTGAAGCGGTACCCGACGTTGCGGACCGTGCCGATGAGCGACTCGAGGTCGCCGAGCTTGGCGCGGAGACGTCGGACGTGCACGTCGACCGTTCGGGTGCCACCGAAGTAGTCGTAGCCCCAGACCTCGCTGAGCAGCTGCTCGCGCGTGAAGACCCGGGACGGGTGCGTGGCGAAGAAGCGGAGGAGCTCGAACTCCTTGAACGTCAGGTCGAGCGGCCGGCCGCGGACCTTCGCCGAGTAGCTGGCCTCGTCGATGACGACACCCGACGCCTGGATCTTCGAGCTGGACTGCCCCTTGGCCGCACGGCCGGCGGACAGGCGGATGCGGGCGTCGATCTCGGCGGGTCCGGCGCTCTCGAGCACCACGTCGTCGACGTTCCACTCGCTGTTGACGGCGGTCAGGCCACCCTCGGTCACGACGAGCACGATGGGCGTCGTCGAGCCGGACGAGGCGAGGATCTTGCACAGGGCCTTCGCGCTGACCAGGTCGGTGCGGGCGTCCACGAACATCAGGTCGCTCTGCGGCGCGTTGACCAGCTGTGCGGCCTCGGCCGGCACGTGACGGATCCTGTGGCTCAGGAGACCGAGGCTCGGCAGGACGTCGCCGGGCGCGGTCGAGGTGAGTACCAGGAGCTGTGCCACAGGACCTCCGCAGGTGGATGACGTCGTGGACACATCCTAGTGATGCTCGGGAAGTCCTCATCCGGCCGGACGGTTTGCGCGGCAACCCGCAAGCGCGCGCCGGGCGTGACCCCTGTCATGATGGAACGCGTGACCCAGCCAGTGCAGCCCACCGACCAGCGGCGCCTCAAGCTGACGTCCGTCCTGCCGGTCTGGATCATGGCCGTCGTCGGGGCGGTGCTCGTCCTGACGCTCGCCGAGCGCGACGCCTTCGCCTGGCTGCTGCTCGTGTTCGTCGCCTGCGTGATGGTGAGCTTCGTGCTCCAGCTCATCACCGCGACGAAGGACGGGCTGGTCGAACGGATCAGCATCGCGTCGTCCGGTGCCTTCGTCGTGGTGCTCGTCACCGCGGTGGTGCTCCTGGCGCGTTGAGCCGAGCCGCGTAGACTCCGGGGCATGGATTCGCTGCTTGCGCTCGAGCTGTTCTACGTGGGCCTCCTCGGCCTGGCGTCGCTCGCGATCGCGTTCATCTCGGTCGTCGTCGTCGTGAAGCTGTTCAAGGGTCAGCGTTGATCGAGCTCCCCGAGGGCCTGGCGCCCGAACTGGTCCCGTTGTCGTGGCTCGTCGGCGTCTGGGAGGGCACCGGCGTCGTGGAGTACCCCGTCGGTGACGAAGAAGCGCCCCGCACCTACGAGTTCGGCCAGCGCGTGAGCTTCAGCCACGACGGACTGCCGTACCTCAACTACTCGTCCACCACCTGGCTGCTCGACGACGACCACACCCCGCTCGCCGCCGAGATGGGCTACTGGCGGATCGACCGTCCGACCGAGCCCGGTGACCGTGGCCCCGCGATGCTCCTGGGCGAGGGGCCGACCCCGTTCAGCACCGTCGAGAGCGTCGAGGCGCTGCGCAACACCACCGACGGCTTCGACGTCGAAGCCGCGATCGTGCACCCGACGGGCGTCAACGAGCTCTACGTCGGCCGTGTGCTCAAGGGTCGGATCGACCTGGCCACCGACGCCGTGATGCGCTCGCCGAACGCGAAGGACTACTCCGCCGCGACCCGCCTGTACGGCCTGGTCGAGGGCAAGTTGTTCTGGGCGTGGGACATCGCCGCGCTCGGCCGCGAACTCACCTCGCACGCCTCGGGGCAGCTCGCGAAGGTCGACTGATGTCGGCGTTCGCAGTGCGCGACGGCTTCGTCGCGTCAGCGCAGGGCCCTGCTGCGCACTTCGGCAACCCCCTGGGCGAGCAGCGGCTGCTGGCCCGTGGCCGCGCGGTCGTCGATCTCGGCCTCGGTGTCGTGACCGTCTCCGGCCCGGACCGCCTGTCGTGGCTCAACTCGATCACCTCGCAGCAGCTGACCGGTCTGCCGACCGGCGTCAGCACCGAGACCCTCGTGCTCGACCAGTCCGGCCGGGTCGAGCACGCCGCCCGCGTGGTCGACGACGGTGCGGTCGCGTGGCTCCTCACCGAGCCCCAGGACGCCGCACCGCTCGCCGCCTGGCTCGACTCGATGCGCTTCATGCTCCGGGTCGAGGTCGCCGACCGTTCGGCCGACTTCGCGACCCTCGGCTGGTTCGGCGAGGCCGCCCCGTTCGCGTCGACCGTCCTGCCGGAACCGCCCGTCGTCGAGTGGGTCGACCCCTGGGCGACCGTCACGCCCGGAGGGTGGAGCTACGCCGACCAGGAGGCCCACCCCGGCTCCGACTGGACCCTCCGCATCGCCGTGGTCACGCCCGGCACCTCGGCCGCGATCGCTGCGTCGGACGAACCCGTCGCGGGGCTGCTCGCGTACGAGGCACTGCGGATCGCCGCCTGGCGTCCGACGCTGTCCGACGCGGACGAGCGCACCATCCCGCACGAGCTCGACTGGCTCCGCTCCGCCGTGCACCTGACGAAGGGCTGCTACCGCGGGCAGGAGACCGTCGCGAAGGTGCACAACCTCGGGCACCCGCCGCGTCGGGTCGTGCAGCTGCACCTCGACGGCTCCGACGCCGTGCTGCCGGCTCCGGGCACGCCCGTGATGCTCGGCGACAAGCAGGTCGGGCGGCTGTCGGCCTCGGCGGTCCACCACGAGCTCGGCCCGATCGGGCTGGCCGTGGTCAAGCGCTCCCTCGACCCCACCGCGACGCTGACCCTCACCGCCGACGACGTCGTGGTGACGGCGGCGCAGGAGACCATCGTCCCGCCGGAGGCCGGCGCCACGGCGAACGTCCCGCGGCTGCCCCGGCTCGGAGCCGTCAAGCGGTCCTGACGGTCGTCGCCGCTGGTCGCCGGTTGCCTGTCGCCGGTCGCCTGGGTCGCCTGGGCAGGTTCCGACAGTCCACGAGTTGATCGACCGGTGTTTCGTCGGGTGATGCGCACGCATCGTGTGCGCCTGCATGTTCCGACATTGCACGCG
>NZ_JANZKM010000028.1:0-41967 GCF_025642935.1 Curtobacterium sp. RIT-PI-V
GTCGACGACTGTTGCCGTGGCGGCGTCGCCGGGTGAGGCTTCTCATGCACCGACCGCCGTCGGGTCTGCCGCGCGTCCGGGTCCTCGCGGTCCTGACCGGCGCCCGTCCTCGGATCAGGCGAGGACGGACGACGGAGTGGGTGGGCCACGAGGTTCGGGTACCGGACGGGGTACCGCGGTCTGGCCCCTGGGGAGGGGCACGGCGGTCGGTGCATGAGAAGCCTCACCCGGCGACGCCGCCACGGCAACAGTCGTCGACTGCTCTTGCGGTTCCCCGCGTGCGGGGGACGCCGCGGTGCGGTCGCGTGCGGACTCCCGCAACGCGCGCGCTCCGCATGAAGCGACGCGCCAGCGGCGCGCGGCGCCAGCGCCGACCGAGCCTGCGAGGTCGGTTGCATGAAGACCGCGAAAAGACGGACGGGAGGCCCGGTACCAGCTGGTACCGGGCCTCCCGTCCGTCCTGTGGTCGCGTCGACCTGTGCGCTCTTCGACTACGTGAGCAGCGCGACCAGGTGGGAGCGCGACCGCGCGCCCACCTTGCGGTAGATCTGCGTGAGCCGCAGCTCCACCGTGCGCTGCGACATGAACAGCGACGACGCGATCTCGCGGTTGCGGTAGCCCTCCGTCACCTTCTGCACCACGGCGCGCTCCTCGGCCGTGAGCGAGGTGAGCACCGCGGAGGCGTCCGGGGCGCTCCGAGGCGTGCCCGGCATCGACGCGGACAGCACCGGTGCGGACCGGAGCGACGGCCCCGTGCCGAACGGCGGCATGGCCGCTGCCGGTGCGGGGGTGACGAGGGGACGGCGCATGCCGGCCGCCTCGTACGCCGCCGCTGCTGCCGCACCGAGGCGCGGACGCTCGGCGGGGTTACCGACCGTCGCGAGGGCCGCGAACGTCCGTGCCCGCTCGAACTGCGAGTCGTGCGGCTGGAACAGCTCCAACGCGCGGCGACGGGCGGTGTCGCGGGTGGTGTCGTCGGCGACGAGCGCAAGGCTCCTCGCCAGCACGAGCGCACCCCAGCGACCCGGACGGGCGTGGTGGTCCGCAGCGAGCCGCGCGGTGATGGTGCGGGCGTCGTCGATCCGTCCGAGGCGCGCGTACGTCTCGACCAGGTCGCCGAGGTGCCGGAGCACCGCGGGGTTCCGCAGGGACCGGCCGATGGCGTCCGCCGCTTCGAGTGCGGCGGCTGCCTCCTCCAGTCGGCCATCGAGCAGCAGGACCCGACCGCGGAGCGCGTGCAGCTTCGCCGTCGCGCCCCACAAGCGGCTCGTCGAACGCTGCTCGAGGCACCGGTCGACGACGGCGAGGGCCTCGGCCGAGCGCCCCTCGGCGAAGTGCCGCCAGGCGATCGCGATGGCCCGCGACGGCTCACGGAGCCGCTCGACCACCGAGGAACCGGCCTCCCAGACGTCGATCGCGCGGAGCGCCTGCCGGAAGTTCCCGGAGCGCACCTCGTTCTCGGCGGTCAGGTAGCGGGCTGCCTCGGTCCACACCGGCGCCGTCTGCGGGCCGCGGGCGAGGACGAGTGCGAACACCCGACGCGCGCTCCGGTACCGCTCGGCGATGCTCAGCGCGTGGGCGAGGAGCAGCAGGGCCGGGTCGGACATCGCCAGCAGCACCGACGTCGCGAGTCCGTCGTGCAGGTCGGTGTCCGACGGCAGGGTGCCGTCGATCGCCGCGATGAGCTCCCGCGCGGTCGCCGTGATCTCCAACGTGTGCGGAGATACCGACGCCTCGAGGGGCTCGACGCGGTGCAGCAGGTCCCGCGCCTGGTCGAGCTCCCACGCCTCGGCACGGAAGCACGCCACCATGGCCATCAGCCCGGCGACCGCGTCCACGTCGGCCGGTTCGGTCGCGTCCACCGACACGAGGAGTTCGTCCGCGTGCACGGCGTCGCCGCTGAGGTACTGCGCCGAGTACTGCAGGCGCAGCCGGCGGACCTCGTGCGCCGTCGTCCGGAACGGACGGAGCGCGGCGAGGTAGCGCGCGGCGAAGCCGAGCAGCCGGTTGCCGAGCAGGGCCTCGGCGACCCCGAGCAGCGCGACGAGCTCGTCCTCGGTGCCGCCACCGACGTGCAGGGCACGCTCGGTGAGGGCGATCGCGGCGTGCACGTTGCCGTCCACCACGTAGGACCGTGCGGCGCCGAGCAACGCGACCACGTCGGGGACGTCGTCGACGAAGCTCCGGTGCCACGCGGCTGCCCGCGGGTCGGACTCGGTGCTCGCCGTGGCCAGCGCGGCGTGCGCCGCGCGGCGGTCACGGGCGGGCATCCGCCAGTACAGCGCGGACCGGACCAGGGGGTCACGGACCGTCACGCTCTGGCCCCGCACGGTGGCGAGGCCTGCTCCGACCAGGTCGTCCAACTCGTCGCGGTCCCAGGCCGTGGTCTTCGCGACCGGCACCAGGGCGAGTTTCGCGAGGACGTCCAGATCTCGTCCCGCGGCGGACCCGAGTGCGAGGGCTGCGAGGGCCTCGGTCGTCGGAGTGGGTCGGAGCGGGAGCACGATCGGCTCCGCGCCGGTGAGCTGCTCGCGGCTGAGCACCGCGAGCTGTTCGCGGAGTGCGCCGGGGTTGCCGCCGGTCTCCGCGGCGAGGACGGCGAGGACGCCGTCGTTCGCTTCTTCCGGTGCCATGGTCCGGGCGAGGATCAGTGCCTCGTCGGACGGCAGCGGCTCGATGCGAAGCGTCGGCAGGGCCGCGAGCGGACCGTCCGACGGCACCGAACGGACCGTCGCCACGACGCGCAGGGCGGTGCCTGCGAGTCGGCCGGCGAGGAACGCGATGAGCTCCTGGCTCTCGACGTCCATGCGGTCGAGGTCGTCGATCAGCACGAGCGTCGGCGGCAGGGTGAGGGCGTGCACGGCGTCGAGGAAGTCGTGCGCCGCCGCCAGTCCGGCGGTCACGGGGACCGCCGTCTCACCCGTCTGCAGGAGATGGGCGATGTGGGCCGTCGCACGGGGGTCGTCGAGCGCGGTGAACAAGGAAGTCACGCCGGCCAGCGGCCAACGGGATTCGCTCCCGTTGACACCGACCCGCACGACGGGGAGGGAAACGCGGTTCGAGACCGCGTCGAGGACGCTGCTGCGTCCGGAACCAGGGTCGCCGACCACGACCATCGCGGACTCCCGAGGGAGTACAGCGAGGGTCGCGATCCGGTCGACCTCGAGACGTCGACCGGTGAGTGCCATGACTCACCGGCCTCCGGGCCCGGAAGTGGATCCTGCGGAGAGGTCGTCGGCGAGCGCGGTGAACGCTGCGACGGGGCGCCGTGAGGCGGACCGGACTGCTGCACGGTGGGTGGCCGTGTCGGAGTGCGGACGGATGGCGGCGACTGCGCGCGCGCCGGAGCTGTCGTGGATTGAATGCGGTCGACGAGTGAGGGTGCACTCGGTTCCGCTCGGGAACGATGATGTCATCGTCTGTATCACCCCTCGGGTTAGGGTCTTCGGACGAACACGGTCGGCTGCGCACGTGCACTCGGATCTAGGGAATCCAGGTGCTTGCGTGACCTTCCGTAGGAGCACGATAACTCAGGTCCTGGCCATCTGAGCCGCCCCGCGCACCGCGTATCCGGCAACGGTGCCCCCAGTCCGGGGGGCCACGACGAGGGGTGTCACCCGGTGGGGGACGGTCGGTGTACGAACGATGGTGATGTCCAGCCCTGACCCGACCGACGCCCGCCTCGACGACCGCACGCGTTGGAGGGCCTTCGCCGTGTGCGTCGCGGTGGCCGCCCTGACGATCCTCGACCTGTCGAAGGTCAACGTCGGGCTGCCGTCGATCGAGAAGTCCCTCGATGCCACCAGTTCATCCCTGCAGCTCATCGTGGCGGGGTACGCGCTGGCCTTCGGCCTCGCCCTCGTGCCCGCCGGTCGGCTCGGCGACCTGAAGAGCCGCCGTGCCCTGTTCATCATCGGACTCGTGGCGTTCACCGTGTCGAGCCTGCTCTGTGCCGTGGCGCCGACCATCGAGGTGCTCATGGTCACGCGGATCCTGCAGGGCTTCGCCGCCGGCACCCAGATGCCGCAGGTGATCGGGCTCGTGCAGCAGCTGTTCCGAGGCCCGGAGCGCGGACGGGCCTTCGGGCTGTTCGGCGCCATGATCGGCATCTCGACGGCACTCGGCCCGACGATCGGCGGGGGCCTCATCGCGATCGGCGGCGAGGAGAACGGCTGGCGGCTGCTGTTCTGGATGAACGTGCCGCTCGGACTCGTCGCGCTGTTCTTCGCGATGCGGCTGCTGCCCAACGGTGCACAGGTGCAGGCGAAGGACCGCGAGCTGGACATCGTCGGCATCCTGCTGCTCGGCGCCGCCATCGTCACGTTGATGCTGCCGTTCGTGCTCACCACGGGTGCCGGCGACTCCGGTGCCCGGTGGCTCTGGCTGGTCGCCTTCGTCGTGTTCCTCGGCCTGTTCGTGTTCTGGGAGGTCCGGTACAAGCAGCAGGGCAAGTCGCCGGTGGTGCACTTCGAGCTGTTCCGGTTGTCGTCGTACCGCAACGGGCTGTCGATCGTGGCCGTCTACTTCGCGGCGATCCCGGCGTCCTTCCTGATGGTGACGCTGTTCCTGCAGGAGGGGCTCGGGCTGTCACCGCTGTTCGCCGGCATGGTGAGCATCCCGTTCGCGGCCACGAGCGCCGTCGGGTCGTACATCGGCGGACGGATCGTCGACCGGGTCGGACGGGCCCTGGTGGTCTTCGGGCTGTTCATGGTCGTCGTCGGCTTCGTGCTCCTCATGCTCGCCGCGGTGCTGACCCCGCCGGAGGTCACGCCGTGGGCGATGGCCGGGGCGTTCCTGGTCGGCGGGCTCGGCGGCGGGTTCGTGGTGTCGCCGAACCAGACGCTCACCCTGGCCGAGATCCCCGTGGAGCAGTCCGGGGTCGCCGGGTCCATGCAGCAGCTCGGGCAGCGCGTCGGGACCGCGATCGGAACCGCGGTGGCGACGAGCATCTTCTACGGGATCGTGCGGGGTGCCGCCGCCGGTTCGGACGGTTCCGGCGGTTCCGGCGGCTTCGCCGGCGGGAGTCGGCTCGACGCGTACCACGACGCGTTCCGGAGCGGCACGACGTTCACGGTGTCGCTGATGGCGCTCGCGCTCGTGCTGGCGGTCGGGGACCTGGTGGTGCGGCGGCGCGCTGCCCGGCGTGAGGCGGCGGCTGCGGCTGCCTGAACGACTCGGAACGACACCCGCCACGTCGTCCGACGTCGAGAGTGTCGTTCGGGGTCGTGCTAGCGGCGGATGACCTCGACGACGGCGTCGTGCACCAGGCCGTTCGTCGCGAGTGCACTGCCGTGCCAGGCCCCGGGGTCGCCGTCGAGCGAACTGAAGCGCCCGCCGGCCTCTTCCACGATGGGCACGAGGGCCGCGATGTCCCACGGCTTCAGGTCGGGTTCGCCCGCGATGTCGATGACCCCCTCGGCGACCAGCATGTACGACCACATGTCGCCGTAGGCGCGCGTCCGCCAGACCTTGCGGGACAGGTCGACGAGGGACTCGAGCCGGTCGTCGTCGTCCCACTGCTGGATGCTGTTGTAGCTCAGGCTCGCGTCGGACAGGTCCGCGACGCCGGAGACGCGCAGCTCGCCGTCGAACGAGTGCGCGCCGAGCCCCTCGGCCGCCCACCAGCGCTTGCCGAGCGCGGGGGCGCTCACGACGCCGAGCACCGGGCGTCCGTCGACCGCCAGGGCGATGAGCGTCGCCCACACCGGCACGCCGCGCAGGTAGTTCGCGGTGCCGTCGATCGGGTCGACGACCCACTGACGGTGCCCCTCGCTGGTCGCCTCGGCACCGGTGTCTGCCGTGGTCTCCTCGCCGAGGAACGCGTCGTCGGGTCGTTCCGTCGCGATCCGCTCGCGCAGGGCGTGTTCGACGGCCTGGTCGGCGTCGGTCACGTGCGTGCTGTCGGCCTTCTTCGACACGTGCAGGTCGGCGGCACGGAACCGCTCGAGGCTGATCGTGTCGGCGATGTCGGCGAGCGAGCGGGCGAAGTCCAGGTCGGCGCTGAGGTCCACGGGTCGAGCGTAGCGGGGCTACGCGGCGACGACCTCTTCCTCTTCGAGCCGGGTGACCTCACGCTCGCGGGCGATGCGGGTGCGGCGGGCCACGAGGCCGTGCACGACCACGCAGAGCAGGACGGCGGCGGCGAGCCACAGCGCGAGCACCAGGGATGACCGGCCGAGCGAGGCGTCGGGGAAGTACTGCAGGTCCTGGGCCGCCTGCAGCCAGGCTGCGCCGCTCCAGAAGGAGTGGAGCGCGGCGAAGAACCCGGGCACGAACGACGCCTGGAAGATGCCGCCCGACGACGTGAAGTTGAGCATCACGAACAGCATCGTGAGCACGGGCGTGGTCCACCGCCCGAGGACCGGGTGCAGGCCGACGCCGATCGCGACGATGATCGCGTCGTACAGCCAGGCGAACAGGAACACCTGCCAGTGGTGGGTCGTGATGACGCCGTAGATCGGTCCGGCGACGATGACCCCGATGCCGGCGACGACCCCGGCGGTGGCGAGGCCGACGACCGCGGTCCACACCGCGCGGAGCTTCGTCGCGACGGACGCCACGGCGATGGCCGATGCGTAGCCGCCGACGCTCAGCGCGACGAGCAGGAAGAACAGCCCCTGTCCGGTGCTGTCCTGCTCACCCGTGGGGACGACGTCGACGACCCGGAACGGCACGTGCTGCTCGTACGCGATCGGCAGGAAGACCTTCTGTGCGGCGCTCGCGGTCGTCTCCGACGCTGCCGTCGAGACGTAGAGCGTCGCGCCCGTGGCGGTCGGGGCGTACACGGCGGCCAGGTCGCGGTCGCGGATCTGCCGCTCGGCGTCCTTGGTCGACGCGACGACGTGGGCGACGAGGGCGCCGTCGGACTCGTCGGTGACGGTCTGCGCGAACACCTGGGTGGCGGCGGCCTGCCCGACGATGCCGACCGGTAGCTCCTTCGGTGCGGGGGCGTGGAAGGCGCCGAGGTAGGCGAGGCCCATCCCGGCGGCGAGGAACAGCGGCACGAGGATGTGCCTGGCGAAGGTCAGGAGCACCCGTCCGAGGCCGTCCGGGCGCAGGACGCTGTCGGTGCGCTGCGGTCGTGGTGCTCGTGAGGACTTGTGGGTGGGGGAGTGGTGCGCGTGCGACGTCGTTGTCGTGCTCGAGGACGGGGCGTCGACGGCGGGGGTCGGCGCAAAGTTGTACTTTGCAACTTCAGACACGAGGGTTCACTGTACAACACCGCTGCACACTTGTCGACGCGTGCTGGCCGGTGGGTCGAGGCCCGAGCGCGGTGGGGCGAAGCGTGATGCCCGAGCGCCCTCCGCCGAGGTTCCACAACATGCCGCATGCGGTTCCCCGAGGTTCCACGAACGGCCCGATCTGCCGCCGAGATGTGCAGATTTCGGAACCTGGACGGCGGCGCGGGGCGCGGGCGCAGCTCGGCGCCGGGCTACTCGAGGCCGGGGTCGGAGGCGCCCATGCCCGTCAGGAGCGCGCGGAACGAGTCGAGCCGTTCGACACCGGTGACGCCGAGCTCGCCGTCCTGCACCCGGTCGACGATCTCCCAGTCGTGCGCCTGCGCCAACGGGATGTCGTCCCGCGCGGGCCGCACCGGGATCGCGTGCGCGGCGAAGGCGCGGAAGACGTTCGCGGGGTCGACGTGGCCGAGGCCGAACGACCGCACGCCGGGGGTGTCGATGATCCAGCCGCCGTCACGGACCCGCAGCGCGATCGACGACGACGAGGTGTGCCGCCCGCGCCCGGTCACCGAGTTCACGACGCCGATCGCCCGGGTGGACCCGGTCAGGGCGTTCACGAGCGTCGACTTGCCGACGCCGGAGTGCCCCACGGTCACGGTGACCTTGTCGTCGAGCAGGTCGTGCAGGGCCTCGAACGGGACGTCGTCGGACCGGCTCGTCACGATCCGCAGGTCGAGGCACGCGAAGTGGGCCAGGAACGGCGCCGGATCGGCGAGGTCCGTCTTCGTGATGCAGAGGATCGGGTCGAGCCCGGCGTCGAACGCGGCGACCAGGTAGCGGTCGATGAGCCGGGTGCGGGGCTCGGGGTCGGCGGCCGCCACGACGATGAGCATCTGGTCGGCGTTCGCCACGATGACGCGCTCGACCTCGTCGGAGTCGTCGGCGCTGCGGCGGAGCAGCGTGGTGCGCTCGGCGACCTTCACGATGCGCGCCAGCGACCCGGGGTCGCCGGAGACGTCGCCGACGAGCGACACGTGGTCGCCGGTGACGACCGACTTCTTGCCGAGCTCGCGGGCCTTCGTCGCCGTGATGACGTGCTCGGATCCGGGATCGGAGTCGGACCCCGTCGCCACCAGCACGCCGAACCGCCCACGGTCGACGTTCGTGACCCACCCCACGGGCGCGTCGTCGTACGTCGGCCGGGTCTTCGTGCGGGGCCGGTTGCCCTTCGGGTTCGGACGCACCCGCACGCTCGACTCGTCGTACTGTCCGTACGGCTCGTCCGCGTCGGAGTCGTCACCGTCGACGTCGTCCCACCAGCTCATCGGATCAGCGCTCCGTAGCCGGTGTGCCGGAGGCGGTCGCGACCAGGTCGGCCCACAGCTCGGGGAACTGCGGCAGCGTCTTCGCCGTGCACCCGATGTCGTCGACGGCGACGCCGGTGACGACGAGGCCCACGACGGCGCCGGCCGTCGCCATCCGGTGGTCGTCGTACGCGGCCCAGTCGCCGCCGTGGAGCACGGCAGGCTCGATGCGCAGGCCGTCGTCGAGTTCGCGCACTGAGCCTCCCGACCGGTTCACGTCCGCCGCGAGCGCGGCGAGACGATCCGTCTCGTGCCCACGCAGGTGGCCGATCCCGGTGATCTCGGTCGGCCCGCCGGCCAGCGCGGCCAGCGCGACGAGCGCCGGTGCGAGTTCGCCGCCGCGGCTGAGGTCCAGGTCGAGACCCGGCAAGGAGGCCCCGCCCCGGATCCCGACGCCGCCGTCGACGAGCAGGTCGTCGCCGTCACGGGCCACGGTCGCGCCCCACAGGGGCAGGAGCGTCTCGAGGTCGGCGCCGACCTGCGTGGTCTCGCGCGGCCAGGTGCGGATGCGGACGGTGCCACCCGCGACGAGCGCGGCGACCGCGAACGGCGCGGCGTTCGACAGGTCGGGCTCGATCGTGACGTCGCGCGCGGCGATCGGACCGGGGTGGACGACCCACTCGCCGACCGCGGGTTCGTCGACGGTCACGCCTCGGGCACGGAGCGCAGCGACGGTCATCTCGATGTGCGGCAGGCTCGGCAGGCGCTCCCCGACGTGGGTGAGGTGCAGGCCCTCGTCGAAGCGCGGCGCGGAGAGCAGCAGGCCCGACACGAACTGCGACGAGGCCGACGCATCGATCGACAGGGCACCACCGCGCACCGAACCGGTGCCGGTGAACGCGAACGGCATCGAGCCGTCGCCGTCGTCGGTGACGTCGATACCCATATCGACGAGCGCCCCGATGATCGCGTGCATCGGACGCTTGCGGGCGTAGGGGTCGCCGTCGATGACGACCGGGCCGACCGCCAGGGCGGCCAGCGGCGGCAGGAACCGCATCACGGTGCCGGCGAGGCCGCAGTCGACGCGGACGTCGCCGTGCATCGGTGCCGGGGTGATCCGGAGGTCCGGGCCGTAGGGGTTCGGCTGCGCACCAGGTGCCGGCTCGACCTCGTCGATCCCGACGCCGAGCTGCCGGAGCGCCGTGATCATGAGCGCCGAGTCGCGCGAGTGCAGCGGCAGGCGGATGACGGAGGGGCCGTTCGCGAGGGCGGCGAGCACGAGCTCACGGTTCGTCAGCGACTTCGAGCCGGGCAGCGCGACGTCGCCGCGCAGGGGACCGCGCGCGAGCGGGGCGATCCAAGGGGCCGGGTCCGCGGCGGCCTG
This sequence comes from Curtobacterium sp. RIT-PI-V, assembly GCF_025642935.1. Taxonomy (NCBI): domain Bacteria; kingdom Bacillati; phylum Actinomycetota; class Actinomycetes; order Micrococcales; family Microbacteriaceae; genus Curtobacterium; species Curtobacterium sp. RIT-PI-V. Next base: position 9,870 of record NZ_JANZKM010000028.1, read on the forward strand.
TGCACCGCTCTGGGAATGCGTCGTGTCTGCCATCGGTTCACAAGACTACTGAAACGATCGGGAGGACCCTTGGCGACAGCACTCGCACCCTCGTGGACGCGCCTGCCCAGCGTGTCCACGTCGCTCGCTCTAGACTGGCCCGCGATGACGACCGACGAGCCGCAGGCAGCACCGCACGACCTGGTCGAGGAGACCGAGGAGCAGCTCGACGCGGTCGAGGCGGAAGAAGCGGACGATGAGTCGTTCGTCGACGCGAAGACCGTGCCGGCCGACGAGCTCCGCGCCCTCTTCGAGACCCAGGCGCTGCCCTTCATGGACCAGCTGTACGGCGCGGCGATGCGGATGACCCGCAACCCGGCCGACGCCTCGGACCTCGTGCAGGAGACCTTCGTCAAGGCGTTCGCCGCGTTCCGGCAGTTCAAGCAGGGCACGAACCTGAAGGCCTGGCTGTACCGGATCCTGACGAACACCTTCATCAACACGTACCGCAAGAACCAGCGGAACCCGTACCAGGGCACCATCGACGAGCTCGAGGACTGGCAGCTCGGCGGCGCCGAGAGCGTCACCCAGTCGATCTCCGCACGCTCGGCCGAGGCCGACGCGATCGACCACCTGCCGTCGTCTGCGGTCAAGGACGCCCTGCAGGCCATCCCCGAGGACTTCCGGATGGCCGTGTACTTCGCCGATGTCGAAGGCTTCTCGTACCAGGAGATCGCCGACATCATGAAGACCCCCGTGGGGACGGTCATGAGCCGTCTGCACCGTGGCCGCCGGCTCCTCCGAGGGCTCCTGGCGGACCACGCCCGTGAGACCGGCATCGTCCCGGACGCAGCGTCGACGGCGACGATGCGCGGACGAGGCCGGAAGACTGCCGCGACCCAGGGTCGCGTCGATGGGAAGGAAGCACGATGAGCGGCTGCGACTGCTCCAAGGCGAAGGCCGAGCTCGAGGAGTTCCTGCACGGGGAGCTCTGCCGCGAGGACGCGGCGGACATCCGTGAGCACATGGACGACTGCGAGGACTGCACGACCGAACACCGCGTCGGCGTCGTCCTGATCGAGACCGTGCGCCGCGCGTGCAAGGAGACCGCTCCGGAAGAACTGCGTGGCGAGATCCTCGCGCGCATCCGGCTGGAGCAGGCGACGCACTGATCGATCGGCGTCGTCGTGGCGGTCCGCGACCGGCCGCGTCTCACCGTCCTGCGGCGTGGTGCGCTGCGATCGTCGCTGCGTCCAGCACGGCGGCGTGGACACGGACCGTGTCGACGTCGCCGGTGTACGCGTAGTCGCCCGCATCGGGCCAGCCGGCTAGGGTCTGCCGCCCTGCTCGCCAGTGCCCGTCGTACTGTCGGAGCGACGCGGCATCGGCCCGGGTGCCCTGCTGTACGCCGTCGAGCCAGAGGGTCATCGACCGCGGCTGGAAGGTCGCGACCGCGTGGTGCCAGTCCCCGTCGGTGACGGCCGCGGACGATCCCACGGTGAACTTGAACTGGGTGCCCGACCCCTCGACGCCGAAGCGGAGGCGACCGCTGCTGTCGATGTAGAGGTGCCGGTCACGGTGCGTCGACGCGGCGTTCCGGTCGGATCCGAATCCGAACAGGCGACCGCCGCCGGTGTCGGTGGTCCGGAACCACACCTCGATCGTGAAGGCGTTCGGGGCGCTCACGGCGGAGTCGGTGACGGCCCAGGTCTCGGCACTGCCCGTGGTCCCGAAGGTCGCGTGGGGGTTGTCCGCGCAGCTGCCGATCGTCCGGGTCCCGTCGCCGATGAACTGCCCGCCGGCACCGGTCCCACTCGAGTCGGTGACGAGCCGGTCGTCCTTGTCGGCGAAGTCCCACGCGAGCACTGCGCCGGCAGCGGGGTCGTGGAAGCACCCGAACGTCTGGCTCCGGAGCGACGAGGCGGAGTTCGTGGTGCCGCTGAACCCCGCCGACGCCATGGTGCCGAGGACGATCGTCGTGGCAGCCAGCGCGGCGACGATCGGCAACGCGGTCTGCGTCGGCCGCACCACACCGGCCGGTGTCAACACTCGTGTGTGCAGGTCCCACCGTGGCGTCCCGCACCGTCGGCACGGCTGACCGGCCACGATGTCCCGGTCGGCGCGTGCCAGTGCAGCGAGGACGGCGGCGACGGCGACCGTGAGGGCGACCGACGTCCAGGCTCCGGATCGGATCCACACGGTGAGCAGTCCGATGCCGGGGAAGCGGAGCACCCCGACGCCGTGGACGGCCGTCGGGGCCACCGTGCTCCGGTCCGCCTCCGCGTTGGCGTCGCCCCGGAGCCGGAGCGCCCCGTCCTGCTCGATGCGTTCGAGGCGGTGCAGCCGGAGTCGGTCGTCGTGGTCGGGGTCGTCGACGAGCAGGACCCGTCCGGGCGTGACGGCCTCGGCATCGACGGGCATCGCCGCCACGATGTCGCCGGCCCGGACACCGGGTGCCATCGAGTCGGACACGACGGTGGTGACGTGCCACCCGAAGGCCGCGGGCAGGGCAGCCCAGACGGCGACCAACAGCACGGACCAGAGCACGGTCCGCGCGGCGACCGCGAGGAGCAGCCGCGGGGCGTCCCCGACGCAGGGTCGGGTCTCGGTGCGGTTCGGCAACGGCTGCTCCTCGGGTCGTGTGCGGCCGGGTTCGGCCGCGTTGGTCGGTCTCGGACGGAAGCGCGTCAGTCGGTCTGGGCTTCCCAGACGAACGTGGTGCCGGCTTCGGACTGCTGCGCGGTGTTCGGGGTCTCCGTGTCGAGGTCGTAGGTGAACCGGTACGTGGTGCTCGCCGTGCCGACCGCTGGCTTCCAGTCGTCGACGCCCGTGCCGAAGGAGTCGAGCGCCATCAGCCCGGCGAGGGTGCCGTCGTGCACGGTCGAGGCTGCGGTGAACGTGCTGCAGTCACCGGCCGTTCCGAGTGCGCCGCGTTCCACCTTCATGTCGAGGTGCTGCGCGAGCGCGTCGACGTCGGACTGCTCGTCCGTGTAGAGCTTGACGGTCGTCGGGTTCGTCGTCTCGGCGGTGACGGTGATGCAGTTCGAACCGCCCTCGCCGGGGACGAGGGCGTCGGTGTCGAACAGGGCCTCGCTCTGGTCGTCGTCGGTGAGCGTCACGGCGCCCGTGCGCCAGGCGTTGCCGGCGTTGTCGGTGGTGTCGGAGAAGGCCGCGTACGAAGCGGTGGCGATGAGTGCGCCGCTCGCGACGACGGCGAGGGGGAAGGCGATCCAGGCGGCGGTGCGGCCGTGGCGGGAGGTGATGTGCATGGCTGTCCTGTCGGTCGGAATCACCCGGCGGGTGATATGACAGCAGCATATATGAATATCAGTTGCTTGAGAACCCCGTCGAAACACGTCGCAGCGCCCGGGTAGGGTCGCCAGCATGACCCTCCTCGTCGAGTCGATCACCACCTGGTCCGACACGGACGTCTCCGACGTCGCTGCCCTCGTCCGCCTGCTCGGCCACGAGGTCGACGACGCGGCGATGCGTGCACGCCTCGAACGGCTCACGCCCGAGGCGGGACACCGCACCTGGGTGGTGCGTGGGGACGACGGACGGTCGGTCGCCGTCGCCGGCGCGCAGGTCACGTGGGCGTACGCGAGCGACGAGCCGACGGCGCAGCTCCTGCTGTTGGTGGTCGACGACACCGCCAGGAGGCTCGGCACCGGTTCGGCGCTGATCGGCACCTTCGAAGCATGGGCCGTCGAGCAGGGCGCGCGTCGCCTGAGCGCCGTCAGTGCGGCCGCGACGGACAGCGCGCACCGGTTCTACCAGAAGCGCGGGTACCACGACGCGGGTGTGCGCTACACGAAGATCGCGTAGCCGTCACGTTCCTCGCGAACGTCGAAGCGCCCCGTGCAGGAGTCCCTCGGACTCCCGCACGGGGCGCTTCCTGACGCTCAGGCCGACGCGCTCAATGCCTTCTCGATGACCTCGGTGGCCTCTTGTGCGGACCGCTTCGACGACCCGGTGGCCGGCGCGGCACTCGCGGCACGGGCGGCGACCGACAGCGGCCGACCGTCGAGGTGCGTCGACAGGTTCATGCAGACGAACGGCCAGGCGCCCTGGTTCTCCGGCTCTTCCTGCGCCCACACGACGTCGGCGTCCGGGTAGCCAGCGAGGACCTCGAGGATGCGCTCGAGGGGGAGCGGCGCGAGCTGCTCGAGTCGAACGAGCGCGACGTCGGTGACCCCGCGCTTGTCCACCTCGGCGCGCAGGTCGTGGTGCACCTTGCCGGAGTGCAGCACCACGCGGCGGACCGTCGCCTTGTCGGCCACCCGGTCGTCGTCGATCACTTCCTCGAACGTGCCGTTCGTGAAGGCCTCGACCGCGCTCGTCGCTTGGCGCAGGCGGAGCATGGCCTTCGGGGAGAACACGATCAGCGGCTTCTGCGGACGCTCCCACGCCTGACGACGCAGCAGGTGGAAGTACGACGCCGGGGTCGACGGGCGGGCGACGACCATGTTGTCCTCGGCGCACAGCTGCAGGTAGCGCTCGATGCGGGCGGACGAGTGGTCCGGTCCCTGGCCCTCGTAGCCGTGCGGCAGCAGCAGGACGAGGCCGGAGCGCTGCCCCCACTTCTGCTCGGCGGACGAGATGAACTCGTCGATGACGGTCTGGGCACCGTTGGCGAAGTCGCCGAACTGCGCCTCCCACAGCACGAGTGCCTCGGGCCGCTCGACCGAGTAGCCGTACTCGAACGCCATCGCCGCGTACTCGCTGAGCAGCGAGTCGTAGATGGTGAACCGAGCCTGGTCCTCGGTGAGGTTCGACAGCGGCAGCCACTCCTGGCCGTTCGACCGGTCGTGGAACACCGCCTGGCGCTGGACGAAGGTGCCGCGGCGGGCGTCCTGCCCGGCGAACCGGACCGGCTTGCCCTCGACCAGCAGCGAACCGATCGCCATGAGCTCGGCCATCGCCCAGTCCACGCCGCCGTTGCGCGTCATGTCGGTGCGCTTCGACAGCAGCTGCTGCAGCTTCGGGTGGATCGAGAAGCCGGCGGGCGGGTTGCTGTGTGCGTCCCCGATGGAGCGGACGAGCTCTTCGGACACGGCGGTCTCGCGGACCTCGACCTCGGAGTCGTCCTGCTGCGCCGCCGGGCGTTCGAGCCCCTGCACGGCGCCGTCGTCGTCGACCTGGATCACCGGGATGGTGCCGGTCTGCGCCTCGTGCGTCTCGGCGAAGGCCCGTTCCAGGCGGTCCTGGAAGTCGCGGTGCGCCTCGTCGTACTCTTCCTGCGTGATGTCCCCGCGGCCGACGAGGGCCTCGGTGTAGAGCGTGCGGACGGACCGCTTCGCCTCGATCAGGTTGTACATGAGCGGCTGGGTCATCGAGGGATCGTCGCCCTCGTTGTGCCCGCGGCGGCGGTAGCAGATGAGGTCGATGACGACGTCACGGTGGAACGCCTCGCGGTACGCGAACGCCAGGTCGGCGACGCGTGCGACGGCCTCGGGGTCGTCGCCGTTCACGTGGAAGATCGGCGCCTGGATCGTCTTGGCGACGTCCGTGGAGTACACCGAGCTGCGGGCCGACTCGGGCGGGGTGGTGAACCCGACCTGGTTGTTGATGACCAGGTGCACGGTGCCGCCCGTGCGGTAGCCGCGGAGCTGCGACATCTGCAGTGTCTCGACGACCACGCCCTGACCGGCCATCGCCGCGTCACCGTGCACGAGCACCGGCAGGACGTTGGTCGAGCCGGGGCCCTGCTTGTCCTGCTTGGCGCGGACGATGCCCTCGAGCACGCCGTCGACGGCCTCGAGGTGGGACGGGTTCGCCGCGATCGTCACGGGGATGCTCGAGCCGTCCGAGGTGCGGAACAGTCCCTCGGTGCCGACGTGGTACTTCACGTCGCCGGATCCCTGACCGGACACCGAGCCCGGCAGGGACGAGCCCTCGAACTCACGGAAGATCTGGCCGTAGGTCTTGCCGGCGATGTTCGTCAGGACGTTCAGGCGACCGCGGTGGGCCATGCCGATCGCGACCTCGGCCAGGCCGACACCGGCGGCGTGCTGGATGAGCGTGTCGAGGAAGGCGATGGTCGACTCCCCGCCCTCGAGTGAGAAGCGCTTCTGCCCGACGTACTTGGTCTGCAGGAAGGTCTCGAACGCCTCGGCCTCGTTGAGCTTGCCGAGGACGCGCAGCTGTTCGTCCTTCGACGGCTTCGAGTAGGGCACCTCGATGCGTTCCTGCACCCAGCGGCGCTGCTCGGGGTCCTGGATGTGCATGTACTCGATGCCGACGGTGCGGCAGTAGGCGTCGCGCAGGATCCCGAGGACGTCGCGCAGCGGAGCACTCGTCGTGCCGGCCAGCCCGCCGGTGACGAACTCGCGGTCGAGGTCCCAGAACGTCAGCCCGTGGCTCTCGATCTCGAGGTCGGGGTGCGTGCGCTGGCGGTACTCGAGCGGGTCGATGTCGGCCATCAGGTGCCCGCGGACGCGGTAGCTGTTGATGAGCTCCTGCACGCGAGCGGTCTTGTTGACCCGGTGCGCCAGGTCGACGTTGATGTCGTTCGCCCACTGGATCGGCTTGTACGGGATCCGGAGCGCCGCGAAGATGCCGTCGTAGAAGCCGTGCTCGCCGATGAGGCGTTCGTGCACGTGCTTGAGGTACTCGCCCGAACCGGCACCCTGGATGACCCGGTGGTCGTAGGTGCTGGTCAGGGTGATCGTCTTGCCGATGCCGAGCTCGACGAGCGTCTTCGACGCCGAACCCTGGAACTGCGCCGGGTACTCGAGGGCGCCCGCGCCGATGATGGAGCCCTGCCCCTTCGTCAGGCGGGGGACCGAGTGCACGGTGCCGATGCCGCCCGGGTTCGTGAGCGAGATCGTGGTGCCCTGGAAGTCGGCCGGCGTCAGCTTGTTGTCACGGGCCCGCTTGACCAGGTCCTCGTAGGCCGACAGGAACTGGCCGAAGGTCAGGGTCTCCGCGCGCTTGATGCTCGGCACGAGGAGCGATCGGGTGCCGTCCTTCTTCGGGACGTCGATCGCGATGCCGAGGCCCACGTGCGCCGGGGCGACGACGAACGGCTTGCCGTCGCGCTCCTCGTAGAACACGTTCTGGCTCGGGAAGTCCTTGAGCGCCTGCACCATCGCCCACCCGATGAGGTGGGTGAACGAGATCTTGCCGCCGCGGGCACGGCGCAGGTGGTTGTTGATGACGATCCGGTTGTCGATCATCAGCTTCGCCGGGATCGTCCGGACGCTCGTGGCCGTGGGGACCGTGAGCGAGGCGTCCATGTTCGACGCCAGGGTCTTCGCCATGCCCCGGAGCGGGGTGGCCACGTCTTCGTGGGTCTCCTCGTGGTCGTCGGCGGCGTCGTTGGCCTCGGCCGGGATCGGCGGCGGGGTCGGCTGGCGCGACGTGGTCTTCGCCTGGATCGGACCACCCTGCGCCGCCGCCTGCTGCGGGGCGGGCGCGTCGCCGGTCGCGGGCTGCTGCGTGGTCGACTGCGCCGGTGTCGAGGACTGCTGGTCAGCTGCCGGAGCGCCGCCGACCTGCGTGCGGTGGTAGCTCTCGAGGACCGGCCACCAGGACTTGTCGACCGACTCCTTGTCCGCGACGAACTGCTCGTAGAGCTCGTCGACGAGCCACTCGTTCGCCCCGAATTCGCCCGCGGTCTCGTCCGTTCCGGTCAGATGGCTCGACACAGCCGATCGCCCACTCTCCGTCGATAGATGCTCGTGTGTGTCGTGCGGTGCAACCCTGCCCCGCACAGGTGCCAAGCCTAGCCGCTCGCACATGTCCGTTCGGTGTCAGCCGCGGCGCGAGTCGGGGCCCGGTCCGGCCTCCGGGCGGAGCCGTACAGTGGGGCGCATGAGGTTCTACGAGACGCGGCCGACACACGACCTGACCTACTCCGACGTCTTCCTCGTCCCGAGCCGTTCCGGCGTGACGAGCCGCTTCGACGTCGACCTCGCCTCGAACGACGGCAGCGGTGCGACGATCCCGATCGTGAGCGCCAACATGAACTCGGTCACCGGTCCGCGTCTCGCCGCGACCCTGGCCCGGCGCGGGGGCCTCGGCGTCCTGCCGCAGGACATGCACCTGCAGGACCTCGACGCCGCGATCCGCTGGGTGAAGGACCAGCCGGTCGACTACGACACCGCCTACGACATGGGCTCGTCCACCACCGTCGCCGAGGCGCTCGAGCAACTGCTGCCCGTCGCCGGTCGGGGCGTGGTGGTCCGCGACGCCGCCGGAGAGTACCTCGGGTGCGTCCCCGCCAGCCGGCTCGGCGACGCCGGCCCAGACGCGACGCTCGGCGACCTGCTGCACGGCGCCTCGACCGCGATCGACGCCGAGGACGCCGGCACACCCCGCCACGTCTACGACGTGCTGAGCGGCGCCGAGGTCGACTTCGCGCCCGTCGTGCGGCACGGCAAGGTCGTCGGCACCACGAGCCGGACCAGTGCCATCCGCTCCGACATCTACACGCCGGCCGTCGACGCGTCGGGTCGTCTGCGCGTCGCGGCCGCGATCGGCATCAACGGCGACGTCGCTGCCAAGGCGCAGGCCCTCGCCGCCGCCGGGGTCGACGTGCTCGTGCTCGACACGGCGCACGGACACCAAGAGGGCATGCTCCGCGCGCTCCGCACCGTCGCCGCACTGCGGCTCGGCATCCCGCTCGTCGCCGGCAACGTCGTCACCGCCGACGCCGTCGCCCACCTCGTCGACGCGGGCGCGGACATCATCAAGGTCGGTGTCGGACCCGGCGCCATGTGCACCACGCGCATGATGACCGCCGTCGGTCGGCCGCAGTTCTCCGCCGTGCTCGAGACCGCAGCCGCCGCCCGGTCGCTCGGCGCGCACGTCTGGGCCGACGGCGGGGTCCGCTACCCGCGCGACGTCGCCCTGGCACTGGCGGCCGGCGCCTCGGCCGTGATGATCGGCTCGTGGTTCGCCGGCACCCTCGAAGCGCCGGGTGTGCTCCGTCGCGACGCCGCCGGCAAGGCCTACAAGGAGAGCTGGGGCATGGCGTCCGCCAAGGCCGTCCGCGAGCGCTTCGAGCGGCTCGACCCGTACGAGCGGGCCCGCAAGGAGCTCTTCGCCGAGGGGATCTCGTCGTCGACGATCTACCTCGACCCGGAGCGCCCGAGCGTCGAGGACCTGCTCGACATGATCACCACGGGCGTCCGGAGCTCCGCCACCTACGCGGGCGCCGCGTCGCTCGCCGAGTTCTCCGAGCGTGCCCTGGTCGGCATCCAGTCCGCCGCCGGCTACGAAGAGGGCAAGCCGCTCCCCGTCAGCTGGTAGCGCGCGCAGGCGGGCGCGGCCCTGGTCGCGACCACGAACGGACGGGAGGCACGGTGCCAGCTGGCGCCGTGCCTCCCGTCCGTCTGTTCCCGCGTCTACCGGCGCCGGGTCGCGTCCTCGACCTCGCCGACGAGCTCCTCGAGGATGTCCTCGAGGAAGAGCACACCGAGGGTCCGGCCGTCGGCGTCGAACGCCCGCGCGACGTGGCGGCCCGCGGCCCGCATGGTGGCCAGGGCGTCCTCCAGGTCCATCTCCGTGTAGAGCGAGATGAGCTGGCGGATGCGCTTCGGCGGCACCGGGTCGTCGAACTCGTCCGGCCGCAGGTCGATGACGTCCTTCACGTGCACGTAGCCCGTGGGGGAGCCGTCCTCGCCGACGAGCACGTACCGCGAGAACCCGCGCTGCGCCACCGCACGCTCGACGTCCGCCGGGGTGGCGTCCTCGGGCAGGGTGACGAGCTCGGCCATCGGCACGGCGACGTCGCGGACCTTCTTCTCGGTGAACTCGAACGCCAGGGCGAGCTTGCCGTCGTCGGTGAGGGTGCCCTCGCGGCGGGACTGCTCCACGATGGTCTGCACCTCTTCCACCGTGAAGGCGCTGACGGCTTCGTCCTTGGGTTCGACGCGGAACAGGCGCAGCACGGCGTTCGCGACCTCGTTCAGGCCGACGATGACCCAGTGCAGGCCGTGGCCGATGTACCAGAGCGTCGGCACGAGCAGCAGTGCTGCCCGGTCCGGCATCGAGAACGAGATGTTCTTCGGGACCATCTCGCCGAACACCACGTGCAGGAACGAGACGAGCAGCAGCGTGATCACGAACGCCACGGTGCCGATGACCTCGACGCTCCAGCCCGTCAGGTGCAGCGGGACCTCGAGCAGGTGGTGGATCGCCGGCTCGGAGACGTTCAGGATGAGCAGCGAGCAGACCGTGATGCCGAGCTGCGTGGTCGCGAGCATGCGGGTGGCGTGCTCCATGGCCCACAGGGTCATCTGCGCGGCCTTCGAGCCTTCTTCTGCGCGCGGTTCGATCTGGGAGCGGCGGGCGGAGATGACGGCGAACTCGGCGGCGACGAAGTACGCGTTGCCGAGCAGCAGCACGAAGAGCCAGAAGATACCCCACCAGTCGGAGCTCATCGGGTACTGCCCTTCGTGGCGGGGATGATGATGGCGGTCGCCGCGGTGTCCGTCGGCGGGGGCGTCGGGGTCCAGCGGATGCGGTCGATCCGGCGGCCGTCCAGGCGTTCGACCCGGAAGACGCCGCCGTCGAGCGGGACCTCGTCACCGACGACTGGCAGGCGGCCGAGCGTGGACATGAGGAAGCCGCCGACGGTCTCGTACGGGCCGTCCTCCGGCACCTTCACGCCGGCGCGGTCCTCGAGCTCGTCGGGACGCAGGAGACCGGGAAAGGTCAGCCAGTCGCGGGAGCGGACCACGTCGATGCGCGCGCGGTCGTGCTCGTCGGAGACCTCGCCGACGATCTCCTCGATGAGGTCCTCGAGCGTGACGACCCCGGCGGTGCCGCCGTACTCGTCGACCACGATGACCATCTGGTAGCCGCGGCCGCGGACCTCGGCGAGCAGGGTGTCGCCCGGCATCGTCTCGGGCACGCGTTCGGCATCGGTCATGAGTGCACCGACGGGGACCTCCGGGCGCTTCTCGCGGGGGACGGCGACGGCCTGCTTGACGTGCACGATGCCGACGACGTCGTCCGCGTCCTCCTCGATGACGGGGAAGCGGCTGAAGCCGGTCTTGCGGGCGAGGGCGATGACGTCCTGCGCGGACTCGGACACCCGGATGGTCGAGAGCCGCGGGCGTGGCGTCATGACGTCGCTGGCGCTGAGCTCCGAGAACGAGATCGTCCGCTGGAGGAGCGTCGCGGTGTCCTGCTCGAGCGACCCCTCGGACGCCGAACGGCGGAGCAGCGAGGTGAGCTCCTCGGCGCTGCGAGCACCGGACAGTTCCTCTTGCGGCTCGATGCCGATCGACCGCAGCACGGCGTTCGCGGTGCCGTTGAGCACTGCGACCGCCGGCTTGAACACGGTCGTGAAGGCGATCTGCAACGGCACGACGAGCTTCGCGGTCTGCAGTGGAAGCGCGAGCGCGAAGTTCTTCGGCACGAGCTCGCCGAGGATCATCGACAGCAGGGTCGCGATGACGAGCGCGATGATCGATCCGACGGTCTCGACGATGCCCTCGGGCAGGTTCATCGCCAGGAACGGCGCCTCGAGCAGCTTCGCGATGGACGGCTCGAGCAGGTAGCCGGTGAGCAGCGTGGTCAGCGTGATGCCGAGCTGCGCACTCGACAGGTGCGTCGAGGTGACCTTCAACGCCCCGATGACGGGTGCCAGGCCCGGCTCACCGCGGTCGCGACGCGCTTCGACGTCGGCGCGGTCGAGGTTGACCAGCGCGAACTCGGACGCGACGAAGACGCCGGTGCCGAGTGTCAGCAGGATGCCGCCGACGAGCATGACGATGTCGATCGGACTCATGATTCACCCCCGTCCGCGCACGGGGATGACGTGCAGCTCACCGAGTGAGCGGCGGATGAGTGAGGCGAAGAACTATTCGGGGGATCGTCCACAGTGCTGCCAATCGTACTGCCTGCCCGAGGGGCCGACCGAGAATCCGTTCAGGAAGGCCGCGCGTCTACGCCGTGACCCGCGCGCGGTGGTACTGCTGCGGCTCGTAGTCGACGGTCACGCCGAGCTCGACGGCCACGCGCAGCGGGAACCCCGGGTCGCGCAGGAACTCGCGGCCCACCATCACCACGTCGGCCTGGCCGGTCGCGACGATCTGCTCGGCCTGGAACCCCTCGGAGATCATGCCGACCGCGATGGTGCCGATGCCGGCGTCGCGCTTGATCGCCGCGGCGTGCGGCACCTGGTAGCCGGGGCCGACCGGGATCGGCGCGCTCGCGACGTTGCCGCCGGTCGAGACGTCGGCCAGGTCCGCGCCGTGCTCCGCAGCCCACCGGGCGACCTGCGTGGTCTCGTCGAGCGTGAGCCCGCCGTCCACCCAGTCGGTCGCCGAGAACCGCACGACGATCGGGAAGCCCTCGCCGACCTCGGCACGGACGGCGTCGACGACCTCGAGCAGCGCCCGGGCACGGTGCTCGAGCGATCCGCCGTACTGGTCGGTGCGGTGGTTGCTCAGCGGCGAGAGGAACTGGTGCAGAAGGTACCCGTGGGCGGCGTGGATCTCGACCAGGTCGAACCCGGCCTCGACGGCGCGGCGAGCGGACTGCGCGAACGCCAGTGCGACGACCCGGATGTCCTCGGTCTCCAGCTCGCGCGGGACCGCGTAGCCGTCGAAGGCCACGGCGGACGGCGCGACGGTGGACCAGCCGCCCTGGTCGGCGGGGACCGAACCGTGCGTGGACTCCCACGGTCGGAACGTCGACGCCTTGCGGCCGGCGTGGGCGAGCTGGACACCGGCGGCAGCGCCCTGCGCGTGCAGGAAGTCGACGATCGGCTTGAAGGCGTCGCGCTGCTGGTCGTTCCAGAGCCCGAGGTCCTGCGGGCTGATCCGGCCCTCCGGCACCACGCCGGTCGCCTCGACGACGACCAGACCGGCACCGCCCTTGGCGAAGCCGCCCAGGTGGACGAGGTGCCACGCGGTCGGCACGCCGTCCTGCTCCTCGGCCGAGTACTGGCACATCGGGGAGACCCAGATGCGGTTGCGGACCGTCAGGTCGCGGATGGTGATCGGCTCGAACAGGGCGTGCGTCACGCGGGACTCCTCAGGGGACGGGCGCCGGCTCGACCGCGAGTTCCGTCAGGAACGACCGCAGTGACGCCGACGACGTGTAGTGGTGGCCGACCGCCCCGATCGCTTCCGCGCCGGTGGCGTTCTCGGCCCTGTTGTCCACGAACACCATCTGCTGCGGCTCGATTCCCAGACGCGCGCACGTGTCGCGGTAGATGGATGCGTCGGGCTTCAGGACCTGCTCCTCGGCGCTCACCACCACCGTCTCGAACAGCGAGCCCATCGGGGAGCGTCGGTACGGGTCACCGAAGTCGAAGCCGGCGTTCGACAGCAGCGCCACCCGGGTGCCGGCGTCGTGCAGCTCCTCGACGATCGCCAGGGTCTCCGGCTCGACCTCGAACCAGCCCGTGAAGTCGACGGCCCAGAGCCGGTGGATGTCCGTGATGCTCCAGGTGCGCCCGACGCGCTCGCCGATGGCCCGCCAGTACGCCACGACGGACAGGTCGCCGCGGTCGAGGTCGTGACGGAGCTCCTGGTAGACGGGGAACAGTTCGTCGGCGGGCACCCCGGTCAGCTCGACGAGGGCATCGCGCGACGCGTGCGGCGTCCGGCTGATCACCTCGCCGTAGTCGAAGACCACCACGCGACCAGGCAGGAACAGGCTCATGCGCTCCACCGTAACGTGGGGCCGGTGAACGACTTCGTGCCCGTCCAGCCGTCCGATGCCGCCGCGTGGGTGACCGCGCCGACAGGGGAGTCCACCAAGTACCGCCGTGGAGTTCTCGGCATCGCGACCGGCTCCGACCAGTACCCGGGTGCCGCGGTGCTCGGGGTCGACGCCGCGGTCCACACCGGTGTCGGCATGGTCCGCTACGTCGGGCCGTCGCGGGCGTCGGACCACGTCCTGGCGCGTCGCCCCGAGTCCGTCGCCGGCGTCGGTCGGGTGCAGGCCTGGCTCGTCGGCTCGGGCATCTCGGCGTCGTCGCTGGGCGACCTGGACGACACGACCGCCTCGGCCTTCATGCACGCTTCGGACGACGGCGTCCCGGTCGTGGTCGACGCGGGCGCGATCCCGCTCGTCGACCTCGGGCCGCTCGCCGTCCTGACCCCGCACGCGGGCGAGCTCGCGTCCTTGCTCGGCGTCGCCCGCGAGTCGATCGAGCAGGATCCCGCCGCCGCGGCGCTCCGTGCCGCCGAGCAGACCGGCAGCGTCGTCCTGCTCAAGGGCGAGCGCACGCACGTTGTCACGCCGGACGGATCGGTGCGGCTCGTGGCGTCGTCGGCGACGCCGTGGCTCGCGGCGGCCGGTGCCGGGGACGTGCTCGGCGGGGTGCTCGGCGCGCTCGTGGCGTCGCGGCAGGGTTCCGTCGAGGCTGCGGGGTCGTCGCTGACGCCGTCGGACCTCGCGCACCTGGCCGCGTCGGCCGCGGTGGTGCACGGGCTCGCGGCGCGGCGGGCGTCCGGTGGCGGGCCGTTCCCGATGACGGGGCTCATCGCCGAGCTGCCCGGGGTCGTGCGGGACCTGGTCGTGGACGGCGACGCGCGCGGGTAGCGGTCGGTGCGCATGCATCTTCCGACGATGCACGAGGCGATCGACGCGTGTTCTGTCGGAAGATGCGCACGCAACGGGTTCGTGCGCATGTTCCGACGGGACACCACCGGTTCGACGGGTGGAAGGTCGCAACATGCGCACGCATGCGCGAGGCGGCGCGGCCTGGAACGCGAGCGGGGACGGACGGGAGGCCCGTGGCGGGGCCGCCACGGGCCTCCCGTCCGCCTGTCGCGCACGTCGCGGGCGTGACGCGCGTCGCGGACGTCAGCTCGCGGGGGTCGCGTGCACCAGGAACTCGACCGTGCCGGAGTCGTCGACCTTCACGAAGCCGAGGCTCGGCGCCTGCACGCCGTAGTCCGAGAACGTGACCGGGATCGAGCCGGAGATGTCGACGCCGTCGCCGTTCAGGCCGACCTGCAGGTCGGCGGTGACGTCCTTCGTGACCCCGTGCAGCGTGAGCTTGCCGGTCGCGGTGACCGTCGTCGTGTCCGAGCCGCTCGGGACCGCGTCGGTGATCGGCTCGGCGAGTTCGAACGTGGCCTCGGGGAAAGCGGAGGTGTCCATCGCGGAGTCGCGGAAGTACGAGTCGCGCTGGTCCGAGTCGGTGGCGATGTCGGCGACCTGCACCGTGATCGTCGCCTTCGTGATGCTCGTGCCGTCGACGGTCGCGCTGCCGGAGACGCTGTCGGTGCGGCCCGTGACGGTCACGTCGGAGCCGTTGAGGACCTCGTGCAGGCGGTAGCCGGCCTCGGAGTCGCCGCCGACCGTCCACTCGCCGGACAGGTCGGCGTCGTCGAGGGTGGAGGCCTCGCGGCTGGCGGCCACGGACGGTGCCGCCGACGCCTTCGCGTTCTCGTTGCTCGTGTAGACGTTGGTCGCGACGATCGCCCCGATGACGCCGAGCACGACGACGGCGGCGATGACGGAGATCCAGATGACGGCCTTGCGGCGCCCGCGCGGGGTTTCGGTGGTCACGAGCAAGACGGTGACACGTCATGGTTGGGGGAGCCTGGGATTCTCAGCCGGTCCGGGTGCGTTCGCTGCCGGTTCGGGTGCGTTCCCTGCCGGTACGCTCGTCCGGTGTTGAGGACCGGGAACCCGTGGATCGAACGCGTCGGGTTCGTCCTGGCGTTCGCCGCCGTGCACGCGGCGCTGTGGTGGCTGACCGCGGTCTCGGCGAACCTCCCCCTCGGCGACGTCACCATCACCTACAGCCGGTGGATCGAGACCGGGCGGAGCGCGGACTTCTGGGTCGGGATCGACGGCGAGTGGGTCTACCCGATCCTGGCGATCGTGCCGATGGCCGCCGCAGCACTCGGCGGGATCGCGTCGATCGGCTCCGGGTGGCTGCTGTTGATGGTGCTGCTCGACGCCGTGGCGTGCGCATTCCTGTGGCGGTTCCGGGCGCGTGGCGCGTTCGGCTCGCGAGCGGACGGCTCGTCGTCGCGTGGCGTGCGGGTCGTGTGGTGGTGGCTCGCCTTCCTGCTCGCACTCGGGCCGATCGCGCTCGGCCGCATCGACACGGTGGCGACGGTGTTCGCGTTGGTCGGCGTGGCCTTCGTCGCCTCGCGGCCGGCGGTCGCCTCGGCGCTGTTCACGGCCGGCGCCTGGACGAAGGTCTGGCCGGCTGCGCTCGTCGCCGTGCTGCTGCTCCTGCGCAGGGGGCACCGCCGCGGCGTGCTGTCGGGGGCGCTCGTGCTCAGCGCGCTGATCGTGCTCGTCGACGTGCTCTGGGGTGGTGCACCGTACCTGCTGTCGTTCATCGGGGAGCAGACCGGGCGCGCGTTGCAGATCGAGTCGCCGCTCGCGACGCCGTTCATGTGGGCGGCGGCGTTCGGGGCGCCGGGCGCGGCCGTGTTCTACAACCAGCAGATCCTGACGTTCGAGGTCTCCGGTGCCGGCACGCACGCCGCTGCCGCGGTCTCGACGCCGCTGATGGCCCTCGTGTTCGTCGCCGGTATGGTGCTCGCGCTGTGGGCAGCCCGCCGCGGCGCCCGTCGGGCCGAGCTCGCGCCCGTGCTCGCGCTGCTGTTCGTCGCCGCGCTCATCGCCACCAACAAGGTCGGGTCCCCGCAGTACATCGGGTGGCTCGCCGTGCCGATCGTGTGGGGGCTCGCCGCCGGGACGCCGAGTGTGCGCCGGTTCGTGCCGATCGCGATCGCCGCACTGCCCACCGCTGTGCTGACACAACTGATCTACCCGGCGTACTACGACCAGGTGCTCACGCTGCAGCCGTGGATGCTCGTGGTGCTGACGCTGCGGAACGTGCTCGAGGTGGCGGTCCTTGCGTGGACGGTGGTCGAGCTCGTGCGGATGGGCCGGGGCGCGGGCAGGATGGACGCATGATCGTCGCCTTCTCCGTTGCTCCGTCCGGTGGTCCCTCCGATCAGGCGGACGGCTCCGTGCACGATGCCGTCGCCGCGGCCGTGCGGGTGGTCCGCGAGAGCGGCCTGCCGAACCGGACGTCGTCGATGTTCACCGAACTCGAGGGGGAGTGGGACGAGGTCATGGACGTCGTCAAGCGCGCCACCGAGGCCGTGGGCGCCTACGGTACGCGGGTGTCGCTCGTGCTCAAGGCCGACATCCGACCAGGGCACACCGGCGAGATCGACGGCAAGCTCGAGCGGCTCGAAGCGGCGCTCGGCGAGTAGCGATCAGCGCTCGGCGGCCGCGCTCGGCTCCGCGCTCCGCGCTCAGCGCTTGTCGCGCCGCCGTGCCCGGGTTCGACGGCGGAGGTCCGGTCCGAGCACCACGAACACGGTGAGCAGCGCGGTGCCGGCGAGTACGGCGATGAGCACGATGACCATGCCCATCGGGTCGGTGGCGTCCTCGCAGTTCGCGGGCGCACCGGCGCGGCACGAAGCGAGCACGGTGGCGGTGAGCGTCGCGTGCTCATTGAACATCGAGGGCCGGCGCGACACGCCGACGCCCTCCCGCGGATGTCGGTGGTCGGGTGTCTCATGGCCCGTATCGAGCCACGTCCGGTGGCCCCGAGACGACGAGGAGCGCGTGATGATCCACGACGGCTGGTGCCCTGACTGCGACCTGCGAACGGTCGTCATCGACACGGACGAACAGGGCGAGAACGCCTGGGCCACGTGCGCCGAGTGCGGCGTCGGCTGGACGCACCGTGACGAGCTCCCCGAACTCGCGCCCGCATCGACGCGTCCTGCCCACACGGAGCGTCAGGCAGCCTGAGGCCGTCCCCTTCGGTCATGACGGCGTCCGTCCCGGCGGACCGAGCTGGCTCGGGTCGCCGGGCTTCCGTTCGGCCTTTGGAGCGGTCTACACTGCTCGGACCGGATGGTCGTCGCCACCCGGACCGTCCCGTTCGCTGCTGAACCCGGACCGGCACCCCGATCGGGCGTGGCCGCGCTGCCGATCGGCACGTGCGCTGCGACGACCGCGGGACGCCTCCGTCACCACCGTCGCCCAGGCGACACCGTCCAGCCGACACCCCGATCCGACGCCGCCCGTGCAGGACGTCGTCCGAGAACAGGCCCCATGTCACAGCTCACGCCTGCGCGTCGCACCGCCGCGCTCATCTCGCTCGCCCTCGGCGGCTTCGCCATCGGGTCGACCGAGTTCGTCGCGATGGGCCTGCTGCCGAACATCGCGCAGGCGCTGCTGCCGCAGCAGTACGGCCTCGACCCGGACGCCGGTATCGCGCACGCGGGCTGGCTCGTCAGTGCCTACGCCCTCGGGGTCGTCGTCGGTGCCCCCACCATCGCGGCGATGTCGGCGAGGTTCCCGCGCAAGGGCCTGATCCTCGTGCTGCTCGTCGGGTTCGTCCTCGCGACGGTCGCGAGCGCCCTGCTGCCGTCGTTCGGCCTGGTGCTCGTGGCCCGCTTCGTCGCCGGCCTGCCGCACGGCGCGTACTTCGGCATCGCCTCGATCGTCGCCGGCGACATGATGGGCCCGGGCAAGCGCGGCAAGGGCATCGCGATGGTGCTGCTCGGCCTGTCGGTCGCGAACGTCGTCGGTGTCCCCGCGATCACCTGGGTCGGGCAGCTCGCCGGCTGGCGGATCGCCTACGGCGTCGTCGCCGCACTGTTCGCGCTCACGTTCCTCGCCGTCGCGGCCTTCGTGCCGAAGAGCGCCCGTGACGAGCACGCGACGATCGGCCGGGAGCTCCGCGCCTTCCGTGTGCCGCAGGTCTGGATCGTGATGGGCCTCGGCGCCGTCGGGTTCGGTGGGTTCTTCGCCGTCTACTCGTACATCTCGCCGCTCGTGCAGCACGTCACCGGCATGCCCGAGTCGTTCGTGCCGATCGTCCTGGTGGTCGTGGGCATCGGCATGGTCGTCGGCGGCATCCTGGGCGGACACCTCGCCGACCACAGTGTGAAGCGCACGATCTACTTCGGCATGTTCTCGCTCATCGGTGCGCTCCTGATCACGGTGCTGACCGCGCAGTGGCTCTGGGGCATGCTCCTCGGCGCGTTCCTGCTCGGGGCCACCTCGTCGGCGATCCCGCCGGCGGTGCAGTCGAGGCTGATGGACGTCGCCGGCGACGCCCGGACGATCGCCGCGGCGCTCAACCACTCGGCGTTCAACATCGGCAACTCGCTCGGCGCGGCACTCGGTGGTGCGGTCATCGCGGCCGGCTTCGGGTTCGTCGCACCGGGCTGGCTCGGCATCGTCCTCGCGCTGCTCGGCGTCCTCGTCACGATGGTCAGCTACTCGGTCGAGCGTCGCACCACCCTGCGCTCCCCGTCGCCGAGCACCGGCCCGATCACCGCGCCCGTCCCCATCCACTGATCGCGCGCGGGCGCCGCCAGCGCGGTTCGCGAAAGCGGCACTCTGCCGCGAACTGTTCGCGGCAGACTGTCGCTTCGGCGGAAGGGACCGCCGGCATCGGCGGCAGAGTGTCGCTGCAGCGGCACGGACCGCAGGCCGGTCCCGATCGCCTGACCCCGCGCGGTGGGCGTGCCCACCCATCGGACGGGAGGCCCGTCGCGACGCCGCCACGGGCCTCCCGTCCGATGTGGTGTGCGGCAGACCGCCCATGGTGAGCAGCAATGGTCGGGTTCCGTGATGGGACCCGACCATTGCTGCTCACGAAGCGGGCATGGGCCGCGCGTGCGCCGCGCGCTACAGACCCAGTGGGCCGCCGTCCTGCACGATGATGCCGTCGGTGATCGCCCGCTTCCGGAGCGCCACCTTCGTGCCCACGTCGAAGCCCGCGACGCGGTACTTCTCGCGGATGCGCTTGAGGTAGCTCTTCGCGGTCTCCTCGGAGATGCCGAGCTGGTAGGCGACGCTCTTCACGGGCTCGCCACCGCCGTAGAGCGCCATGACGCGACGCTCCTGGGCGCTGAGCTTCGGGACGCCGCCGACGTCGCCGCTGTTGATGGCCAGGTCGAGCTCGGCGGAGACGTACTGCTCACCGCGCTGGGCGGAACGGATCGCCTCGACGATCATGTCCGCGTCCTCGCTCTTCACCAGGTAGCCGAGGGCACCGGCCGCCAGGGCCTCGCGCACCACGTTCGGCTCCGAGTAGGTGCTCATCACGACGGTCTTCACGCCGGCGGTCTTGAGCGTCGAGATCTTCAGCGACACCGGGATGGAGTCCTTGAGGTCCAGGTCGAGCAGCACCACGTCCACCGGGAACGCCGGGCTCGTCAGGAGCTCGGGCCAGGTCGTGACGGCGGCCACCAGCGTGATGTCGTCGGCGGCGCTCCGGATCCACTCCGTGAGCGCACCGAGGAGCATCCTGTGGTCGTCGACGAGTGCGAGTCGGATGGGTTCCTCTGGAGTCGCCATGCGGGCGTCCTTTCTCGGGGGCAGTTCGTGCCCGATCCTAGGAGGGAGGGGCACGTGGCACGGGCAGGCTGTCCGGGTGTCCGGCAGCTACATCGACGGATGTCGGTCCACGACGCAGTGGGCGACGATGTGGAGCGCGCCGTCGCGGACGGTCTCGGTGTACGGACCGATGCGCTGCAGGGCACTCCAGGCGGTGGGGCCGAGGCGTCGGCGCTGGACGCCGCGGGACTCGATCACGACCGGCACGTCCATCCGCTCGTCGGTGACGGGGTGGCCGTCGGACCCGACCGGGCCGAGCGTGACCGAGACGACCGGCAGACCGGGGGTGGCGGTGCGGCCGTCGCCGACCATCTGCCACAGGGCCTGCAGCAGTCCGTCGCGCTGGGCGGGGGTGAGGTGTCCGGCGAGGGCACCCGGATCGGCGACGCTCACCGAACGCCCGAGGTGGTCGGACTCCGTGATCGCGTGGTACAGCCAGGTCTCGCGTCGGCCCTCGATGAGGTGCAGGCGGAGCTCGGTCGCGAGCGAGGCGGCGACGGAACTCGAGGCGTCTGACAGCGGCAGGGGATCGGTGCCGTTCGCGACGGCGTCGAGCAGCTTCTCGGCGGCCAGGTCGAGTCGGGCGAGCTCGTCCGAGGCGAGCATGCCGACGGCGAACTGCGGCGCCTGCACGTTGCTCTGCACGAGCACCCGGTCGAGTTCCCGCTGCACGAGCTGCCGGAACCGCTGCACGACGTACAGGGCGATCGACGGCGGCACGACGACCAAGGCCAGCAGGGACACGATGCCCGGCAGCGTGTCGTTGGTGATCGGGGTCGAGGCGACGCTCATGCCGATGAACGCCAGACCGAGCACCGCGATGGCGGCGGCGACCTCGCGGGCCGGCCGGAGCGTCGCGATCGGCAACAGTGCGAAGCCCGCGGCGATCGACGCCGACGCGGTGTGGGCGATGTCGTGCTCGGGCCAGATCCCGATGAAGTCGAGGGTCACGACACACGCGAGCACCACGCAGATCAGCACGAAGGCCAGCCCGGTCAGCCGCTCGCCGTAGGTCAGCACGCTCAGGCCGACACCGACCGCGGCGACGATGTAGAGCATCCAGGCGGCTGCGGGCAACCACGGGTCGGAGAAGTCGGACCAGCGGACCAGGAAGTACACGATGCCGGAGACGGCCTCGATCGCGGTGAGCACCGCGGCGCCGAGGCCGAGGTACCCGGCTCCGAGCGAGGCGCCGGGCTTGGCGGCCTGGCGGAGCGACCGTGCGCCGGTCGAGGTCGAGGGGAGCCCGCGGGCCTGCCGACGCTCGCTGGTGCGGTAGCGCTCGCGCGCCTCGCGGCGGGTGCGGGGCGGTTGCTGGCCGGTCGACTCGCCCGGCAGGCCCCGGCTGATGGTGTCCTCGGGGACCCGGGTCATCGCGGTGCCTCCAGGACGACGGTGGTGCCGGAACCCGGCGCGGAGAAGAGCTTGGCGTCGCCGCCGACCTCGCGCAGGCGGCTCACGACGCTCTCCTTGAAGCCGAGTCGTTCGGCGCTGACGGTGGTCAGGTCGAACCCGACGCCGGAGTCCGTGACCATGGCGCGCACCATGTCGTTGTCGTGGACGATCGTGACGTGCGCCTCGCCGACACCGGCGTGCCGGCGGACGTTCTCGAGGCACTCGCCGAGCGCCAGCAGGAACGCGTCGAGCACGTGCGACGGCAGCAGCACCTGACCGGTGCCGTGCCAGCTGACCTCGAGGCCCATCCGCCCGAAGCGCTGCTTCACCGACTCGAGGGTCTGGCCGAGCGGCGACTCCTCTTCGCGGGTGAGTGAGTAGTCGCCCGACTGCGACGGCTGCGGGGTCGCGCCGAGTCGCAGGTGGCGCAGGAGCCGGGCGTCCTCGGCGGCCTGCTCGCGCATGGCCTGCTCGGAGACCCCGACACCGGAGTGTGCGAGGAGCGTGAGCGTCGCGAGGACCGTGTCGTGCAGCAGCCGCGCACCCTGCCGCCGCTGTGCCTCGGTCTCGCTGGCCTGGCGTTCGGCGCGGTGCGCGGTGCCGATGCTGTAGATCCGTCGGGCGACGCGGGGGATGCTGCGCGAGATCCAGACGGCCACGACCGCGATGAGCACCCAGCCGAGCAGGGCGCCGCTGACGGGCGTCGACAGGACCGTGCCGGTTGCCCAGACCATCACGACCACGACGACGCCACCCGCGGCGATGGTGAGTCCGAGGCCAACGGGGTGCCCGCGCTGCGCCATCAACGGTGCGGAGAGGGAACCGCCCGCGAGCGTCATGACGGCGCTGGCGACGAGCGGGCGGACCGACTCGTCCACCCCGGAGAACAGGAGCGCGAGCGAGGCGAGCCCCGTGACGAGGATGGCGGCGGTCCACCACACGGTGCCGCTGCGGCCGAAGAACACGAACGCCGCCACCATCGCGGCGATGCACAGCAGGGCGCCCACGAGCGGCAGGGCAGGGACGGCGGCGGCGGAGACCACGCCGACGACGCTGATGAGCGCGCAGACGATGCCCACGACACGGGTCGTCGCCCGCAGCAAGCGGTCGCGTTCCTGTGCGATGAATTCCATCGATGTCCTGGTTGGTGACGAGCTGGTGTGACGGGTCGTGCGGGTCGTGCGGGGAAACCGAGCCTCGTTCAGTCCGGGCTCGCAGCCATCCAACCACGGGCGACACCCGTTGGGGGGTGTTCGGCGCGCCGTGCCGTGCACGCCGCGCGTGCCGCCGTCCTGCCGCGGGTGTCGCGGGTGCCGCGCGCGCCGCCGTCCCGCCGCGGGTGCCGTGCGCGCCGTGTCACGCGCGCTGTGCCGCGCGCGCCGCGCCGTGCACGCCGTGTCGCGCTCAGTCGTCGAGCAACCGCCGCAGGTGCGCGCCGACCTGCTCGTGCTCGATGAGGAACCCGTCGTGCCCGAACTCGCTCTCGATCACCGCGGCCGTGTCGCCGTCGAGCGTGTCCGGCACCCCTGCGGCGATCCGGTGCTGGTCCTCGATCGGGAACAGTCGGTCGCTCGAGATCCCCACCACGAGCGTGCGGGCCGTCACGAGTTCGAGTGCAGCCCCGACACCGCCCCGACCGGCCCCGACGTCGTGGGAGTCCATCGCGTGCGTGAGGGTGATGTACGACGACGCGTCGAAGCGCCGGGTGAACTTGTTGCCGTGGAAGTCGAGGTAGCTCTCGACCGAGAACCGCCCGTCGTCGCCGAGCGGGGACACGTCGCTCTGCCACGACCGGGCGAACCGGCCGTTCAGCTCGTCCGACGCCCGGTAGGTCATCAACGCCATCCGCCGCGCGAGCGCCAGCCCGCGGTGCGGGCCCTCGCCGGCGTCGGCCTCGTAGTAGTCGCCGCCCGCGAACGCCGGGTCCATCTGGATCGCCGAGCGCTGCAGGGAGTTCGCCGCGATCTGGTCCGCCGTCGTCTGCGCCGTCGAGGCCAGCACCGCCAGCCGCTGGACGCGTGCGGGGTGCGACACCGCGAACTCGAGCGCGTGCATCCCGCCCATCGATCCGCCGACGACGGCCGCGAACACGTCGATGCCGAGTCGGTCGGCGAGTTGGCGCTGCACTTCGACCTGGTCGCGCACGGTGACGAACGGGAAGCGCGAGCCCCACTCGACCCCGGTGGGTGCCACCGACGACGGCCCGGTGGTGCCCTGGCAGCCGCCGAGCATGTTGGGCGCGATCACGAACCAGTGGTCGGTGTCGATCGCGAGGCCGGGGCCGACGACGTCGCCCCACCAGCCGGCGGTGCGGTGCCCCGGACCGGGTGCCCCGGCGACGTGCGAGTCGCCGGTCAGTGCGTGGAACAGCAGGACGGCGTTGTCGCGCGCCGCGTTGAGCGTGCCCCACGACTCGTACGCCACGCGCACGGCCGGCAGTCGCCCGCCGCGCACCCACTGCTCGCCGAGCGATGCGAAGTGGCGCGCACCCGGGTGGTCGCCGGGGCGCCAGGCGCCGGTGACCGGCGGCTTGCCGAGGGTGCCGAGTTCGGCACCGGGCACCAGGGTGGACGGCACGGAGTCCTCGGGGGTCGTCTGCCAGTCCATGGTCCGTCCAGTCTGCCGGGAGGCGCGGGTCACCGCCGCCGTGTTACGTCACGTCCGCCCCGTGGCCGGGTCCCGGGCCGCGCTCGCCGTTTGCGTGCGTGCGCATGTTCCGACATCGTGCGCGTTGTTCGACTCGTGGATCGTCGCACCATGCGCACGCACCGGATGCGTGCGCAACGAGCGACGTCCCACGAGTCGATCGACTCGTGGGACGTCGCAACATGCACAGGCATCGAGCGCGTCGTGCCTCGCTGCTCGAGCGAACGCTACGCGCGCTGGCCCTCCTGCGAGACCGCTCGGGCCGCGGCGAGCCCGGCCTCGAGGTCGGCCTTCAGGTCCTCGATGTTCTCGATGCCGACGGACAGGCGCACCAGGCCCGGCGTGACCCCGGTGGTGAGCTGCTGCTCGGGCGTGAGCTGCGAGTGCGTGGTCGACGCCGGGTGGATCACGAGCGAGCGCACGTCACCGATGTTCGCCAGGTGCGAGAACAGCTGCAGGTTGTCGACGAACGCCTTTCCCGCGGGCACGCCGCCCTTGAGCTCGAACGACAGCACGGCGCCGACGCCCTTCGGCGCGTACCGGTTCGCCGCGGCGTACCAGGGCGACGTCGGCAGTCCGGCGTAGGCGACGGTCGCGACGTCCGGGTGCCGGTCGAGCCACTCGGCGATCTCCTGGGCGTTCGACACGTGGCGCTCGATGCGGAGCGACAGGGTCTCGATGCCCTGCAGCAGCGCGAACGCGGTGTCCGCCGAGTTCGACGCCCCGAGGTCGCGGAGCAGCTGCACGCGGGCCTTCACGATGTAGGCGAGCTCGTTGCCGACGGCCTCGGCGAAGACCGCGCCGTGGTACGACGGGTCGGGCGTGTTGAACTCCGGGAACTTGTCCGGGTGCTGCGACCAGGCGAACTTCCCGCCGTCGACGATGATGCCGCCGATGACGGTGCCGTGGCCGCCGAGGAACTTCGTCGCCGAGTGCACGACGATGTCGGCCCCGTGCTCGAACGGACGGATGAGGTAGGGCGTCGCGATCGTGTTGTCGACGATCAGCGGGACGCCGGACTCGTGTGCGACGTCGCTGACGCCGGTGATGTCGAGGACGTTGATCTTCGGGTTGCCGATGGTCTCGGCGAAGAAGAGCTTCGTGTTCGGGCGGACGGCGCGGCGCCACTCCTCGAGGTCGTCCTGGTCCTCGACGAACGTGGTCTCGATGCCGAGCTTCGCCAGCGTGTACTTGAACAGGTTGTACGTGCCGCCGTAGATCGACGACGACGACACGATGTGGTCGCCCGCACCGGCGATGTTCAGCACGGCGTAGGTCTCCGCCGCCTGACCGGACGCCACGAGGAGTGCGCCGCTGCCGCCCTCGAGTGCCGCGATGCGCTGCTCCACGACGTCGTTCGTCGGGTTCATGATGCGCGAGTAGATGTTGCCCGGCTTGGCGAGGGCGAACAGGTCGCGGGCCTCGTCCGAGTTCGCGAAGACGTACGAGGTCGTCTTGTAGATCGGGGTGGCGCGGGCACCCGTGGTCGGGTCCGGCTGTGCCCCGGCGTGGACCTGCGTGGTCTCGAACCGCCACTGCGCGGCGTCGTGCTCGGTCATCTTGGTGCTCCTGTCCGGTGCGGCTGGGTGATGGGTTCGGGTGAGCTCGAGGGGGCCACGCCGGCCGGTCCCGAGCAGACGCGCCAGCGGCTGGTCGGCCGTGCCCGGTGGGGATGCTGCGTTGCGTCGGGTGTCACGGTACGCAGGTGGCGGGGCCCGCACCACCGCACCCGCCTTCGGACGTAACGCGCACGCCCGACGCGCCACGGGCCTCCCTTCCGTCCGTCCGCACCGCGCTGTCACCGTCGGACGGTGCGAGGTCGGTGGTTCGGTGCGGCGCTGCCGCGCCGCACCGAACGGGCAAGCTCGCACCGGCCGGAGGAACGCGCACGGTGCGAGGTGGCACCGCTACGCCGCGTCGCGGCGGAACAGCCAGCGGACGTTCGGTTCCAGCAGCCAGCGCATCCCGCGGCGCACGAAGGGCTGCGCCAGGAAGAGGCTGACCGCGCAGGCGATCGCGACCATCAGGAGCACGAACGGCCACGCGGAGTGCGGACCGGCGAGCACGCCGGACTCGCGGATCGGGTAGAGCACGAACGTGTGCAGCAGGTACACGTACATCGTCGCCGCACCGAACTGCGTGAGCCAGATGTTCCGGCGGGGGATGAGCACCAGGAACGACGCGGTCAGCAGCGTCGCGAGCAGCATCAGGCCGAAGCGCACGGCACCGGCCCACCAGGCGTCCTCGCCGAGACCCGAGTACGAGTCGTCGTAGAAGAACCAGTGGTGCAGGTCGAACTCCTTGAACTGCGGGATCCACACCGCGCACGACACGGCCCACGCCGCGAACACGGCTCCGGCGGCGACGCGCACCCGGACGACGGTGCGACGCGAGGCCTCGTACCAGCGGTCGAAGAGCCCCCACTGCTTGACCTGCCACCCGAGCAGGAAGAACGGCAGCAGGCTGATCGCCCGCGAGAGGGACAGCGTCGAGTCCACGTTGTCGAAGTAGCCGACGCCGATGCTGAACACGACGGCCCAGAACAGCGGCCACCGCAGCTGCGCCAGGTACGGCAGGATCAGCTTGAAGATGCCGAGGGCGAGCAGGAACCACAGGGTCCAGGTCGGCTGCGTCGGGTTGAAGTCCTTGCCGCCCTCGACGATGCCCTGCACCACCGTCCATATCGTCTGCATGATGATGTACGGCACGACGATGTCGGTGATCGTCCGGCGCATGCGCTTCGCCGTCGGGGTGTCGGCCGACGAGAAGTAGCCGCTGATCACACCGAACGCGGGCATGTGGAACGCGTAGATGAACGTGTAGAGCGCCAGGGCGTGGTCGCTCGCAGTCGTCTGGCGCTGGATCGCGTGGCCGATCACCACGAGGGTCACCGCGATGAACCGCGCGGTGTCCCACATCGGGATACGGCGCGGCGCCCGGCCGGGTTCGAGCTGCGTCGCCGGGGCCGAGGGTGCGGGAGGGGCGGCATCCGTCGTCATCGTCGGTCACGTTACCGGATCGTGACCTGGACGGCCCGGCGCGGTGCGGGAACGGTCCCGCTCGGTACGGTGGTCGGACCAGGCCACCACACGTCCTGGTCACCGACGCAGGAGGCAGATCACATGGCAGCACGGCGCGCAGTCGTCACCGGAGCGAGCTCGGGCATCGGGGCGGCCACCGTCCGGCTGTTCCGCTCGCGGGGCTGGGACGTGCTCGCCGTCGCACGCCGGGAGTCGAAGCTCGAGGCGCTCGCCGCGGAGACCGGGGCCGACGTCCTGGTGGCGGACATCACGAGTGCTGCCGACGTCGAGGCGCTCACCGCCCGCGTCGCCGAGCTCGGCGGCGCCGACGTCCTCGTGAACAACGCCGGCGGCGCGTTCGGCTCGGCTAGCGTCGAGGAGTCCGACGTCGACGACTGGCGGGCCATGTTCGAGGTGAACGTGATCGGCACGAAGCGCGTCGTCGCAGCGCTGCTGCCGCACCTGCGGGACCGTGCGCGCGACACCGGGGGAGCGGACATCGTCACGGTGACGAGCACGGCCGGCTTCGTGGCGTACGAGAACGGCGGTGGCTACAACGCCGCGAAGTTCGCCGAGCACGCCCTGGTCGGCGCACTCCGGCTCGAGCTGAACGGCGAACCGATCCGCGTCGTCGAGATCGCCCCCGGCCTGGTGAAGACCGACGAGTTCGCGCTCACCCGCTTCCGCGGCGACGAGCAGAAGGCCGCTGCGGTCTACGACGACGTGCCGGACCCGCTCGTGGCCGACGACGTCGCCGAGGCGATCGTGCACGCGGTGGAACTGCCGCCGCACGTGAACCTCGACCTGGTCACGATCCGGCCGGTCGCGCAGTCGGCGCAGCACAAGCTCGCGCGCGGGACGCTCACGCCGCGCTGATCCCGCGCAGCGCCCGGGCGGTGACGACGGGTCGCGGCCGCGGGGTCCCTGCCGGTACCGTGGTCGGATGCCGATCAGCAGCGAACCCGAGCCCACGGCCCCGGCTCAGTCGACCGTGACCGTGACGAGCGGGCCCGAGGTGCTCGGATGGCTGGAGTTCGGTGACGCCGCACGCCTGCTCGCGAAGGACGTGCTGTCCTCCGGCTTCGAGCCCGAGGTCGTCGTCGCCGTCGCCCGCGGCGGGCTGATCATCGCCGGTGCCGTGGCCTACGCGCTCGGCACCAAGGAGTGCGGCTCGATCAACGTCGAGTTCTACACCGACGTCGAGCAGCGCCTGGACGAGCCCGTCGTGCTCGCACCCGCGCTCGACGCCCCGAGCCTGGCAGGCAAGCGCGTGCTCGTCGTCGACGACGTGTCGGACTCCGGCCGGACCCTGCGCCTGGTGGTCGACATCATCCGGAACGCCGGGGCCGACGTCCGCAGCGCCTGCCTGTACTCGAAGCCCGGCACCGTCCTCGAGCCCGACCACGTGTGGCGCCGGGTCGACGGCTGGATCACGTTCCCGTGGAGCGCCCTCGCACCGGTGACGGCCGAGTCGTGAGCATCCACCTCGTCGGCGGCGGACTCTTCGCCGCCTCGGACGCCGCAGCGCCCTTCCTCGCCGAGGCCACCGCACGCTCGGCGGCCGTCGGCCGGACGGTCCCGCGCATCGCCCTGCTCTCCGTCGCCGGTCCGGACGGCGGCAGTCCGTCGTCGACCGCCGACATCGCCGAGGTGCTCGGTGGTGCCCGCGCGGCCGAGGTCGTCGTCACCGAGGTCGCGGCCGGCCAGGTGTTCGACACGACCGTCCTGAGCGACGTCGACGCGCTCGTCGTCGGTGGCGGCGTCACCCCCGACTACCTGGGCGCGATCGCCCCGCTCGTCGACCAGCTCCGGTTGCTCGTCGCCGACGGCTTGCCCTACCTGGGCTACTCGGCCGGCGCGATGATCGCCGCCGACCGCGCGCTCGTGGGCGGCTGGCGCATCGGCGGCGTCGAGATCTGCCCCGAGGAGGCCTCCGAGGGCCTCGACGAGGTCGAACTCCGCGAAGGCCTCGGCCTGGTCGACCTGACCATCGACGTCCACGCGGTGCAGGCCGGCACCCTCGCCCGCCTGATCGCGAGCGCCGAAGCCGAGTTCGTCACCGCTGGCCTGGCGATCGACGAGGACACCGCCCTCGTCGTCGGCGAGGGCGCGCTCGAGGTCCGGGGTACCGGCAGCGTCTGGCGGGTCATGGCCGGCGAGGAGTCGGTGGCCGTCGCCACGATGGGCGCGTAGCCGTGGTGGAACCACGACCGCTCGCCGACCTGGTCGACCCGGGCTGGGCGTCGGCGCTCGCTCCGGTCGAGGCCGATGTGCACCGCATGGGTGCCTGGCTCCGTGACGAGACAGCGGCCGGCCGCACCTACCTGCCGGCCGGCGCCGACGTGCTCCGGGCCTTCACCACGCCCTTCGACGCCGTGAAGGTGCTCGTGGTGGGGCAGGACCCCTACCCGACGCCGGGCCACCCGATCGGGCTGTCGTTCGCCGTCGACCCAGCGGTCCGTCCGGTGCCGCGCAGCCTGGCGAACATCTACAAGGAGCTCGGCGCCGACGTCGGCGTGACCCCGCCGGCGCACGGTGACCTGCGTGCGTGGTCGGACCAGGGCGTGCTGCTGCTCAACCGTGTGCTCACGGTCCGCGCGGGCGACGCCGGCAGTCACCGCGGCAAGGGCTGGGAGACCGTCACCGACCAGGCGGTCCGCGCACTCGTCGCCCGGGGGACCCCGCTCGTCGCCGTGCTCTGGGGTGCACAGGCCGCGTCCGTCCGGCCGCTGCTCGGCGACACCCCGGTGGTGGCGTCGGCGCACCCGAGCCCGTTGAGCGCGTCGCGGGGCTTCTTCGGCAGCCGGCCGTTCTCGCAGGTCAACGAGCTGCTGCAGGAACAGGGCGCGGCACCGGTCGACTGGTCGCTGCCCGCTCAGTAGGCTCGGCACGTGCTCGAGGAGGAATACCAGCGACGGCGGGTCCTGCCGCGGCACCTGCGTGCCCGGCCGGCGAGCGAGACCGCCTTCGAGTACCGGATCCGTGCTGCCGAGGCGAGCGACCTGCCCGACGTGCGCGAGATCCACACGCACTACGTCCGCAACTCGTCGGTGACCTTCGACCCGTCGGCGTTCACCTTCGCCCGGTGGAAGCAGCGCTACGACGACATCCGGAAGCGCAAGCTGCCCTTCCTGGTGGCCGAGAACCCCGCCGGACAGATCCTCGGCTACGCGCTCGTGGACGCCTGGAACCCGCGCGACCGGTCGAACCGGGTGGTCGAGGACTCGATCTACCTCGGAGCGGCCTCGGGTGGCAAGGGGCTGGGCCGTGCGCTCATGGAGGCCCTGCTCGACGAATGTCGGTCCGCCGGGGTCCGCGAGGTCGTCGCCGTGATCGCCGACCGGCAGGCCGAGGCCTCGATCCGCCTGCACGAGCGGCTCGGCTTCGAGGAGGTCGGCCGGATGGGCAAGGTCGGCTACAAGTACGACCGGTGGCTCGGCACGGTGACGATGCGCCTGCGGTTGCGCGGTCCCCGCCTCTTCGCGCGCAGGTAGCGCCGGGCGGCGCGTCCGGCGGCCTGCGCCGAGGTTCCGGAATCCGCGCATCTCGGCGCGCGATCGCGCGTCCTGCGGAACCTCGGCGATCAGCGCGCGGCATGTCGTGGAACCCGGGCGGCCGTCGGACGGGAGGCCCGTGGTCGCGTCGCCACGGGCCTCCCGTCCGCCCTTCGGTCGCGTCTCGGGCGCGCGAGGTTCCGAAATCCGCACATCTCAGCGCGCGATCGCGCGTCCTGCGGAACCGCGGCGATCAGCGCGCGGCATGTCGTGGAACCCCGGCGATCGACAGGACCGGGACCCCGGCGACCTTCGGCACCGGGACCCCGACTCGCCCCGCACCGCGGCCCAGCCGCGGTCAGCCGCGCGGGGCCTCGGCGATGAACTCGTCGCGCGTGACGCCGACGAGCGCCGTCGTCGCGGCCGCCGCGGCGGCCCCGTCGCCCGCGACGAGCGCGCGCCCGACGGCCTCGTGGCGGAGTGCTGCCTCGCGCGTCCAGCGCGTGATGGTGTCGCGCGACTCCGACGTGCGGGTGCGCAGCAGCGCCTCGACGGTGCCGGCGAAGTGCGCGAAGACGGCGTTGCCGGAGCCGGTGAGCAGGGCGCGGTGGAAGCGGACGTCGGCCTCGAGGTACGCGCGGCTGTCCTCGCGCGCGCAGGCGGCGAGCATGTCCTGCGCGGCGTCGAGGACGGCGGCCGCCCCGGAGCCGCCGGCGGTGAGCGACGCCGCGACGGGTTCGACGCCGAGTCGCAGCTCGAGCAGTTCCCGCTGCTGCACGAAGTAGGCGGGCGAGGCGCCCCGCCACCGGATGACCGTCGGAGCGAGCAGTTCCCACGACCCGATGCCGAGCACCTGCGTGCCGACGCGCTGTCGGGGTTCGACGAGCCCGAGCGACTGCAGGACGCGGAGCGCCTCGCGCACGACCGACCGGGACACGCCGAACTCGTCCGCCACGAGCTCGGGGCGGACCACCGTGCCGGGCTCGAGCGCGCCGTCGACGATCCGCTGCCCGAGGGCGTCGAGCACGTGGGCGTGGAGTCCTCGGGCCGGGGGCATCGTTCCTCCATGCAGTACGGGTGGCGCGGTCGACGTGACGTCGGTCCCATCGAAACGGCAGACTGCGTCCGAGGGCGGATGGCGCGCGGCGGATCGTCGTATAGTCTGATTAATCAGATTATTGAGGGTCGGCACCTGCAGCGCCAGCCACTCTCGACACGAAGGCGACGGAGCCGCGCGGCAGCGGCTCCAGG